>JAOAET010000047.1 GCA_026416665.1 Candidatus Omnitrophota bacterium | reverse complement strand
AAAGAATAATTCCAAATCTGAATCCTCTGTATTTACAGAATTGACCAAGGTTAAAATCAGAGGCTTATGATAGTAGTTATCAGGTTTTGACTTCTTTATGAGTGTATAAAGAATAAACAGCTTAAGGATAATAATTTTCTTCGTGTCTTTATCAAATTCTTGGTCCATACCCAATCCTTCTATATCTGATTGAGAGATATAGATATGCTTACCATAGCCTGCTTGTATAAACTTCTCTAGATTGAAGTTAAAAACACAAGTTACGAAGTCAATCTCATCAACGAAAGTCGCTGAAAAATTAAACAAAAATCCATTTCTTGAGAGAATTATGTAGTATAGCTGTCTTTTGCTTTCCTGCTTATCACCCTTGTGCGCTTCATCAAGGAAGATAAACCATTTGCCATCATTATCATAGTTTTTAAAATTAACGAATTTTTCTTTTTGTTCATCGCTTATTAAATCACTGCGGTAGTAAAATACATCTATCTCATCGCTAAACTTTATCCTATTTTCTCTTTTTACACTCTCGTAGTCTTTAAGGTCCTTAAGGTTGATACGAATACCTCTGCTAGAACTATTAAACTCATCAATATGTCTCTTAAACTGTTCAATTAAATCTTCACGATAAGTAAGAAACAAAATATCATTTTTAGGAATTTGTCCGTCTTTGATTAGTTTTGCTAATATCTCAATCAGTTTAACAATCACAAGTGTTTTACCACTCCCAGTAGCCATCCAAAAGCTCATCCTGTTGATGAATTTTTCAAACCTTATCTTGTTATCCTCAATGGAGTAATAGTTTATAAAATCCTGAAATATTTTCATTTTGTCTCTATCCATTTCTATACCAAACTCATCTTGGATTAGACCGTTATCAGTATAGAGTTTCAAGAATTCTTGCTTGTCTGCTTTACAATCTTTGTAAAACTTATACAATCCTTTCACAGCATTTTTCAGTGCGTCTTGTTGGAAATCAAAAAGTTTTTTCTTACTAGAAAAACTAACAAAATCAAAATCTGTCCATTCTTTTGGTAAGGTGTTAAAATTCACTGAATCTACAATATCTTTTAGATAAAGTCTCATAATCTAATCTCCTTATCTTTGATTCTTATTACTTACAAGATTAAGTATTTTCCACATATTCACTCCCACCATATCAAAGGTTTTATAAGTTTGTAGTCCAGGTCTTTTATGTTAACTATACTACCATCCTCAAAAACAATCTCTTCACCTTCTATCCGTTTTATCCATTTACCTGTAAGGTTTGAAAGTGTCTCAGCTATATCTATGTTTTCGTATATCTTGCTTAAATCTACCTTTACTTTATTATTTTTATAATCAATCTCATCAAGCGCTCTAAGCATCTTTTCGTCTCTCATAAACACATACTGTTCATAAGGTTTACAGTCTTCGGTAATTAGCATATCATGGTTTTCATAAACAGTGTTTGCAAGTGTTTCTTCGTATTGTTCCAGCTCGTAGTATTTGAAAAATCCACCGGCTTTCTTTTCGTTATAGTTCTCTTTAACATCGTTTTCTTTAGAGATGCCCGATCTATCGTATGCCAAGACTTTTTTCATTCTTGGGAGGATGACGGTGTAAAAGTATTCTCCCATTTCTATACCAATCCATTTTCTGCCAAGTTTGTGAGCCACGGCTGTGGTAGTGCCAAATCCTAAAAAACAATCTAGAACAATATTATTTATACTTTTATTATAGGAAATAGTTAATATTGTCTTTAATAATCTTTCAGGTTTCACAGTTGGTTTTTTACTTTCTTTCTTCAGAGAATTATAAAATGATTCGCCGAAAAGAGATTTTAATTCTTTAGTACCATCTGAATTAAAACCCGTATTGAAAAAAATAGAAGAAGGTATTATACCTTTATTAATATCTATATAATGCTTGTAATAAACTTTATCTTCTTTAAAGACTATTTGATCGTTGTTTAACATTTCATAATATTTATTTCTTGAAACTTTCCATTGATGCTGATTACCGTATAATATTTTTCCTGAAGGTAATAAGATATCATAGTGTAATCCAGGACTGTCTTGAAGTGTTGGCTCATTTAGTGGTTTAAGCAAATAATACCCTTTTCCATCTCTTTCATAATTTTCAATTAATTCTGAACCTCTTTGAAAACTGCTAAATTCTACTCTTTGAAAATTTTTGCAATACAAAAGAATGTTGTCATGCTCATTTGCTATATATTTACTATCATTACCAGCACCTGCTCTTTTACGCCAAATTATCTCATTGACAAAATTGTCTCTACCGAAAATATCATCTAATAAAATACGAGCTAAATGGACAGAATTAAAATCTAAATGTAACCAAAAATTACCTGTTATATTTAAAAAATCATACAATAATGAAATTCTATCAAAAATTAATGATAGCCAACTACTATTTTGAAATCTATCAATATAAGGAAAATCTTTTCCTGTATTATATGGTGGATCAATATATATCGTTTGCACTTTTCCTTTAAACTTTGGTAGTATAGTATTTAAAGCCTGATAGTTCTCACTTTTTATAAGCCATCCATCAAGCTCTTCATCAAGATTATCAAACAATCCAAGTATCTCAACCTCCAAATCTTTAAAATACTTAGTATCTATAGGCAAAAACTTGTATTCCCCCGACAATTTTTTACTTAATATATCTTTTGTAATTATGTT
>JAOAET010000034.1 GCA_026416665.1 Candidatus Omnitrophota bacterium | reverse complement strand
GAGGATTTTGATTATTCTGAGGATTTTGATAGTTATAATTACTCAGGTGAAATAGAAAGAAAAAGCTTTTATAATTCTATTTCACTTGAGGAAATGAGAATGCGAAGGTTGGCAACAACCTTCGCATTAATTGTTTCTAAGATAGCTGAGGACTATAGTATATATGAGAATGATGGGGATGACATATGGGATATAAAAAGATTGATGCTAAGAAGGTTCACAAAAGAGCCTCTTAGCAAGTGCAGGCTCGGTTTAGAAAGAGAAAGATTAATCCTCGCATTAGACTTTAGCGGGAGTTGCATTCCTCAAAGTCGATTTTTCAAGAGATTAAGTGAAATTGCATCGAAGAATAAGGATATTGAAGTCTTCGATGCAAGCAACGGATTCGATTTAGAGGATAACTATTCTATCACCGATAACCAATCTTACAAATTCGATTATTTTAAAAATAGAATAGTTATCTTCTTCGGAGACTTTGACGGTGGAGCAAGCCTTGTTCGTTTAAGTAAAATCGCAAAAGTGTATTGGTTTTCTTGCGAAGATAGATACGATGACCTGTGTGAACACGGCTGGTGCTGTGGTTATAGTTTAGAAGATTTCAAAGGCAAATATTACAGATGCCTTGACGAAAATGATTTTATTAAACTCACAAAAAAAATAAGGAGTTAAAAAAATGAAATACCATTTATTAAACTCAGCCGTTATTACTAAAGAAGGAATTTATACCGCAGAAAGAATTTCCCTACCAGAATTCTTAACTCTGGTTGATACTGCCTATGAAAAAGGCAAGCTCTACAATTACATTGGATATGAGACTAATATCAAGCTACTTAATTCAATGCTTGATATTAGACTTTCTATTAATAGAGACGAAATTATTAATCTTGAAGATGGCGATATATTGCTTGTGATGAAACTGAAAAGGAGACTGCAAAATGTTAGCTTCAAATCTGACGCAAAGTTCCAATCTAATATCTCAATTAATGATTTTGAATTTTTTAAAATAGTATATCATAGGTAAACAAAAAAAAGTTATAAAAGAAAGATGGAGGACTTAATATGGGATTAATATTATTTCCAGATAGCTTTTACAGAGAAACTGCAAAGAACTTGTTCTTCTTTTCCGATAAATACTCAATAAAATACATAATCGGTAGTTCCCTCAACGAAATATATGATTTCGTCGAGGAGCTACGAAATTTAAACCACAGTGTTTTAGATAAAGAACCGCACGGAAAATTAGATAGATACTTACCTACGAATGAGGTCTCAATATATACATTAATTTACAACCTACTCGCAATCGAATATCAATTGCAAGAAATCCCAAATAATTTAACCGTCAAAAAACTAAAGGGAGTAATAAATTCCCTGTTGATAGAGTTTTTCTATGAAAAATACGAGGAACAAAAAGAAAGGAGCAAAAAATGAAAGTAACAAACACCCATTTGATAAATGACAGGAAGTTACTCCGATGGAGTGACTTCCTTGTTGGAAAACTCCCCGCTACGATAAGTAGCAATATCAATATCAATCCATATGGTTCCCGATACTATGTAAAACCACAGAAACATAATTTGGGGCTTTTAATTGATAAAACCCCAGAAATTGAAGTAGTTGAAACTTACAACGATGGGGGTTTGAATACTCACTTTTTGCTAAAGGTAAAAGGAATACCTTTAAGCCTTTTCGATAAAGATGCAAGTATTGATTTGACAAAGAGCATTAAATACTTGCCAGTAATTTTTCACAGAAATGATTTTGTTTATGGAGATAATTATACGATTTTAGTAAGAAAATGCATTATAATGGAACCCGTAATTTTTAATGAATTAAACATTAAAGTTTACGGAGATTATGAAAAAGTTTACAATCAAATCATAAAAGGGGTTCTATAAGAACCCCTTTTTTTTGTTTCTTCCAAACAATAAATGTTAAACAAAAAAATAAGGAGTAAAACTATGAATTTTAGATTTGACTTCAGAAAAAACAATCACATTCTTTACCGCTACAAAGATTTCTTTGTAGCCTCGTCAAAAATATACTCAAATAAGTTGGACGAAATATACTTATTTGAAGAAGAAAACCCAAGAATTGTTGAATATGACGATAGTTATTTAGTTTCAAAAACTGATATTAAAACCTATAAAAAAGATGTTCAATTCACAATCAGAGTTTATCCATATTCTAACATTAGTATTAATCATACTGTTTATGTTTATGAATGCGGATTTTATTGCGGACTTTACAAAAAAGGTCACACTATAATTAAACCAGAGCTTATTTTAGAGCGTTACGATAATACTTCAAGAATTCCAGTTCTTGTTGAAAAAAACGATATGATTTTTACTGATGGCTATATTTTATTGGTGAATAAGCTAAGAATTATGAAAATTGAGTTGTTAAAAGATGTTATATCAGAATGTGGTTTCAAAGTAAATCGCTATGCTGTCAAGAAATATGAACAATTGCTTGAACTAATTTCAACATATGTTAAAAAACACACAAAGGAGGAATTATGTTAAAATTTAATCTTGCCAAATCGGAATATATGTTATATCAGTTCTATAATAATCTAATCGGGCTAAAAACTTTTAAGCTCGATACTGCAAAAGGGAAAATATATACTGATGAAAAATTCGAAATTGAAAAAACTCCCAATGGAATACATTTCCAAGGCGGAGACTTGCAAAATATATTCTTCAATCTAAGAACTTGCGATGACTTTGGAGTTTCATTCACAATTCCAGCTGGCAGTTGTTTTTTATGTTCTTTAATTCCGGCGGGTAGAAGTTTTCTCAGTAAGGATTTCATAATTAGCAAATACTTGGATTTATACGAAGTTATTTTCCCAATTTATTTTAATAGAAGGAGTTTAATTGCCTCAAATGGGGAGCAAGCACTTGTTAAGAATTTTTACATCCCAAGAACGGAGCTTTTACTTTTAATGCTTAAAGAATACCATTTTGTAGCATATGACGATTTGATTAAAGAATACGATAGATTAATCCAATCAATAAAATGTTAAATTGTTAAAAATAAATTATGAGGGAAAAATGAACACATTAGAAATAAAGAAATTTGAAGAGGAATTATCCTCACGCATTGCTACTCTTTCCGAATTGCTCGGCGATGAACAAT
>JAOAET010000009.1 GCA_026416665.1 Candidatus Omnitrophota bacterium | reverse complement strand
ACTACCTTAACCATAAGCCCGTATAAAAACGCAGAACTTATCAAAAAGTTAGGACAAGAAATCGGTGCTGAACTTTTCCTTTTTTATAATTTTAAGAAAAAAAATGGTTTTAAAAAAACCATAGAACTTTCCAAACAGTTTAACCTATATCGTCAACAATATTGTGGATGTATATATAGCTATAAAAATCTCCTATAAAATTTAAGAAATTTTTTATGATACGGTTATGATACGGTATTTATGAAGATATTTAATTAAAATTTAATTCAATGTTGTAAAAAATTACAAAGAAAACTAAGATTTTTTTGTATTGAAATTTATGTGTAAAAGACTTTAATTAAAATTTAGCAAAAAATAAAAATTAAACAGAAGTCTTTAAAAATTTTCAGTGCAATTTATTATAAAAAAGTGTTCAAAAAAGAAAAAAGTATTAAAAATTCATTGAATGTTAGAATAAGAAAAAGTTAGTTATTTTTTCTTGACAATTTTTATTTGTAGGTTATATTTAAATTGGTAATTTAAAAAAAAATAGAATAGTTTTAAATCTGAACCTAACATCGAAAAGCTCCTTAAGCTACCATCATAAAGTAGCAAAAGGGGAAAGCCACGGGGTCCAGAGTAGTAGTAAAAATAGCTAGGATTGACCGGGTTGCCGAAAATTAGGGAAGGTAACTCGGATTTTTATTTTTGGAGTCAAAAATGAAAGAATGGCGCCAGACATTATGGTTTAAATTATTAGCTCTTACGATGGCAGGCGTCTTTCTTTTTATTGATTTAACTTGGGCAGAGCGAAATAATCCAGTTTTATATCCTCCATCGGAACCTAAAGCTAAATCCTTACCGGAAGCTCAAACTCTTCATGAATTTAAAGAAATACCTATAAGTAAATATTTACTTAGCCTTGATGGTCGATTAAAAATTTCTGTAATGATAGGGTATGATACGGTTCAAAAGGGAAATAAAGAGGTTAATAAAAATTTGATTGCCGCTGAGAGCAGAACCTCAGATGAAAAACAAGATAAACAGAACGTAATTATGAAATTTTTACAAGGAATTTCCAACTTTTTTTTACCGAAAAGTTATGCTGCATCAAATGATGAATATAATACTTTTTTAAAAGAAAAAAGTCATTTAGTTATGCCTGAGACATATGAAAGGGCGTTTATAAAACCTTCACAGATGACAGATCTGGTTATTTCTTCAACCGAGGAAATTAGTATAAAAGAGAAAGATCCAATTGTATCTAATGTATCTGAGGATAATTTGACAGAAGAAAATCATACTGAAATAGGGGAAACGACAAATTATAAAGAAAATAATGATAAGTTAAATAGTGGCGAAGTTTGGGACATTGGAATAGGTGAAGATGGAGAAATGAGTAGTGAAAATTCTTCAGAGACTTTAGCTACATCCTATTTTAACCAAGAAGCTTTAATCAGAAATAAGAACAAAAAAGAGACCGGAATTTCTAGTCAAGAATTTGACGAACCTGACCCCAAAAATCTAAATCAGGTAATAGCTGTTCAGAATAAATTAGGTAAAGTTAACTTTTCTCAAGCAGACTCTATAAAAAACCAACCGACAACTACCTCTATTGATTCTGTTAAAGCTGGCTATATAAGAAGTAATAAAGAAAATTTATCTGTTGATAAGATTGATAGGCTTTACAATGAAGCTAGAAACAACCAAATTGATGAATCATTAATGGTAACAAGCGCACAACAAATTTTTAATACTTATTTACATGAAGAAGGTTTTATTTCTGACAAAATTAATTTAAAAACTTCAATCTCAGCAGCGTGTTTCGAAGACGCTCTTTTATTTTTGACACAAAAGTTACAGAAGAGCGAAGATATAAAAACTTTTTCACAAGATGGAGAAGGGATAAGCGAAGATCTCATTTCGTCAAAGCAACCAGTTTATTGCTCACAACTCCTCGAAAGACTTATTAATATTAATAACATGGAGAATTCTCAAGATCAGAGTAATTCATTTTTCCAAACTTCGGATATTTTGGTTAAAGAAAACAGTGAACCAGTGCCACAAACTAACGTATCTTTATATTCTCAAACAAATGGTAATTATAAAGTTTTACCAGAGAACTCCACAACTATACCAGTTTTTCCTTACAGTGGTAGAGTTTCTTGTGATACTCAACATTCACAGAACAATCAAAATAAAACCGAAACAAGAAGTGTGAGCACTATTATAAAAAATCAGAAATTTGTTGATATAGGAGCAGCCAATACAAATGTTACAGATGAGGATTTATTTGCTGAGGATTTGTGGAAACAACCCGCATCTCATGGACCACCTAGAAATATGGCGTCAGATACGAATTCTAATTCTCACCAAGAAATTCCTCAACAAACCTCTTCAAGTACTAACAACAAAAATGATTTTACCTATATACTCCTAGAGCAAACCGACGTCCAAAAAGATATCTTTTCTGAAAAATTATTAATAAATAATAATACAAATTGTATGATCAAAAATGATACGGTTACTTTACATAATAATGATCCTCCGGTTGAAAGTTCCCCTCAAATAACCTCCCCTACTTTCAACCGGACCGTATCATACAGCGAATCATCTACTCAATTCCAAATAATAAATAACCCCATAAAGAAAAATCAGCCTAATTGTGCAACTTATGCCGCGGCTGCACTTTTACAGACACAAGGTATTCAAATTAATCCCTATGCGTTAGCCCAAAAATTGCCCCAAGATTCTACGGGACAAACTACTATGGAAGACCTTCAGGAGGGATTAGCAAACAGTGGGTTACTCACCACCGCGGTTAAATTAACCTATGAAGAGTTAATAAAATTGCAATATCCTGCTATAGTTCATCTTAATCTGAGTAATGGTCGTGGTCATTACGTGGCTGTTTTACAAGCAACAGAAAAAAGTATAACAATTATTGATAATGGGGTTAAAAAGATATTAACAGGAAAAGAACTTGAGAAATTTAAATCCCAATTGACTGGCCATGTTTTGGTAAGGCAAGAAGATGCTTACCAAAAACCTATGCTTAGTTTTGAAGAAACCAGTAAAGTGTTGGGGGGACTATCATGGAATGATATAGTAAATAGTGCAAAAAATCTTTGGAAAAAAGTAGTAAGGGCGGTAAGTGTGACAGTGAAAGCTATCTCAAAAGCTGTCTCAACTGCTGTTTCAACTGTGGTTAACTGGGTAACTAGGGGTAGGAGTTTTTCTAGAGGTAGGAGTTTTTCTGGAGGTACATACACGGTAGGGAGCGGTTCTGCTGATTCTCCTACTTACTTGGTAGATTTGAATAATTGCTTAAATGCCGACATGCAAAAGTGGTTAGATTTTGCGAATGACCCGAGCAATAAAGGTGTCACGGTCATTTTCTTTTTTGGAAATAACCCCGATTCGGTTAAAGAAGCAATAAACAGAGCAAAGAAGCAAAAAAATGTTTTTGTGGTTGGACATACTCCCGCGTGTAAACTAATTTGTACTGCTTTGGAGGCAGAAAAAGCCCTGGGAGGTGGCCCGAATGTTTATTATGCTACTGAAGCAATAACGCCACAGCAGTTAAGAGATGAAATAAATAAGAAATGTGAAGATCCTCTATCATGTTTTGATTCGAACCTTCGTAATTTTGCAGGAATAATTAAAGGGTTGGATTTTGACAATCCTCATACTGACAAAGTTCCGAACAACGTAGTTTTTTGTAACGGTGGCTTTGATGATATTAAACCCTTGAAAGGAGTTACTCCTACCAGTATAGCCTATATAGATAAGAGTGAGATTAAAGATCCAAAAGACTTGGCCAACCTTCAAATACTCGCTAATAAGACTGGCACAATTTTCATCCTCTATGATGGAAACAACAATGGGAGTATAAAAGCGGCAACACAAAGGGCCAAAGATTATCGGAAAAAGTATCCTATCAGAGAGGAAGCAGTATTGGGTTCCTCTAATGGTGCTGAGAAGATGTATGGAAAATTGAAGGAAGAAGGAGTATCTGTAATAAGAGAATGGAGTGATGGATCCAGTATTTCCACGCATATAGGAGCGGCGTTCCAATTGATTGCAGAAAGAGATGAAGAGATAAGAGAGCTTAATAGCCTGCTCAATTCACCTAATCTTTCTCCTGAGCAAAAAGAAATTATCAAACTTGAAATAGACATGTTAAAAGGAAACATCCCAATGAGAGATAGATATGGTAATCGTCTTACCGTAAACGGTAGGTCTTATTTTAATCCAATGTATGGCGATAGAATTGCTAAAGTAAATGACTTACCTGAAGGTTCATCAGGAGGAGATAACTCTGACCATAATGCATTTGTGTTTCTCATTGTTAAAAATGACCCTACAAAGTGGACAGCAAGTACCTATAAGTATACACCTGAGGGAATAGCATCGGACTGTGCACGTTACTATCAAGACCATCTCGATGAGTTCGAATCGTACTCATTAGAAAGCCGAACCGATATTATTTATGATATATCAAAAGGTTTGGGTGTAATACCTAAGGACACTCCGAAAGATGCTTTAAAATTTGAGGGAGGGAAATGGGTAGCTACTATTTCTCTTGGGGAAACAAGTTATAAAGAGGAGATATATGGTTTTATAAACATGAAAAAGATGGATGGCAATACACAAGGAGTGTTCTGTTACGGGGTAACAAAGAACAACATGATAGGACTTCGCAGTAGAGGTACTTATATTGATGGTAATGGGGAATCAAAAGCCTTA
>JAOAET010000049.1 GCA_026416665.1 Candidatus Omnitrophota bacterium | reverse complement strand
ACATGCCAATTCCTACTAACTGAGTTTTGTCCGCAAGCTCTGCAATAAATATCATTACAAACGTAGTTCCAAAAACTTTCCAATCCATAAATAATTCTCCTTTTTTAAAAAGTTTTTGTTAACTTAATATGATTTATTAGCCAAAATTTTTTCTGGTATAATAAATCAATCAACAGAAATTTATCTTTACTACCCGCAAAAGGTTTTAACCTCAGCCAGATGTCCAATTCGTAACTGTAAACAATTCTTCAAATATGGCAAGAACCCAAAAATAGCAAACAAACATACCTTTACAGACAAATTTAGTGCTAAATTAATAAAACCATTTAGAATGCTTTCCCGATATCTTGAAATCACATTATGAAAGAATAAAGGGTTTTAATTCTTTTATTATACTTATTGCGTTTCATAAATTCATTTTGTTCACTAAAATTCTTCCAATACTATTCTTATGTTAAAAAAACCCTTGCTTAATTGGCTGGTTTTGAAATCGCTTTACCAGATTAATAGCTAGCGACATTTTTATATTAAATCAACAGTGTCTAATAATTATACCTACTATCTATAGAAAAGATTGTCTATAAAATTGCAGACCAAGTATTATTTTTAACTTAAACAGGTTCCGAGGATTTTGACGATATCTTTAAAGTTATTGTTTATAAATTCTGTTTTATCTTTAAGTTTATTTATAAGTTGTTAATTTATTAAGCTAATACAACCTCAAAACTTATTTTCTTTACTTCATCTTTGTAGCTGCAAGCAGTCCTGCCTGAACTATAAGCTCTGCTGGAATTGCTTCGTATTTTTTCCCTTTTACATCAAGAATCCTACACTCTGCAGGACCACAAACATCACAACATTGGCTTTTACCTGCGTTTGCCTTAAGCCAATTTTCTAACGGACGGTTATTAATCCAGATTCTATTTGACTCAGAAGGCCTCTTTTTGAACCTCAAAAGAGAGAGTTTAGTTTTTTCCAATCTAACCTGTATTCCTAATGGAGCACAAGATTGTCTAAGAACTGAAAACGCATTATCAATCTCTTTTTCTGTCAAACTACATCTTGGGCAAGTTTTACCTTTGTATACCAGCCGTTGCCATTTAATCTTAAGGATTTTGTCACCCATTTTGCGTAGTCCCCTTTTTTATATATACAAATACAAGTTAATTATATCTCTTAACCCAGCAGCTGTCTATGGATTAATTATCTTTAAATAAGAGTTAAATCATAAATAACTTTTGAAAACATTTGTATTCTTAGAATTTTTTCAGGGTGTAGGAATTATAGAGACAGGTTTTAAATTTATCATTTTTTTGTGCATTTTTTCAAGACGTATCTTTTATAGCTGTTTAAAACGTAAAAAACAGTTGTCTTCTTTTTAAATGGATAAATACTTTAAAAACGAGCAAAATATAATAAAAGAATTTATATCTTTTAAAAAAGATATATTTTTTGAAGTTGTTTCTTTAGGTGGATAAATTAGTAAATAGTTATCCGGTAAGATAAATTATCTACCTAAAAACAGGAAAACGAAACTCTTCGCTAAAGAGTTTTAAGAAAAATTATTAGATAAAAAGCTTAATTAAAAATTAACAAACCTTTGGTTATTTCTCTAAACGAGAATAAAAGAATTACTCAAGTTTTATAAAAGAAATCCTCACTTTTCTTCGTGGTAAGTGCTGCTAAACTCATAAAATAAATAAAGCAGAGAATCCATAAGAGATTCTCTGCTTAGAGAAAAAGATATACTGCTTGTTTAATGGCTTCTACAAAGAATGCCCAATATAAAAACTCCGTTGCAGAAGGATACATTTACTGCCATATACTACTTATGGCGCAAAGACTTCTTGATGTTAAAGCCGCGGACAGACATACTTTAGAATGTGTTTCTTAGGTTTAATTTAAATATCAAAATATAAATAAAATTCGTAAGGATGCGGTCTTAGCCGCACTGCATCGATTTCTTTTTCTCTTTTGTATTTTAGCCAGACGTCAATAACATCAGCAGTAAATACATCTCCCTTTAAAAGATAATCGTGATCTGATTCTAATGCTTCTAATGCTTCTTCTAAAGAAGCAGGAACCGTCGGAACATTCCTTGCCTCCTCGGGTGTTAACTCATAGATATTCTTATCCAGAGGTTCGCCAGGGTCAATCTTATTCTGAATACCATCAATACCTGCCATAAGCATCGCAGCAAACGCTAAATATGGATTACAGGAATTGTCTGGCGGTCTAAATTCTATACGTTTTGTTTTAGGATTGTCCGTATAAACTGGAATCCGTACTGCTGCCGAACGATTTCTTTTGGAATAGGCTAAGTTTACCGGTGCCTCATAACCAGGGACCAGCCTTTTATAGGAATTTGTAGTGGGAGCACAAAAAGCCATAAGGCTCTTTGCATGTTTTAATAAACCCCCGATATAATACTTGGCAGTTTGAGAAATAAGCCCATATCCTTTCGGGTCAAAAAAGATATTCTTATCTGCTTTCCAAAGAGACTGATGCGTATGCATACCCGAACCATTATCACCGAATAACGGTTTAGGCATAAACGTAGCCACCATGTTATTTTTTCTTGCTACGTTTTTAACTATATACTTATACAGCATACACTTATCCGCCATTTTTACCAGTGTATCAAAACGCATATCAATCTCGCATTGACCGGCAGTAGCAACTTCATGATGATGCACCTCAATACCAATACCTGCTTTTTTCATTGTAAGAATAATTTTACTGCGTAAATCTTGTAAAGAATCATGTGGTGGAACTGGAAAATAACCTTCTTTAAAACGAGGTTTATATCCTAGATTGGGTTTTTCATCACGGCCAGAGTTCCACTCTCCTTCAATAGAATCAACATAGTAGTATCCGAAATTCTCTGCCTGGTCAAATCTGATATCATTAAAAATAAAGAATTCCATTTCTGGTCCCCAAAAACTTGTATCAGCAGTTCCTGTAGAACGCAGGTATTCTTCTGCTTTCTTTGCTACATAACGCGGATCTCGTGTATAAGGTTTTCGTGTGAGGGGATCGTATATATCACAGATAATACTCAAAGTAGGTATCTCGCAGATAGGATCTACCACCGCAGTTGAAGGGTCAAGCATCAAAATCATATCTGATTCCTGAATCTCCTGAAAACCCCTAATTGAAGAACCGTCAAAACCAATTCCTTCCTGCCAGATGCTTTTTACAGGATCATCTATCTCCCACAATTCGGAAACAGGAATAGAAAAATGCTGCCATAATCCGGGTAAATCATTAAATTTTAAATCTACAATCTGGATATTATTTTCTTTAATGAGTTTTGATATCTTCTGTATATCATTTTCATTTACTTTACCATTCCAGCGAATCTTGATGCTACTGTTTTTTGTTTTTTCTTTAGCCATCTTTGCTTACCTCCTTTTTTTGTGCTGTTAAGCACTTTCTCATTTTTCCTGCATTAATAGTTCTAACTGCCTCATTTACCTAGTTATAGATTTTTATCTTTTTTGTTTACAAAAGTAGACTTTCCGAGTTTATCTATTAACCAAAGGATTTCGTGAATTCTTTTGAACCCTCTTCCCTAACGATTGTTACCATCTCTTTCATCGGTTTATTACTTAAAACAAAAAGACGTCTTCTCCTTCTTGGAGTAGACGTCTCTGTCTGCTTAAACTTATTTGTTTTTTGTTGCTTCTTCGCTAATTCTCTACTATTACAAGTAAAAATTTACTCCTTTTGGTAACCGTATTT
>JAOAET010000018.1 GCA_026416665.1 Candidatus Omnitrophota bacterium | reverse complement strand
ATAACGGTTGTGGTATAAAGTCGCAGATGCTTTCAGTGATATTTGCTCCTTTTACCACGACGAAGGCATCAACAGAGGGAACTGGCATGGGGTTATATAATGCTAAGAAGATAATAGAGCGCCACAAAGGCAGGATCTGGGCAGAGTCGGAGGGAGTTGATAAGGGCGCCACTTTTATTATTGAGTTACCAGTTGTAAAGGACATTAAAGAAGAAGATTGGAAGACAGAAGAACTAAAAGAAAAACGGCTTATATAAATTGAGAGGCAGAGATGGAAAATAAACAACCAATGAAATTATTAGTTGTAGATGATGAAGAAGGTATTGTGGATTATACAAAAAAGATCTATGCGCGGAAAGGGCTTTTAACTTTTGGTGCAACTAACGGTATAGCGGCAGTTGAGATTTTTGAAAAAGAACGTCCACAGATAGTGCTTATTGACGTGCATATGCCTTTTTCGCCTATTGACGGTATAGAGGTATTAAGAAGAATAAAACAGATAGATAACAGTGCCATATGCATTATGGTAACGCGTATAACTGAGAAAGAAAAAGTTGAACAGGCACGCCAATTAGGTGCATCGGCCTATGTTTTAAAACCCTTAGAGATAGAAGAATTAGATAGGGTAATTTGTGAAGTAGCAAAGATAACTTTCTAATCCAATAAAATGGCACAACCTCTACCTAATGAAAAAGAACTCTATGAGCAAATACTAAACGAGAAAATAAAAATGTCTGCGGAAATTTGGGATTTAGTCTATCAATGTATAGGAGATGATATTAGTGCCATAAACCTCTTATGCCAATTTTATTATAATTCTTCAGAAGATATACCCGTAGAAGAAGCAAAGAAGATACTTATTTATACTCGCCACATCAAAGAGACAGTTCAACAACTTACTTTAACCTCAAAAGATAATTTGTTTTTCCCACAGTTAGCAGATAATATCCCTTTACATCCTATTTTGAGAGAAATGTTTACTCATTATATTGGTAATGATGTTTATATGATAAACTTAATTGTAGAAGATTCCATTGACCCTGTATGCCCTGTGCCCGTATCTTTGGAAAAAACTAAGAAAATACTACAACATACCCGCACAATAAAGGAGTTTATAAATAAGTTAAGAGAAGTGACCTTAATGGCGTAATTACCTCCTTTTTAAGCAACATACAAAACTTTCATATCTTTTACAAGTTACCACCTTCTAAGTTATAAGATATTTGTTTTACAGGCAAATTTAGGTCAATATAAGAATAAAAGAGGTAATATTAAAGCTAAAAAATTTTTAGATTCAACACAAAGGTTTTCCTAAATTCTGATTTTTTTTGATAATTATTTATGGTAAAATTAAAATTCAGACGATAAATTAGTCCTTATTGCAGAAGGTAGTTGCTTGTATATAAGAATAGGAGGGGTACCGAAGTGGTCATAACGGGCCGCTCTCGAAAAGCGGTTGGGCCTTTGGTCCACAAGAGTTCGAATCTCTTCCCCTCCGCCAGATAATAGAAGATTTGATGCCGGAAATAAAATTAGTTAAAAAGTTAAAAGATTATTGCCTTAAATTAAATGGAAGCGCTAGAGAGAAATTTATTTAACTCTAAATAAAATTACTAGTAAGCAATGCGGACTTCTACTATAATTTGATTAGATGAAAAAATCAGAAAGGTTTTGCTAAATAATCGGAGAGGTGCTGGAGCGGTTGATCAGGCACGCCTGGAGAGCGTGTGACCCAAAAGGTCCCAGGGTTCGAATCCCTGCCTCTCCGCCAGTAATCCTAAAGATGATGACGAAATATGAAGTAGACAAGGTAGAAAACTATATCCGCCAGCACATCAAACTTGAACCTGAGTCAGAGGAGTTTTATTATTGCCATTCTTCTCTGTGTCTTTTAGATGCTGTATACTCTGTATCTTCCCGTTACTATCCTACGGTTAAAAATACTATAAAAAGATACTGCGAAACTTACCAGATAGAAAAACCTTATGACAGAATAAACAGGATTAGTCAAAGGGAGGACACTGTTTCGGATTTAGTTGAGCATATTGACGATGAGGCAGGTCCTGAAGTTTTTGCGGAAAAGGTTTTGAAAAATCAAACCAAGATTCATAATATACTGAAATCAAAGATTATTCTAAATCTGGCAGATTATTTTATTAGAGAAAACATAATTTATTTAAATCAATTTTCAAAATGGGCTTGCAAAGTAGACCCTGATTTATTTGTAAAGGAAAATAAGATTTTTGGTGTTGGCCCAACTGTAGTAAGATATCTTGCCATGCTTGCTGGTAATGAGCAATTTATTAAACCCGACAGGCATATTTTAAACTTCCTTAAGCAAATATTAGAAAGAACACTAAGCCCTAAAGAAGCAGAAGAATTATTAAGACAGGTGGCAAAAAATCTAAATGTTACACCAAGGACTTTGGATAATTGTATCTGGAGGTATCAATCAAATCAACTAAAGAACAAATGAGTCACTATGTTAGAGTGTCCTAATTGTGGCAGTAAAGAAATAGAGACAGTTGAGTATGATGAAACCGAAGACGGTGCAGAAATATATTCTTATAAGTGTCTAAAGTGTGGCTACTTGTGGCAGGAAGAGCAATGATTTGTGATATGGTAATGATAGGTATTAGATTTGTATTTACCAATTTTGTTAAAAACGAAAGGAGGGGCTATGAGGCGAGGTAATGTTTATTTACTGGTTATGATATTTTTATTGATAGTGTTTGTTTCTTTCTCTTTTTCTGCAGCCAAATCAACAGCAGAATCTAAAAAACTGGAAAATATCCAGCGAGAAAGTCAACAAGAAACTTATTTTAAGCACTATCATGGGCGCCATAAAATGGGTTCTTATACCAAAGGTTTTGACTGCAAAAAAATAGTTGCTACCAGCGACGGTGGAGTAGTTATCTGGTGGGGTAGCAAGTTAATTAAGTTTGACAAAGACCTTAAGAAAGTAGGTGAGGTGGAATTAGAGATACCTTGTCCCCTCAAGGCATATTGGCATACCAAGAAAGACAAAGAGAAGACAGAGACAGCAGGTGACGAGATTGACCCGCATACTATTGACCCGTATCATCATCCGCCGAGAATAAAGAAATAGTTTTGAATGGACAAAAAGAAACTGGCACTTATCCACATTGTAAAAAAAGAACTGGGTTTAGATGATGCTACTTATCGTGATATCTTACACACAGTAACGGGCAAAGACAGTGCAAAGGATTTAGACGAAAAAGAGTTTCGGCAACTACTAAATTATTTTGTGCGCAGTCCTTATTATCGTCTTAATCCTGAAGGTTTAACACTGCGCCAGAAACTTTATATTCAAAATTTATCAAAGACATTAGGTTGGGAAAAATTACATCTGGAAAATTTTATTAAAAAGTACTATCATAAAGAATTAGAAAAATTAAGTAGAAAAGAGGCAAGCCACTTGATTGAGTCGCTAAAGCACATTGTACAGAGAAAAGAAAAAGAAATTAAGAATAGTAGCGTAAGAAAACAGTTCTAGGTATAATGTCTTATCATTCGGAAATTAAAAAAGCAAGACAGTTTCTTAAAGATAGCTGGCGTAAGGAATTTGATTTCTCTCAAACAGCTCAGGCCCAAGGACTGCCACCTCCGCCTTTAGAAAAACCCGTCAAACCTAATCAAAAGATAATTCCTCTTTTACCACCACGGCAATGGAAGAGCTTTACTGATAAAGGTGTTCTTACCGCTATAAGACAGCGGCGTAGTTGCCGTAATTTTATTTCTAAACCAATTTCGCAAGAAGAACTGGCTATTTTACTCTGGGTAACTCAAGGCGTTTTAAGAAAAGGACAAGGTTATACTTTACGCACAGTTCCTTCAGCAGGTGCCAGGCATGCGTTAGAGACCTATGTTTGTGCGATGAATATTGCAGATCTTAAACAGGGAGTATATCGGTATTTACCCCTAAGCCATTCTTTAGTTGAGGAATTTTTAGATAATGAACTAAGAAAGCAAGTTATCTTGGCTACTTTTGGGCAAGAGTATGTAGGGCAGGGTGCTTGTTTTTTCTGTTGGTCGGCAATGTGCTATCGTATGGAATGGCGCTATGGGCCCGGGGCTAGTAAAGCCATTGCCCTTGATGCTGGGCATGTCTGTCAGAATCTTTATCTTGCCTGCGAGATAATTAGCTGTGGTTGTTGCGCTATTGGTGCTTATGATCAAGAACGTTTGGATGGTTTGCTTGGCCTTGACAGTGAGGAGGAATTTGTAGTTTATTCGGCTGTAGTCGGAAAACGTAAATAATTCTGTGAAGCAAGGTGAGTTGACATATAAAAGAAAAAAATATGTGCTGTTTTGAAAAAAAAGGAGACAAATATGCCAGAGTTTGGTAATCCTTTTTCTGGGATTAAACTTGATAGGAAAGTGACGAAAGAGGAACTTATTCGGGCAGTTAGATTTATGATTGCAGCTGAGTATGAGGCAGTTCAACTTTATTTACAATTGGCTGAGTCCACCGATAATAAACTAGCGCAAGAGGTACTTAAAGACATTGCTAACGAGGAACGTGTGCATGCAGGAGAATTTTTGCGTCTTCTTAAAGAACTTGCCCCTGACGAAGAGAAGTTTTATCAAGAAGGCGCAGAAGAGGTAGAAGAAGAAATAAAAAAGTTACAGAGTAAATAATCTCTGGGACAGAAAATAGATAGTAAGACCTTTAGATTAATTTTTATTACTTAACCAAGTATAAATAGAAAGATTTGATTGTGACAGTATTGGTAATATTAGAAAAATTTTCTCGGTTTTTGGTTGTGTGGGTGATTTTGTCAGTGATAGTAGGATTTTTGTTTCCTGCAGTTTTTGTTGCCCTTAAAAGCTATACAGATTGGTTTTTTGCTCTGACGATGTTTGGTATTGGATGTCTACTTTCCTTCAACGACTTTAAACCAATTTTTTTAAGACCACGGTTAGTGATTATAGGTACATTGGCACAATTCCTTATTATGCCTTTTCTTGCGCTGTTAATTACAAAAATTATGGTTTTGCCACCCGCGTTAGCGGTTGGACTTATTTTAGCAGCAGCAGTTCCTGATGCAATGGCTGCGGGAGTAATGTCCTATTTAGCAGAGGCAGATGTAGCGTTATCAGTAGCATTAACTACGTCTACTACTTTAGTCTCGCCTCTTGTAACGCCAACTTTAACTTATTTTCTGGGAAAGCAATATGTACCAATACAATTCTGGTCGCTTGTACAGAGTATTTTACTTATGGTGATTTTTCCTCTTTTGGTAGGTTTGGTGTTTAAGCATCGTTTCAGTTTACGGGTTAGCCGAATAAAGCCGGTTTTTCCTGCACTGTCCACAACTTTTATTGCTTTTATTTGCGGTTTAGTGGTAGCCCTTAACAAAGAGGCATTATCTAAGGTAAGTGGGATAATCTTTTTGGCAGTAATTGTGCTTAACGTAGGAGGGCTTCTTTTAGGTTATGGAGTTGGAAGATTGCTTGGTTTTGGCATAGCTCAACGTAGAACAATTGCCATAAATGTAGGTATGCAAAACGCAGGTATGGGAGCGGTTCTTGCCTTAAAGCATATTAACCAAGCGGCAGCTATTCCTAACGCCTTGTTTGCTACTTGGTGTATTGTTAGTGCTGCTATTTTGGCGGGATTTTGGTCTAAGAAAAAATTATTCTCTCTTCAGTTTAATAGGTAGTTCAATGTTAATAAAAAATAGTATTCAGAGCAAAATAATAATGAATACAAGTTAAAAAGCAGATATGCGTGTTCAACAGAAGATAACCCTTATAGTAATCTTTGCAAGCCTGATTTTTATTTTTCTGTTTGCGGTTTTTCGCTATATAGATATTAAGAACTATGGAAGAACCGAAAAAAGATTAATTCAAGAAAGAGGAATTCTTATAAATCAAATAATTGCACTAAAGGCACAAACATTACGTACTTATACTTTTGATTATTCATTATGGGATGAATTTGTTGAGTTTGTAAAATCTCGAAATTTATTATGGGCTAATAAATATTTGGAACAAACACTTGATACTTATGGTGTAGATGCGGTATGGGTTTATAATCTTTCTTTTGAAAAGATTTATTCCGTCAGTCGCCTCAAAGAAAAATCAGTATTGGATAGCCCTCTGCTCCAGAAGGATATTCAAAATATTTTTTCTAAAGAAAAGACCTGCCATTTCTTTCTACCTACAGTTTCTGGCCTTATGGAAATTTATGGCTCTACCATTAATCCTGGCGCAGATGTGGAACGTAGACAAGTTGGTGGTTATTGGTTTTGTGGTCGTTTATGGAATAAAGAATTCTTGTCAGAATTAAGTTATTTAACGAATAGTAAAGAAGTTATATTAGATATCCCCAGTGCTAAAAAAAAGAAATTTTCTATTAACACCTATTATTCTTTGTCTCTTTCAGGGTGGAATAACCTTCCAGTAGCAGAAGTTATATTTCTCTGGCATTCTACTGCTACTAATTTCTTAAGAGAGCATTCTGCCAGAAATACCTATTGGTTTATCGGTTTTACAATTTTTCTTAGTATTTTGATTGCAATGATAATCAATTATGAGATTAGTAGGCCTTTGAAACTCATCACCTTGTCACTACAAAAAAACGATACACGTATATTGGCACCTCTTTTAAGAAAAAATGATGAGTTTAAGGAGATAGCACTTACAATAAAAAATTCCTTTGAACAACAGCAAAAGATTATGGAAGAGGAGGAGAAATATCTTAAACTTTTTAATTCTGCCAATGATGCGATTATGCTAATTGAGCAGGATACTTTTGTGGATTGTAATCCAAAGGCGGTAGAGTTATTTGGGTGTCAAAGTAAAGAAGAGGTTATTGGACGTAAACCTTCAGATTTTTCACCACCTTATCAGCCAGATGGTATTTTATCTTCTCAAAAAGCATTGGAGAAAATTCAGGCGGCGATTCTAGGAGAACCGCAGATTTTTCCCTGGGTACACAGAAGAAATGACGGTAGTATATTTTACGCAGAGGTGAGCCTAAATAAAATTACAATGCAGGGACAGAACCTTGTGCAGGTAATTCTTCGTGATGTTACTTTACATAAAGAGTGGGAAGATAAACTTAAAGAATCTGAAGCAAGATTTCGTGCTATCTTTGAGAAGGCAAATGATGGTATTCTTATTGTAGAAGTTAAAAGCCACAAGTTCTTATTAGCGAATAGAAAAATTGCCGAGATGTTAGGTTATACCCCTGAGGAATTATCTTATCTAAGAGTAGAAGATATCCATCCTCAACAGTCACTACCTGATATTCTTGATAATTTTAAACGTCTGGCTATGGGAGAAATAACACTAGTCGCCGATGTTCCTTTATTAACCAAAGACAAAAGAGTAGTTTTTGTCGATATAAGTGCCTCACCTTTACATCTGGGAGACAAACAATGTCTGTTGGGTATTTTCCATGATACAAGCGAATTACGTAAGGCACAGCAACAACTTCAGCAACGAGAGGCGCTTTTTAGAAGTATAGTAAGTGCTGTGCCGGTGGGCTTGGGGATTGTGCAAAATCGCATCTTAAAATGGTTAAATAAGCAGGGTTTAGAACTAACTGGATATACGGAAGAAGAGGTTTTAAACCGCAATGTAAGATTCCTTTATGCTTCTGAACAGGAGTATGAGCGTGTGGGAAAAATTTTTTATGAGGCAATAACTAACAAAGGTGCAGCCCAACTTGAGTCAAAAATAAGGCGTAAAGACGGGCAAGAATTAGATATTTTTCTTACAGGCGTTTCTATTAATCCGAATAATTTAGAGCAAGGGGTGGTTTTTGCAATGCTTGATATTACCGAGCAAAAGAAGGCACAGCAAGAATTAGAAAGTGCTTATCAAAAACTACAACAAACCTATGCGCAACTTGTGCAGACAGCAAAAATGGCTTCTTTAGGAACATTAGCAGGTGGAGTAGCCCATGAGATTAATAATCCTTTGACAGGCATATTAAACAATGTACAATTAGTAAAACTTTTAGCAGACCAGAAAAAGGATTTTAACTTGTCAGATTTTAAAGCAGTTCTTGATGAAGTAGAAAGGTCCGCCCAACGTTGTGTATCTATTACCCAGTCCTTACTTAATTTTTCCCGTTCCTCTAAAGGGAAAATGCAACTTATTTATATTCCTGAAGTAATTAATGAAATAATTTCAATTATAGGGCATGAATTAAGCTTGCAGAATGTGGAACTACGTGTTGAGATAGAGGATAATATACCTTTGATTAATGCTGACCGACAACTACTTAGTCAAGTTATTTTTGATATGATTAACAATGCACGTTGGGCAATCAAAAAACGCACTGACACACAACAAGGCACAATAAATATTAGGGTTAAAAATGATTCTCAAAAAGGAATGGTTTCGTTAAGTATCAGTGATACAGGGATAGGGATCCCTAAAGAGAACTTAGATAGAATATTTGAGCCATTTTTTACAACCAAAGAGCCAGGTGAAGGAACAGGTATTGGTCTGTCGCTTGCTTACAATATTATGCGTTCACATAATGGTTTTATAGAAGTTGAAAGTGAAGTAGGTAAAGGTACGACATTTTTCTTAAAATTTCCTGTCTCTGCATAAGAATTATTAAAAGTTATAAAGTTAAAGAAAAATAAAGGATAGAAGTGGTGAATTCTGTTTTTGTAGTTCTAATAAGTATGTTATGGTTTTTACTTGCCTATATCTTTTACGGTAACTTGATACAAAACAAGGTTTGGCGACTTGATTTATTTAAAAAGACACCAGCTGTTGAGCAACACGACGGAAGAGATTTTGTAGCAGCCAAGCACTGGACAATTCTTTTTGGCCACCACTTTTCTTCTATTGCTGGGGCAGGACCAATTATCGGACCTGTAATTGCCTGTGCTTTATACGGCTGGTTGCCAGCATTTTTATGGGTGATTTTCGGTGCAGTTTTTTTAGGTGGTATGCATGATTTTTCAGCGCTAGTTTTATCTTTACGTCATAGCGGAACAACTGTGGGAAATGTAACAGAACATGTTATTAGCAGAAGAAGCCGCTTGGTCTTTTCTATATTTCTTTGGCTTGCTCTTATTTTAGTAGTGGCTGTTTTTGCGGCGGTTACTGCGCAGACTTTAATTTCCGAACCCAAGATAGTCGTTCCTACTTTTTCTTTGGTAGCTATTGCAATTTTGTTCGGTTTGATGGTATATAGATTTTCTACTCCGCAATGGTTAGCCACCATAATCTGTGTGTTTCTTATGGGACTAAGTATTTGGATAGGAATGTATCTACCCATTCAGCTGAGTAGCTCGGCTGCACTTAAGATTTGGATTTTGGTTTTATTGTTATATGCCTTTGTTGCCTCTATAGTTCCAGTACACATTCTTTTGCAACCGCGAGATTACCTATCAGTATTTATACTTTTATTTGGTTTAGTTTTGGGTTATCTAGGAATATTTTTGACACAACCCACTATAAAAACTCCTGCCTTTGTGCAATTTAAAAGTAACGAAGGAACACTTTGGCCAGTTATGTTTGTTTTAATTGCTTGTGGAGCAATATCAGGATTTCATTCCTTGATTGCCTCTGGAACAACCTCTAAACAATTACCGCAGAAACGCCATGCTAAAGTAGTGGCTTTGGGCGGTATGCTTTTAGAGGGTGCTTTAGCAGTTATGGCTATTATCGCGGTTTGTGCAGGACTATCTTGGTATGGTAATAATACTCAAACTAACCTATATCCAGCATTAATAAAATCATCTGGATGGATTGTGACCTTTGGAAAGGGTTACGGTGAACTGGTAAAGCCTATGGTTGGGGTAACAGGCGGAACACTTATTGCCATCTTTATCTTAAATGGTTTTGTAATGACCACTTTGGATTCAGCTACCCGTATCTGTAGATATATCACCGAGGAACTCTTTGGCGATGCCCTGGGAATTTCTTTCTTACGTAACCGTTACGCAGCGACTTTATTTGTGGTGATACTTGCACTAATTTTAGCGCTGGGATATTGGAAGGCAATATGGCCTGTATTTGGTGCTTCAAACCAATTGATTGCTGCGTTGGTTCTTCTGGTTGCCACAGTTTACTTATTCCAAAAAGGCCAACCTACTATTTATACTTTCATACCTGCTATTTTTATGACCGTAACTACTGCGGCGGCATTGGTCTATGAAATTATTTCTTTTTGGCAGCAAAGAAAGATTCTCTTGGCAGTAATTGCGGCAATTCTTCTTTTGCTAGCACTAGATATGATTATTGAGGCCAGCAAGGCCTTATTTAGGATTCACCAGAATAAAATTCTTAAAAAAAAGGATAAGTGTGCTTGAAAAAGAACGAAGATTATTTGTTAGATTCCAAATGTCAGCTCAAGTGGTAATTCAGCAAGAAGAAAAGACATTGGAAGGCTTTCTCATTGATATAAGTTACGAAGGAATTGGTTTTTATTCTCCCCAGCCGCTTAAGCCTGAAAGTCTCCTTAAGTTTATTATTATTAATCGTCAACTTAACGTGAACTTAGGCGGTATTGGTAGAGTTATTTACTCACAACCAATAGAAGTTGATGGCAAAAAAATGTTTCGTGTGGGTATGGAGGTTATTGATATTGACCGTATTCAGTTAAAGAGATTATTGCTACAGATACGCCAACTTTAATATAAAAAAGAAAGAAAAATCATCTCAAAAAGGAGCAGATGATGGCGACTATCTTAATAGCAGCGTTTATTGTTGTTTTTACAGGTTATGCTATAGGTATTTATAATAACCTTGTTCGTAAACGCCAGTTACTTTTTGAGGCAGCCAGTGGTATAGACGTGCAACTTAAACGTCGTTGGGAACTTATCCCCAAAATTGTTGATACTGTTAAAGGTTATGCCGGCCACGAAAAAGGGCTTCTTGAAAAAGTAACTACTATGCGTGCACAGATGGTTTCTTCAGTGCCTTTAAGCAAAAGAAGCCAATCTGAGACGGAACTCTCTACAACACTTAAGAGTATCTTTGCCCTTGCCGAGGCTTATCCAGAATTGAAGGCAAATCAGAATTTTCTACAATTACAGCAGACTTTAAGTGATATAGAAGACCAGATACAAATGGCAAGGCGTTACTATAACGCCACGGTGCGCGATTATAATATACTTTGTCAGCAGTTTCCTTCTGTTCTGGTTGCCAATATACTAGGATTCAAACCCGAAAAATTTTTTGAATTAGAATACGCTACCGAGCGACAAACACCAGAAATAAAATTTGAATAACTCACAAACAATAAGGTAAGTAATAAACAAAGTTAATGCGTGCTCCCAGAATCGGGAAAATTTTGTGTGTTGGAGTTTTTTTCTTATTATCTCTTTCCACTCAATCTTTTGCAGAAGAATATATTAAAAGTTTTATCAGCCATATTTCTGTGGACACTAATGCAACAATTGAAGTTACTGAACACATTACCGTTATCGTAGAGGATATACTTATTCGACATGGGATTTATCGTGATTTTCCTATTCGTTACCGAGATGTGTTTGGTAACAGCTATCGTGTGGATTTTACTTTATTAGGTGTATGGCGGGATGGTCAAGCTGAGCCATATCATACGGAAGAATTAGGTAATAGTATTCGTGTATACATTGGTGCAAAAGACAAATTGGTTCCTGCGGGTCAGCATACTTATACCATTTCTTATCAGACAAAACAGCAGTTGGGTTTTTTCAAAGACCACGACCAATTATATTGGAATGTTACTGGAAATGGATGGGCGTTTGTAATAGAAAAGGCAAAGGCAATTATTCTATTACCAAAAGAAGCTGCACAATCTCTATTAGATTACTCAGCTTATACGGGGAGAATAGGTCAAAGGGGTAAAGACTGGCAGTTTTATCTTAGTGAAAATAAAGAATTAATATTTGAGACAACAAGACAGTTAGATGTGGGAGAGGGACTGACTGTTTTTGTTTCTTGGCCAAAAGGAATTATTACTGCGCCAACTACCGAGCAGAAATTGCGATATTTCTTCCGTGAAAACAGGGCAGTCATTGTCTTACTTTGTGGTCTGTTTATAGTTTTTATTTATTATCTTATTGTCTGGTATAAGTTTGGTAGAAACCCACCGGTAGGAACAATAGTTCCTTTATTTTCTCCTCCTAGTGAACTTCAGGCGTATGAGATGCGCTATCTCTGGAAAATGGGCTATGATATAAAGGTTTTTGTTTCAGCGATATTGGCGTTAGCAGTAAAAGGTCTGATTACTATAGAACAGCAAGATATAAATGCTTATACTCTAATTAAAAATAACGTAAGAGATAAAGAAATCAGCCAAGAAGAACAGTTAATCCTGGATAAATTATTTAAGAATGGTTATATCTTAAAGCTAAATAATGAAAATCACCATTATATCTCAGAGGCGATTAATGCATTACAATTGGCTTTAGATAAGAAATTTGTTGACAAGTTTTTTATTATCAATAAAAAATTTTTTATTGCTGGTGTTATTTTTTCTTTATTCTGCATCTTACCTGCGATTGTTACCTTTGGAGGAGGACGCCAGTTTATCGGTTTTTTTCTTACAATCTGGCTTATTTTCTGGACAGTAGGTGTAGTCAACTTAATTAAAGGAGTATTTTTGTTCTGGAAAAACTTAACAGTTTATAGGTTGCGGTTAGGAAATAAGATTGCCGGTGGTATTATCTTGACTATTTTTGTAATTCCTTTTTTGTTAGGTGAGATTGTCGGCATACGTTTTATTTGCTATACTTTTACTCCAACTACTGTATTTTTGATTTCTTTGATAGTGCTGTTAAATTTTGTCTTTTATGGTCTTCTTAAGGCACCGACATCTTTAGGTAGAGTTTTATTAGACCGCATTGAAGGATTTCGAATGTATCTGGCTACTACCGAAAAAAATAGAATTAGTTTTTCCAATTCTTTTTATAGGAAAGAAGAACTTTTTGAAAAATATCTGCCTTTTGCTTTGGCATTGGATGTAGAACAACAATGGGCAGAGCAATTCGCCGATGTCTTTCAAAAGACACACCAACAAAGTGGTGATTATCAACCACACTGGTATCATGGAAGTTTTGAATATTATCCCTCTATATCTGCTTTTACTGGCAGTTTCAGCAGTAGCTTAACCAATGCTCTTTCATCATCTTCGCACCCTCCTGGTTCAAGTAGTGGTTCAAGTGGTAGTTCTGGGGGAGGGGGTGGAGGTGGCGGCGGTGGTGGTTGGTAAGTAAATGTTTTATGTCTTCTAACATTTCAAAATAGGAGTATCTATGAAGATTATAAAAGTTATACTCATTGGCGTAACAACTTTGATATTAATAGCGATTCTAGGAATTTTTATTTTCGTAAAGACATTTGATGTACAAAAATATAAACCCCTGATAATTAAACAAGCAACTCAAAGTTTGGGGAGGTTAGTCAATTTTGACACAGCGCATTTAGGAATTACTTGGAAGCAAGGAATACATTTACAATTGAATAATCTACGTATCGCCGAAGATCCACGTTTTGGCAAGGGTGATTTTCTAGTAATTAAAAAAATATCATTGGGCTTAGATATAATTTCCCTTATACAAAAAAAGATAAAAATTCCTTCAATTGTTATTGACACAGCCCAGATACAACTGGTTAGAAACAAAGACGGTGTGGTTAATGTAAGCACCATTGCCCAATCCTTAAAAACTTCCTATTTAAATAGAGATAAAGTTTTTGCGTATTTTAGGAATGCTTCAGAAGCAATATCAGATAATTTTGGCTTTTTTTCTAGAAGTTATGCCATTGCGCAGAGTATCCCTCCGACTTTGCCAGATATTCAGATTACAAATATTAATATAGTAAACTCTGCCTTGTATTTTCGTGATGAATTCTTTTCACCTACAATGAATATTGAGGCAAGTAAGTTAAATATAGAGGTGCGTGATTTTTCTATAAATAAACCGTTTTGGATAAGACTTGTAGGTAGTGTTTTTAGTGACAAAGAGAATCTAAAGGTTCAAGGAATTATTGGGCTTGACCAACAAAATAGTCAGATAATTCTTCGTGAACTAAGGATAAATACTGACTTGGTTGATTTATCAATAGATAAGTTAATTAAGTCCTTGCCGTTATTGAAACAAGTACCTTTGCCTACTCAATTATCTGCGGAGGTGTTAATAAATGTCCAAAAAATGGTTATTAGTCAGAGAGGCCTTGAAGATGCTTTGGTAGAAACTAATGTGAATAATGGTTTGCTTGCTTTAAGAGAATTAAGTATGCCGTTTAAAAATGTTAAACTATCTGCAAAAATTACTGCTAAGGATATTATCGTTGAACGATTTTCTTCTTCTTTCGGTGAAGGATTTATTACCGCAGAGGCGAAGATTGAGGATTTTTTACAAAAACAAAAGTTTGAGACGAAATTAAATATTGATAAGCTTCAGATACAGCAATTATTACCCAGTCAAGTATTAGTAAAGATGGAAGGGATTATTTCAGGTGCGCTTACGGCCAACGCCTTAGGTTTTGACCCACATCTTATAAAAAAGACCCTTTCTGGTCAAGCAAATTTAGAGATTAAGCAGGCAAAGCTCAAAGATATTAATGTGCTGCGTTCAGTACTTGAACAAATTAGTATTATTCCAGGGCTTACTGAAGAATTGGAAAATA
Organism: Candidatus Omnitrophota bacterium; assembly: GCA_026416665.1. GTDB lineage: Bacteria > Omnitrophota > Gorgyraeia > Gygaellales > Profunditerraquicolaceae > JAQTMD01. The sequence goes on along the minus strand of JAOAET010000018.1, from coordinate 27,383 downwards.
GTCTACCTGAGCGTTGGAAGAGAAAACTTGCCCAGAAAGATACACTTTTTTCTGATATACAATTGCCGGTTAATATTGAAAAAGGAATCTTGGTTGTCCCCAACGTTTTTCTGAGTGCAGATGAGTTTATTTTTCGTGGCAGAATAGAGGCGTCTTTGCAAGGGGCAGTAACTATTATTGGTGAATTTTTGATCCCTCAAGATTTATCACAGTTAATGGTGAGTCGTATTAGCCCTTTACAGTATCTGCTTAATGCAAACGGCCAAATCTTTATTCCTCTTAAAGTGAATACAGTGGTTACCAATTCTAAACCAACATTTTATGTTGACCCAGAGTATATAGCAAAACGGCTTTTAGTGGAGCAAGGGAAAAAACAAATATTCAATCTTTTAGATAAAACGCTCTCTTCTAAGCAAGAGAGCGCCTCTGATACCGCTAATATTTTAGAGAAATCTTCTTCGCCAGCTTCCTCTCAAACACAAAACCAGCCAACAGATGATGCTCAGCAGACCTCTGACGAGGAAACGGTAAAGAGTCTGTTACGGGGAATCTTTGGCAAATAGATTAAACTAAACCGTCAAAAACAACACTATAAAAATTTAATAAAATAGTTTGTAAAAATTATAAATTTTATATATTTTATAAAATTAAGTAAATATAAATAATATTAGGTAAATAAATATAAATGCGCACAAACTTTCAAATAAGACCTATTAGAAGAATTTTGTTGCCAATAGTCAAAATTAAGAAAGATATTTAATAACACTGTTACTAATTTAAGTGAGGGAACTTTTTCTATTTTTGCTTGTCAAAGAAAGTGAAACTTATGGAAGATATTGCACCAGAGCTTATAAAAAAACTTCAGCAAGGTAGCATTCAGGCATTTGAAGAAGTTTATCAAAAAAGTTCGTCCTTTGTTTATACCTTAAGTTTCCGTATTGTGGGAAATGTGCAAGATGCCCAGGAGATTACTCAGGATGTCTTTTTAAAGGTGTATCATAAAATTAAGAAATTTGAGTTTCGTTCTTCTTTTAAGACATGGCTGTACCGTATTACAACTAATACCGCAATAAATTACTATAAATTAAGACACAGGGATTTTAGTCGGCGTAGTGATTTTGAGACAGTCATAGCCAGCCACCCCGCCGAAGAGGATATCAAACAACAGACAGAAATGGCACAAGAGCAGCAGATAGCAAAAGAAAAATTTCAGGAATTTCTGGGCAGACTTAATCCTGACCAGCGTGCCTGTTTAGTATTACGTGAGATAGAAGGGTTAAGTTACCAAGAGATTGCTCAGACACTTTCTTGTAACCTTAATACAGTGCGCACGCGTCTTAAGCGGGCGCGTCAGGCGCTTATGCGCTTTACCAGTGAAAGGATAGAAAAATGAGATGTAAAAAAGTCCAACACTTTTTATTAACTGATTATCTTGACGGCTGTATTTCTAAACAACTAGCTTTCCGCATAGACCAACACTTGGCACGATGTAATAGATGTTCTACTTTCTATAAAAATCTTAAAAAAAATCAGCAAACTTTTCGGCATTCCCTTAAGCATTTCTATCCTGAGCAGACAGTGTGGTTAGGTATTCTTAAAAATATTGAGGAAAGTAAATTGGTCGAGAAAACAAGTTATTTTACTTCGCTTCGTTTGTGGCTTAAACGCACCTTTGATTTATTATGGACTAAAGACAACTTATTTTATCCCCGATATGTACTTTTACCTGTTTTAATCTTTATAGTTTTGACCATTATTTTTATTAAGACACCTTTTTATCGGCATATGTTGGTTCAGAATTATTTAAAGCAAGAGGTTATGTCCCTTGCTCGCTATGACAGTTCTCCAAATAATGACTGGGCAGAAGAGGTGGTATTGGGCACAGCAATTGAGAAATATTTTTTCTAAGAAACTTTCTGAAAAAAGAAAATGTCTAAAATAATTGAAAGGAGATAAGGCAATGTTAAAAAGAGAACAGTTAATTATCCTGTGGCTTATTTTAGGTGTTTTGGAGTGTTCTTCTTACACCTTTGCTGATTGGTCACCTTCAAGACATAATTATCCTGAAAGTAGAGAAGAAGAGTTTGAGGAAATAATGAAAGAACTAAACCTTACTGATGAGCAAGAGCGTGCGCTAATTGCCGAAAGAGATTTTCAAAGGCATCAGCGCCAGGTTTTACGTGAAAAAATGGTCTCATTGCGCCAGGAAATTGCTCAAGAAATAATGAAAGATAAACCTGATCGTAGAAGGCTTAATGTCTTAACTAATCGGATGAAGCAACTAATGGGTGAACGATTAGAGCATCGTATTGAAAGTATCTTAAGAATTAAACAAATTTTGACGCCCGAACAGTTTAAACGGATACAGGAAAAATTGCAACCTTTACCACCATTTAAAAAAGGAGGGCAAAGTGAGAAGACAGGTTATAACCATCGTTTTGATTATGGCCGTTGTGTTTGGTTTGAGGAACCAGAGTTTTGCCAGCGATTGGGATAAAGCAGGAAAAGTATTAGCAGTTTTTGAAGGATTACGTATCTTAACAGGTGGCCGTGCAGATGTTATTGGCACAATAACAGGAATAAATCAACCGCGCTACCAACACAGTTATTCAGATTATTGTAGATACGACACTCCGAAGAGACATTATCGCCCATCGTTCTGGTCCCGTCGTTGTTGTGAAGAACGTATTTGGGTGCCCCATTATGTTATTAAAGAAAGATTTATACCTGAACATATTGAATATCGTGACGGCAAAAGAGTAGAGGTAGAGGCACACTATGAAAAAATAGAAGTAGAACAGGGTGGTCATTGGGAAGTGGTGTGTAGACCATGTCATTAAGAAAATAAATTTAAAGAAAGTTTGTGTTAGAAAAATTGATATTATCAAAAACAGATTTTTAGAGAAGGATTAAGCCGTAAGTAAATCTTACGGCTTTCTTATTGCGTAAGGTATTTAGGATTCTTAAAAGTAATTATTAAAAAGGGCGTAAGCTTATTGCCATCAAAAGAAAACCTAAGATAATTCCTAATATAGATTGATGGACTTTTCCTTCACAAAAAGATACAGGTAACAGTTCATCAAAACTAATAAAGACCATAACACCAGCTACTAACGCAAAACTACTGTAGAGTATGGTTGGCGAAAGAAATGGCATAAGAAAGATGATAGCAAGTAACGCCCCTAATGGTTCAACAATTCCTGCTAAAAATGATAGCCACAGGGCTTTTCGTTTGCTTTTAGTAGCGCAGTAAATAGGCAGAGAAACGGCTATACCTTCGGGAAGATTGTGTAATGCAATAGCTAACGCAAGAGCAACACCTAATTTAATATTAGCAACAGAGCCAACAAATACTGCAACACCTTCAGGAAAATTATGAATGGCGATTCCTAAGGTAGTAAGCAGACCTGTTTTAAGCATTTTTGTATCACAACACTGGCCAGGAAATTGTTCAGCCAGATACTCGTGGGGAATAAGAAAATCACACAGCATCACTAATAGAATGCCACCGAAAAAGGCAAGGTTTGCCTTAAAGAAACCTAATGCAGAAATGGCTTGTGAGAATAATTCAACAAAAGACACATAAATCATTACTCCTGCAGATAACCCCATGAAAAACTGTAAATGGAATTTTTTGATTTCCTTAAAGGAAAGAGCAATAATGCTACCCAACAATGTGCAAAGGCCAGCAAGAAGGGCAAGTATCAAAGGAAGAATAAATTGATTGTTTCCCATAGAATTTATTATAGAAAATAATGTATAGAATTGCAATAGTAGTTTTACTAGCCACAAGTAGTATTCTTGCAATATAAACATTAGAAGGAACAGTTTTTTACAATTGTTTTTGTTGACAAGACAGGGGAGTATGGTATTATTTTCATATAAAACATGTAAATCATACAAAACATGTAAAACATATAAAAGCTATGAAAGGAAAGTGCATTATGAAGAAGGCGCAAAAATCTATGATGTTTGGTGCAGTAACCGTGGGGCAACGTGGGCAGATTGTTATCCCAGCGAAGGCACGAAAAGACTTTCGTATAAAACCCGGAGACAAACTTCTTGTTTTTGCCAAGCGAACTGGGACCCTTGGTCTTGTGCCTCTTGAGAAATTAACTAAAATTTTGGAGAACAACTGGCCAGAGAGTAATATTTCCAAAGAACAGCCATAAAGTTAAAAATGAAAAAGATTTTTTTTATTTTTTATATTTGTATTGTAACAATTGCATTCTTGGCAAAGGTAAGGAACACTTATTGCCAAGAAGAAGAACTGGATTGGCAGGCCTGTGTCCAGGAAGCAGCATTTCATAATCCCCAGTTGATTGCAAGTAGCCAGGTGATAGCTCAAAATGAGGCAAACCAGAGAATTCAAGAGAGTGCTCTTTTGCCTTTGCTCAACGCTCAAATACAGGCGACTCTTGAAAAAGCTGAATCAAAAGAACGTAGTCAACATTACTCTTTTGGTGTTTCAGGGACGCAACTTTTGTTTGATGGAAGAAAAACGATGCAGCAGGTGCTGACAGCTAAAGAGCAGGTTTATGCTAGTAAAGAGGCATTTCGTTTTATTTCAGCACAATTGCGTTATAACCTGCGTAAGGCCTTTATTGATTTACTTGAGGCACAACAGTTAATCAGTGTTAACGAAGAGATAATGAAAATGCGCCGTGATAGCTTAGAATTAATTACTCTGCGTTATGAGTCGGGTTTAGAACATCGGGGAGCATTGTTGACCGCTGAGGCAAATGCAGAGAACGCACGTTTTTCTCTACATAAGGCGCAACGAGCACTTTCTGTTGCACAAAGAAAACTAGCGAAAGAGTTAGGAAGAACTACTGTTTCTGCTTTACGGGTTAAGGGTGATTTTCGCATATCTGAACTTTTAGAGCAAGAACCTGACTTTGCCAAGATTGCCCAAAACCATCCTTCTTTAAGACAAGCATTGGCTGAGAAAAATATAGCCTCTTTTAATATAAAGAGTGCACAGGCACAGTATCTACCGACAATTAAAGCCAGTTATAGTGCAGTGAAAACAGGCACGCATATATTCCCTGATGCAGGTTCATTAGAGGCAGGAGTTTCTTTAACCATCCCAGTTTTAGAAGGTGGGCTACGTATGGCACAGTTAGCCCAGGCACAGGCAGGATTACGTAAGGCAACGCAGGAACTTTTTTCTACTACTGCTTCTATATATGTTTCTTTAGAAGAGTCCTGGCAGGCATTACAGGATGCGGTAGAGAATGTAGAAGTCAAGAAAAAAGCTTTAGAAGCAGCTGAGGAGCGTGCACAAATTGCTGAGGCACAATACCAAATAGGTTTTATGTCTTTTGATTCCTGGGTTATTATTCAAAATGATTTTGTAAATGCCAAACGTGCCTATCTTCAGGCACAAGTAGATGCCCTTCGTGCTGAAGCGGCATGGTTATTGGCGAAAGGAGAGACAATAGAATATGCGTATAAATAAGACTCTTTTTATTTTTTTTATAGTGGGGATAATTACAATAGCGGGATTATATTTAAGCCGACAAAGAAACACCCAGCAGAGTATCCAAATTATTGAAGTGCAACCTAAAATAGAAAGTATTGAAAAATCTTTTTCTGCGACTGCAGATGTTTTACCACGGACACGTTTAGAGATAAAACCACCTGTGGCTGGGAGACTAGAAGAAATATTAGTTAAAGAGGGTGATTTAGTTACGCAGGGGCAGATTGTGGCTTGGATGAGTTCCACAGAGCGAGCAGCTTTACTAGACGCAGCCCAAGGGCAGGGTCAAGAAAAACTTGAATACTGGAAAAAGGTTTACAAGGCAATTCCTCTTATAACTGCTATTTCAGGACAGGTTATTGTATCAAAGATGCAACCAGGACAGACTGTTTCTACCTCTGATGCGGTTATTGTGGTTTCAGACCGCTTAATTGTTAGGGCTCAGGTAGATGAGACAGATATTGGTAAGGTCAAAGTAGGTCAGAAGGCGATTATTGAACTAGATGCCTTTGCAGGTCAGAAAATAAACGGGGTAGTTGACCATATCTACTATGAATCTAAGACCATAAATAATGTGACTGTTTATGAAGTAGATATTATTCCACAAGAGATTCCAGACTTTTTCCGTTCAGGAATGAATGCCACAGTTTATTTTATTACTGCCTACAAAGATAATGTTATAACTATACCTGAAGAGGCACTGATTGAAGTCGGTTCGACAAACTATGTATGGGTAAAAACAAATGCCGTAGCAGAACCAGTTCAGAGAGAAATAAAAATAGGAATAAGAAATGGAGAGAAGGCAGAAGTGGTTTCAGGTTTGTCTGTGCAAGATACTGTTTTAATCAAGACGAAAAAATATACTCTCCCTTTGCGCGATACTGCTAAAAATCCTTTTTTACCTCAAAGAAGGCCGCCAACGGTAACACCAACCAAACAGCAAAAACAATGATTGAGTTAAAAAATGTTTACAAGTCTTATTATACAGGTAAAGTAGAAATAAAGGCCTTAGAGGATGTGTCACTTACTATTGATAAAGGTGAGTTTGTAGCCATAATGGGTCCTTCTGGTTCAGGTAAATCTACGTTACTACATATTGTCGGCTTGCTTGACCGTCCTGATAAAGGCAGTTACATCCTCAACGGTATAGATGTAAGTGGTTTTTCCGAAGAGCGTCTTGCTTGTCTGCGTAATGAATTTATTGGGTTTGTATTTCAACAGTTTCACTTATTAACACGAATGAGTGCTTTGGAAAACGTAGCTCTGCCACTGGTTTACTGCGGAAAATATTCCCAAAAGCAAAAGGCAATAGAAAAAATTAGACTTGTGGGATTAACTGACCGTCTATACCACAAACCCAATGAACTTTCCGGAGGTCAACAACAGCGTGTGGCTATTGCCCGTGCACTGGTCAATGAACCGTTAATAATTTTGGCTGATGAGCCCACGGGGAATCTTGATACAAAGAGTGAAGAAGAGATTATGGGTATTTTGTCTGAATTACATAAACAGGGAAAAACTATTATTGTAGTTACGCATGAACCCGAGATTGCGCGTTATGCTAAAAGACTTATCCGTATGCGTGATGGGAAAATTATCTCTGACCAGCCAACAGATAAAATACGAACTTATGATAATAGACTATCAGATAAAAAGCTAAGCAATGGTGTGTATTGTAAGAAAGGGGCCTGGTTAACGAAATTTCTGGAGTATTTTCGTCAGGCAATCTTCTCTATGACGGCGCATAAATTACGCACAGGTCTTTCCATCTTAGGGATTCTTATTGGAGTAAGTGCAGTTATTGCCATGCTTGCTTTGGGAGAAGGGGCTAAACAATCCGTGCAGAAAGAACTGGCTTCTTTAGGTTCAAATCTTTTAAATGTGCAAACAGGTTCATTCCGCAGTCGTGGAATTGCTTTGGAGCAGGGAGTGATTGCTCGTCTAAACCAACAGGACCTTGATGCAATAAAAAAAATAAGCAAAGCAGTTAAACGGGTAAGTCCGCGGGTAAGTGGTAGGGCACAAATAGTTTATCAAAACCATAATTGGAATACTCTCGTAGAAGGTGTTGGTGTAGAATATGCCTTGATGCGTGCTTCGGTACCAGTAACAGGACGGTTTTTTACCGAACAAGAGTTAAGACAGCGAGAAAAAATAGCAGTATTAGGGGTCACAGTGGCCACAAACCTTTTTGGAGAAAATAATCCTGTAGGAAAGATAATTAAAATTAATCAGATAAATTTCCGAGTAATCGGAGTTTTACCAGCAAAGGGATTTTCGGGATTTCGTGACCAAGACGATACTATACTTATACCTTACACTACTGCGATGTATCGGTTACTGGGGAAGCAGTATTTTGATAATATTTTTGTTGAGGCATCTTCATCAGAGGATTTAGAAAATTTACAACAACAGATACGTTCTTTAATTGTCAAGCAACATCGGCTCACCAAAAACACAGACGATGCCTTTGAGATTCGTAATATGGCAGAGATTCGCTCTGCATTGGAATCAACTACCAAAACAATGACCATATTATTAGGTTCTATTGCCGCAATTTCACTTTTAGTCGGTGGCATTGGGATTATGAATATTATGCTTGTTTCTGTCACCGAGAGAACTCGTGAGATAGGTCTACGTAAGGCAATTGGTGCAAACAATGAAGATATTATGGCGCAATTTCTTATAGAAGCGCTATTGTTATCTCTAATCGGAGGGATATTAGGTATTTTCTTGGGTAGTGGGATTTCTTTTTTGTTAAGTTCAGTTGCCCACTGGACTGTTCGTATTTCATTTGTCTCTATAGCAGTCGCCTGTTTTTTCTCAATATCAGTCGGGGTTATCTTTGGCCTGTGGCCTGCACGTCAAGCTGCTCAACTTGATCCCATTCAAGCCCTACGTTATGAATAATTCTTTTTAAATACACAATCCGTTTCGGTGAAATTTATTTATAAAGTAAGCAATACAGACTTAACCAGTTATAGAGAGATTAAGTTACCTGTTATAGGTAATTTATTTTCAATATATAGGTTATTTTCTGTAATCATTTTTGATACTAGTAAATTTTATTTCTTATCAGGCCAGTATCGTGATAAAATAAAAATACTTGTTTCACAAGGAGGAAAATTATGACCAATAGCGAAATACGTCTTATTGATGCCTATTGGCGGGCAGCCAATTATCTATCCGTCGGACAGATTTATTTATTGGATAATCCGCTTCTTAAAAAGCCACTTAAAAAAGAACACATCAAATTGCGTTTGTTAGGACACTGGGGAACAACCCCTGGACTTAATTTCATCTATGTACACTTAAATCGGATTATTAAAAAATTCAATCTCAATATGATTTATGTAATTGGTCCAGGCCACGGTGGTCCAGCAATTGCTGCTCAGGCGTATTTAGAAGGCACCTACACCCAATTTTATCCTGATATTACACAAGATGAAGAGGGTCTACGTAAACTCTTTAAACAATTTTCTTTCCCAGGAGGCATACCTAGCCACGTTGCACCAGAATTACCTGGTTCAATTCATGAGGGTGGAGAGCTGGGGTATTGTCTTGCCCATTCCTTTGGTGCAGCGTTTGATAATCCTGACCTTATTGTTGCCTGTGTGGTTGGTGATGGTGAGGCTGAAACAGGTCCACTTGCTACTAGTTGGCATTCTAATAAGTTTCTTAATCCGAAGACAGATGGAGTAGTTTTGCCGATTCTGCACCTTAATGGTTATAAAATAGCTAATCCTACTATCCTGGCACGTATTAGTCGGAAAGAGCTGATAGATTTATTCCAAGGATACGGGTATAAACCATACGTGGTTGAGGGTTCTCAGCCTTTTAAGATGCATAAGAAAATGGCACAGACCCTTGATGTTATTGTTGAAGAAATAAGACGCATAAAGAATAGGGCGTTAAGACAAAGAAATCCACAGCGTCCACAGTGGCCAATGTTGATTCTGATTACTCCTAAGGGTTGGACTTGTCCTAAGAAAATAGATGGAAAACAAACCGAAGGTTCTTGGCGTTCACATCAGGTTCCTTTGTCGGAATTATTTGAGAAACCTTGCCATATTAAGGTATTGGAACGTTGGTTGAAAAGTTATCGCCCGCAGGAACTTTTTGATGAAAACGGCAGATTAAAACAACATATAGCAGCAATTGCACCTGAGGGCACAAGACGAATGAGTGCAAATCCACATGCCAATGGCGGATTGTTACTTAAGGATTTAAAACTTCCTGATTTCCGTTTATATGCCGTTGATTTTGAAAAACCAGCTACTGTGCGTGCTGAGCAGACGAGGATTTTAGGGCAATTTTTACGCGATGTGGTGCGTTTAAACGAGAAAGAACGTAACTTCCGTTTGTTTAGTCCTGATGAGAACAACTCTAATCGTCTAGAAGCGGTGCTTGATGCTACTAACCGAACTTGGCTTGCCCAGCGTTTTAAGAATGACGACCATCTAAGTGAAGACGGTCGGTTAATGGAAGTGCTTAGTGAACATCTTTGTCAAGGATGGTTAGAGGGGTATCTTTTAACTGGCAGACACGGTTTTTTCTCCTGTTATGAAGCATTTATTCATATTGTGGATTCTATGTTTAATCAACATGCTAAGTGGTTGAAAGTCAGTAGAACCATTCCTTGGAGAAAACCTATTGCCTCATTAAATTATCTTTTAACTTCCCATGTCTGGCGTCAGGACCACAACGGTTTTTCGCATCAAGACCCTGGTTTTATTGACCATGTGGTCAACAAGAAAGCAGAGATTATTCGCGTATATTTACCACCAGACACTAATACCCTACTTTCAGTTGCAGACCATTGCTTACGTAGTCGTAATTACATAAATTTGATTATTGCTGGTAAACATCCGGGTCTACAGTATCTCAAAATGCCCCAGGCAATAAAACACTGCACTTCCGGGGTGGGAATCTGGGAATGGGCAAGTAATGACCGTGGCTATGAGCCGGATGTTGTGATGGCTTGTTGTGGTGATGTACCGACAATGGAGACATTGGCTGCAGTAGATATTTTGCGCAGGTATTTACCAAAACTTAAAATTCGGGTAATTAATGTTGTTGATTTAATGGCGCTACAGCCACCTTCCGAGCATCCCCACGGTTTAAGTGATAAAGAATTCGACGCGCTCTTTACTACTAATAAACCTATAATTTTTGCGTTTCACGGTTATCCTTGGTTGATACATCGTTTAACTTATCGTCGTACTAATCACGACAATTTACATGTGCGCGGTTATATTGAAGAAGGAACTACTACCACACCTTTTGATATGACTGTTTTAAACCGTATTGACCGCTTTCATCTGGTAAGTGATGTGGTTGATCGAGTTGCGTCTATAGGTGCACGTGGCGGCTATATTAAACAGATGGTAAGGGATAAGTTGTTAGAACATAAGCAGTATATACGAAAAACAGGTGATGATTTACCAGAGATTAAAGATTGGATATGGCGGTGGTAAATACTTTAATTTACAAAATAAACTGTTCAAAATTCAAGTTAACCACTCTTAGAATCGTTTTTTAATCCTTACAGGTTATGAACTTTTAGCCCTTTTATCTAGAAAAGGGCACCCAGGCCTGCATCCGTAAAAATGCAAGTATTTACTAATTTTGAAGGCAGGCCTTTATATTTTGAGCAACCAGAAAAAATTATTTGTTGCTACAAATACGAGCAGGTTACTTCGGCCTTTAATGTTTTGGAACAACAATTAAGGTGTAACAAGTGGATTGCAGGTTTTTTTTCTTACGAGCTTGGTTATCACTTTGAAGAACGTTTTAATAAACCAAAGCCCGATTTTCCGCTTCTTATGTTAGGAGTTTATAATAGACCTGCTGGAACGTGGCCATATTTTTCCCGAAACAGAGATTGTGTGGTTAGAGATTTTTATCTGCCCATTTCTTTCAAAAAATATCAAAAAAATATCCATACCATAAGAGATTTTATTGCCGAAGGACAGGTGTATCAGATTACTTACTGTATAAAGTTTCATTTCAAGTTACAGGGTAGTTCTTTTGCACTGTTTCAGAAGTTACTTTGTCTGCAGCCTGTGCCGTATTCTGCGTTTGTTTCTACTGGCGATTTTGATATAATTTCACTTTCGCCAGAAAGGTTTATAAAAAAAATAGGTAAAAATGTTCTAACAGAGCCAATGAAAGGAACTTGGCCTCGCGGGAAAACACCAGCTGAAGATAGAAGACAACGACTCTTATTTCAAAATGATGAGAAAAATAAAGCAGAGAATTTGATGATAACTGACCTTTTACGGAATGATTTGGGCAGAATTGGTTGGTGTGTACGGGTGCCATACCTTTTTACTGTTACTGATTACACTACGCTTTTTCAGATGACTTCTACTGTGACTGCTAAGGTAGAAAAAGATATTTCTATATATGATTTATTGAAAGCCCTATTTCCTTCTGGCTCAGTTACAGGTGCACCTAAAATTCGGGCTATGCAAATTATTCAGCAAATAGAGGATGAGCCACGTCGGATTTATACGGGTGCTTTGGGTTATATTAGTCCAAAACGAAACATTTATTTTAATATTCCTATTCGCACAATCTTAAGAAAGGAAAATTACGCCGAAATGGGAGTAGGCGGAGGTATTGTTTGGGATTCCACACCAAAAGGTGAATGGAAAGAAGGCCTTTTGAAGGCATCTTTTTTGACTAATTTTTCAAATAGACCGATTAATATTTTGAGGAAGGAGGCACAAATCTTATAAAACAAATAATAAAGTAACTGCGAAGTACATAAAAAGACAGAAAAAAGATAGATAAAAAAGAAAAATTAAAAGGTTCAAATAAAAATAAGGAGAAAAAACAATGAAGCAGAAATTAGTTGTATTAATATTTTTATTTGCAATTATCGTGAGTAATTTTTCGCTGGTTTGGGCAGTAAATTTTTATGATGGTGTTCGAGCTGGCAAGGGGTTGTATTTTCTTACTTATACCTCATATTACTATGCCGATAAAAGAACTGATGCCAATGCAGATACGCTTTATTCTGACTACGACTATAAAAAAATTGAGCAGATTTTTCGTATTTGTTACTATACTACCGATGCAATGTTTACTATTGTGTTACCCATTACAAAAGTTACTTGTGGTTTCTTTGACCAAAAGGCAAGCGCAGTTGGAGATATTATTATAGGGGCAGGGCGTTTCTTACCAACAAAAAAAATTGATATTTTGCCTTCTATATTTGTAAAACTTCCTACAGGAGAATACGAAAGTGCAAAGGCCATCAACGTCGGAACAAATCAATATGATATTAGACCAACTATTTTTATTTATAAGGGGCTGGGTCGTTTTAGTATTGATGCCAGTTTCCGCTACTTTATACGCTTGGAGAATCAAAGTACAGGTATCCGTCCAGGTAATGAGTGGCATCTACAAGGACTATTGGGTTTTGCAATAACTGAGAGATTAAAAGTCGGTCCTTCATTGAACTGGATGATTTCTGAACCACAGAAGAAAGAATCAAAGAATATAGCAAATACCAAAAGAGAATCTGTCTCTGCAGGGTTTGACATTTATTTTCGTATTCCACCTATAGGTATCACAGTCACTTGGCTTTCAGATGTATACGCTAAGAATCTTACCAAAGGAGATTTCTTCCAGATCAAAACCTGTTATAAATTTTAGGTATATTTTCTAATTTTTTGTTTACAAAATTTTAGATAGTTATTGAGTAAAGATATTTTTTTGTTTATAATGTGTCGTAGAAGTTGTTTATTATAATATTTCTTAATTAATTATTAATTAAAATGGAAATAATATGATTTTATAAGTAGAAAGAATACTATTTTTACAGAGGGAGGTTAGTTATGAAGATATACATAGTTTTCTATTCACTTTATGGACATATCTATCGTCTAGCCGAAGCAGTCGCAGAAGGAGTAAGACAGGTCCCTGATGCTGAGCCGGTGTTACGTAGGGTGCCTGAGACTTTGCCAGAAGAAGTTATAAAAAAGATGGGAGCCTATGAGGCACAGAAGTTGTTTGCCCATATCCCTATTTGTACAGTAGACGAGTTACAAGAAGCACAGGCAGTCATTTTTGGCACGCCTACTCGTTTTGGTAATATGGCTGCACAAATGAAACAGTTTTTAGATGCTACGGGACGGTTGTGGTTGCGAGGAGCCCTTGTAGGAAAACCAGGTAGTGTTTTTACCAGTTCAAGCACCCAGCATGGTGGCCAAGAGTCTACAATTTTGAGTTTTCATATTACACTTTTGCATCACGGAATGATAATTGTGGGACTGCCTTATTCTTTTCAACCACAGACAACTACTACAGAAGTGACTGGTTGTTCTCCTTATGGCGCCTCTACTATTGTTGGTGAAAAGGGAGAACGTCTGCCCAGCGAAATAGAATTATCCGCGGCACGTTTTCAGGGTAAGCATGTAGCCAGTATTGCTTTGAAACTGGCAAGACCTCTTTAATATCTAAAAAATGGCAACCTCAAGATACCTTAGTGTTTGTAAACAAGCATCTTATGCTGCAGGATTGGTTCATAAGCGTTATTTTAGAAAAGATTTTGCTATCCGAACAAAAGGTGTATCTTATAATCTTTTGACAGTAGCAGATACAAAGGCAGAAAAAGAAGCGGTAAAAGTTATTAAAAAGAACTTTCCCGGACACAATATCTTGGCAGAAGAAAATTTATATCCGAACACAGACTCGCCTTATACTTGGATTATTGACCCACTGGATGGAACAAATAATTTTGCTTGTGGAATTCCCATTTTTTGTGCTTCAGTTGCTTTGAAGTATAAAGAGGAAATTATCTTAGGTGCAGTATATGATGTGGTGCATGATGAACTTTTTTGGGCTGAGAAGGCGAAGGGTGCATATTTAAATGGGAGACGTATTACCGTAAATAACGTGCGAACATTAAAAAAAGCGATGTTGATAACTGGTTTTTATTATGACCGTGGCAAAGAGATGGTTGAAACTCTTGAGCGTATAAAGAAATTCTTTAAACGCAACATCTTAGGAATAAGAAGGTTGGGTGCAGCAGCTTTAGATTTATGCTATGTTGGCTGTGGCAGGGCAGCAGGTTTCTGGGAGTTTGAACTTTCTAGTTGGGATTATGCTGCAGGCAAATTGATTGTAGAAGAAGCAGGGGGAAAAGTTACCGGAAGAAACGGTGAACCTATCAAAGTCATTGACAAGGCATTTATAGTTGCTTCTAATAAAAAAATTCATCGTCTTATGCTGGAAGTAATCAACGAGCCAGTAGTATGCTTGAAGTAATAAATGAAATAGAACGTGAACAACTGCGTCAGGTAGAAGACTTCCTTGCTTTTATTGGTATTTATGACGATTATAGAAGAACAAAGGCATTAAAACGTCTACTTATTTCTCAAAAGAAGGCAATCAGTGGTAGAGTAGGAGTAGAGGCAGGTGCAGGTTTAGGCGAATTCACTGAGTTTCTATTACATTTGGGTGCACAAAAAGTTTATGCGGTGGAAGAGAATGCTTTATGTTGTCGATTATTGCGAGAGAAATTTAAACACAATAGACGCGTAGAGGTTGTTGAAGAACACATTGAGCATTTTCATCCAAAAGAAAAAATTGATTTTCTCTTTCAAGAACTTTATGGTGCCCTTTTGCTTGATGAGAACCTGCTTTCGCTTGAACGAATTAAGTTTAAACCAACATTGGTGATTCCCAATGCAGGTAGTCTATTATTTGAAGAGATGGGTTTTAAACAATTAAAAGACCCAACCCTTACTGAAGAAAGGATTAAACTATTGGAAGGAGTTTTAGTCTCTGACCTTTTTCCGTATTTTGAATTTCGCCATCCTAAGATATTGGCCCAATGGATATTTAAAAGAGGTAAAAGAGACTATACTTTTTACGGAAAGGTAAAACTAAAAAAAGGTATTCTTGCCTTAGGGATGGAGATATTTCATAACAATAAAGTTGTAGTTGGAACAGTGGGTTGTTACAACTGGCCATATATCTTTACGCCAATTGTCTCAGATAAGTTTGAAATTAGTTTTAAGTATACTACGCAACTTACCCAGGTATTTTGGAAATGGCTTTAAGTAAACTTTCAATAATGTTTTTTATTTCATAATCAGATGCTGGATATATCCAATAATAAAGATAGAAGAAATCTAAAAATAAGCTAACCAAACCCAAGAGAAAGCCAAAAGTTGCTTTTATTCCATAACGGAAATTATGCGTAAATTCTTTTGTTCTTAGAAAAGAATTTAAAGCATAGAGTAATGCCTTTAAAGCTGTCCATATAGAGATAGCTGTTAAACTGAAGAGTAAAACTTTTTCCCAAGTAATATTTAATAAATAAATACAGACCAGTCCTATTGGAAAAACTAAAAGACTTACTATTGCATAAAAAATGCTTGTTTGCGCATCCTGCCAGATAATTTTTCTCGGCGGAGAGTGAGCAATTCTATTCTGCATTTATATCTCTAAGAAATTTTATTCAAAGTAAACAAATTTATAGCCACCAAAACCTAAGCTAATTTTACTATAGCATAAGGAAAATAAAATTACAAATTACTTTTTTGCTATACAAGACTTTTAAAAATATGATAGAATTACTTATACTTGAACTTAAGAATAACAAGGAGGTAAAAATGTATAAAAAGGGATTTACAATGGTTGAAATACTTATTACCGTAGTTATTATTGGTATTCTTGCCACTATAGCTATACCATTTATTTCAAATATTATGGAAGATGCAGCAGCCAGAACCTGCCAAACTAATCTAGAAGCAATAAAAGCAGGTTTAGATATTTATATTCAAGAAAGAGGAGTTGTGCCTGCAGTGATAAGTGAGGTTCCGCCATCTTATTGGCAGAAAGGGTTTGCTATTGTATTTGCGGGTAAGGATGGTTGGAAGAAACAACTTCTGTATCGTATTACTGCAATAAAAGAGCGAGGTTTAGCCTATGCCCAGCTTTCCATTAACGATTTGGTAAATGGTAACTTGGCCCTAATGACTTGTCCCAAAGACAAGACACCTCCTTCTACAGGGGGGCGCTCTTATTGTCTAAATGAGGGACTTAAGAATATGAGTTATACAGATTACCAGAGGTTATCTCCAGATACTATCTTAGTTTATGACTGTGAAGACAACAGTCTTGCATTTGATTTTAGGCATAAACGTTTTGTTGGTACTACTCAAGAAAAGCAGGCTCAGGGTATAATCCCGACAGGATATACTATAAAAATAAAATCAACACAACCAACAGAAGGAAATTCCAATAAAAAACAATCACAAAGTACTACACTAAACCCTACACGAAGTACTGAAATAGGAACTAGCTTGCAACAACCGACTGGTGCAACAACTATTAATGATGAAACAGCTTGTAAAAATACATGTTACCAGATATTTAGGAGATACAGATTGCCAGTAAGTTTTAAAATAGATTGTGACAGAAAGTGCAGTGAGTATAAAGACACGGCCTCGCAATCTGATAAAGATAACAATAACAAATAACAATAACAAATAACAATAACAATAACAATAACTATGACTATAAAACATAACGGTTCTTGTAGTTAATCTTATGAAACCGCAAAAAGTAGTTTTTGCTTTTATAAGTTGGATAATACTCTATTTTTATCCTACCATTGCATATTAAATGAAAAAGCAAATTAATAAAATTATTTACCTCATAAAAAAATAAACTTGCCAAGCTAAATTTCTCCTATTAGAATATTAAAATCCTGCGCCCATAGCTCAATTGGATAGAGCACCAGTCTACGGAACTGGGTGTTGGAGGTTCGACTCCTCCTGGGCGCATAAATTTTTACTTAAATAATCCATTTCTTTTTGGCATTACGGGAAGATACCCGTTTAGCAAAGGCTTACATTATGGCTAAAGATGAAGATATTTATTTTATGAAAGAGGCAATAAAAGAAGCAGGCTATGCCTTTCAAGAAGATGAAGTCCCTGTGGGCTGTGTGATTGTTAAGGATAAAAGGATAATAGCCCGCGGACATAACCAAGTTGAGCTTCTTCAGGATTCTACTGCGCATGCTGAGATGATTGCCTTAACAGCTGCTTGTGAGGCCTTAAAATCAAAGTGGTTGAACGACTGCACTCTCTATGTTACAATTGAACCGTGTAGTATGTGTGCTGGTGCAATGGTCTTAGCACGAATTAAACGCCTTGTTTTTGGATGTTTTGATCCTAAAACAGGTGCTTGCGGTTCTGTAGTAAACATTATACATAATAAAAAGCTTAATCACCGAATTTTAATTACTTCGGGTATACTTAAAGAAGATTGCAAAATTATTTTACAGGAATTTTTTAAAGGCAAGCGTAAGAAATAGATTACGGAGAGGTGGCTGAGTGGTTGAAAGCAGCTTCCTGCTAAGAAGTTGGCTGGGGAAACCTGGCCCCTGGGTTCGAATCCCAGCCTCTCCGCCAGTTAGGATATGGAGCGTCAGCAAGAAAGTCCCTATAGTGACTTTCCGAGGAGAAAACGAGGCGGCGCTCTTTTAAAATAAAGTTCGAACCAATCTTTTTTAAGAGTTCTTGCTGGGATACTAAGTTTTCCACCAAAAATTTGTAATTTGCATCTTTAAAAAATGACGAAAGAGATTGATAGTACTAATAACAAAGCAGTAAACACACCATCAGATAGAATAACCAAACGAAAAAAAAGCTTTTAATGGCAAGTTGTAATGAAAAAGGTGACTCGCTATTTTAAGATAATAAAATTACAATCAACTCAAATAAACGCGTCGCCGATTTGAATATTTATAAAAAAGATAAACATAATTCAAGCGAATAGTCCCGCCTTAAGCAATAATTTTTATTTTTTTAGATGAAATTTTAAAGATAAAAGATAAAGACTTACAGCTAACCTTACAGACTTTCAGGTGGAAGTTAACGAAAATATTGCGACCAAACAGCCATTGAGTGTAAAAATAGAGATATTTTTCTAGATACAAATTTTTTCTTTTGCTAATTTGTCTATTTAAGATAATTACAATGCAATTAAAGTCTCATCATTCATGGACGGTAAGCCCGCAACAGGCAATAAGGCTGCAAGAAAAATTAAGAATAAAAATACGTTTAAAAAAGCTTAATGCTTTGCCTAAATTTATTGCTGCTGCGGATGTAGCATTTAAGCAAAAGATGGCTTACGGTGCAGTAGCAGTGTTTAGTTACCCTGACCTTTGTTTAATAGAAACTATACAGAAGACAGCCACGATTACTTTTCCCTATATACCTGGTCTGTTAACATTTAGAGAAGGACCTGTTTTGGAAAAATGTTTTCGCGCTTTACAATCTGATCCCCAAGTAATTATCTTTGATGGTCAAGGGATAGCGCATCCCAGGAATATGGGTATTGCTACACATTTTGGTATCTTATTAAATAAAGCAACTATCGGTTGTGCGAAAAGTTGGCTTTTTGGCACATACACAGAACCACCCAGAAGACAAGGAACATTTTCTTTACTTATAGACAGTAACAAAAGGAAAATTGGAGCAGTCCTGAGAACAAAAGACAATGTGAAGCCGGCTTTTGTATCAGTAGGTAACAGAATTGATTTGGAAAGTTCTATTAAGATTATCTTAGAATGTTGCCGTGGATTTCGTATACCTGAGCCACTGCGTGTCGTGCACCAGATGACTTTACAAGAGAAGTAGAAGGATTTAATTATAAATATGACCCAATTTTTTGTCGGCACAAGCGGTTGGAATTATCCCCACTGGGCAGATGGTGTTTTTTATCCTGTTGGGCTGAGTAAGAAAAAATGGTTTAAGTATTATACTGAACATTTTAACGGTGTAGAGTTAAACGTTACTTTTTACCGCTTACTACGGAAGGCTACTTTTGAGAACTGGTATTTACAAACTCCTGAAAAGTTTGTGTTTATTGTTAAGGGTTGGCGATTTATTACACATATCCAGCGTCTTAAAAAAGTAAAAGAGACATTATCTATATTTGTTGAAAACGTCTGTGGATTAAAAAACAAACTAGGGGCAATCCTCTGGCAGTTCCCACCGAGTTTTAAGAAGGATACTGTTTGTTTGAAAAAGTTTTTGAAGATGCTAACAGAAACAAAGACAAGACAGGTCTTTGAATTTCGTAACCAAACTTGGTTTGACGAAGAGATATACACGCTTTTAGAGGAACACAATGGTTGTTTATGTATTGCCCATTCGGGTAACAGATATCCTTGCAAAAAAATAGTTACTGCGGATTTTTTGTATCTACGCTTTCATGGTGCTGGACAGTTATACAATTCAGATTACTCCGATAAAGAATTAAAAGAATGGGCAAACTTTGCTTTAAGCAGTAATGTTAAAACTGTGTTTGCCTTCTTTAATAATGATGCATATGGCTATGCTGTAAAAAACGCCCAGAAATTTGACCATCTGCTTAGAGAAACGTATATTTAAGTTTTTCTCATAATCTTTTAAATTGTTCTGTTTTTTCTACGTTTTCCTACCCTCTTATATTAGTTTTTGATATAATAAAGTATCAATAAGTATTGCAAGTTAAAATGGAACAGATCCCTTTTTTTTACAGAAACAAGTTTGAAGCAAGTGCTATTATTATCGCGCTGGTAGGGCCTTTCCTATGGTTATTTGACGCCTTTTCACATTCACTGCTCTACCATGAGAACTTTTTAAAGCAAATTTTTAATCCTGGTTTGGCATCTTTGGGACTACGCAGCTGGCTGGTATTTTTTAGTCTGCTTAGTGCGTTTATCTGGCAACATTACTGCCAGTTACGACAGCGTATGGAATTATTAGAAAATAAGCAGGATGAGATATTTGATTCTTTTCCAGATACCTTATTTTTACTAAATAGAGAGGGGCGTATTATAAAAATTAATAAAACCGCTAAACAATGGTTAGGAAGTGGTTCAGAAAATTTTTTGGGTGGCGATATAAGCCAATTTTTTTTAGAAAAAGATACTGATAAAATAATAGGTTTAATCAGAGAAGTCTTAGAAAACGGTGAAGGAAAGATAGAAAGCATAACCGTTTTGGATAAGGATAAAAAAGCAGTGCAGGCAGGTATTAAGGCGTTATTACTCCAAAATACCCAATTAAGTAATAACGCTACCATTTTGTTAAATATTATCCTTTACCCACAAAATATTACTCAAAATGTTTCTCAAAGTCAGGGACCTCTTTTAGATGAGACTTCCAAGATACAGCAACAGAGGCTTCAGGAATTGCGAAAACAGATACAGTCAGAAATAATAGCAGAACAGGAAGATATTTTTAAACAAAGAATCAACGAACTTAATCAGCAGTATGACCGAGAGATTAATGAACTAAGAAAATTGTTAGAGCAGCAGAGCTCAGAAGGAGAAAGAGATGTTTGCCGGTCTCTTGATGAATCTGTCATTCGTCAACAGGAGCAGGAGAATGCCCGCCTTAAGATACAACAGCTTAAAGAAGAGTTTGCTAAAGAATTAGCCAGACAGTTAGAACAAGTTCGTCGGGATACTGAGGAGGCAGTACGGGCTGAAGATGAAAAATGGCTTAATGAGCAGATAAATCTTCTTGAAACTAAACATTCAGCTGCCTTACAAGCACAAATTGAACAGACAAAAAAAGAAGTGGAAGAGGCAGTGCGGAGAGAAGAAGAGAATAAAAGAAAAGAGGCACTGGATGCGCTAAGGGCGAATCTACAAAAAGAGTTTGAAGAGCGTTTAGAACAAGAACGCCAATTTATTGAAGCTGGGGTGCGTGAACAAGAACAAGAGAAATATCGGAATATGCTTCTTGAGATGGAAGCACAGTTTAATGAACGAATGAAGACTTGGTTACAGCAAACTCGCCAGGCAATAGAAGACAATACCCGTCAGCAAGAACAGGAGAGACTAGGTAGCTACATAAAAAAGCTAGAAGATTTATGTAATTCTTTGAGGGAAGAAGTCAAAGACAAAGAAAAAATATTACAGCAATTAAAAGAGTCACAAGAACTTAACCAGCATTTAGAGATTAAAATACAACAAATGCAAGGTCAATTAGAAGTGCTTCGTCAACAAGAAACCAAGCAGAAAGAAGCATTTGATTCTCTACAGGCCAGACTTAAACAGGAGTTTGAAGAACAGATTAAGCAACAGCGCCAAATTATAGAATCAAATGTGCGTCAACAAGAGCAACAAAAAGCCCAACAGAGTATCAGTCAGTTAGAGCAACAGTATAATAATAAAATAAAAGCTTTAGAAGATACCTTATTAGAAGTAAAGAAAAACCTGGCACAAGAATCGGAAAATTTAAAAACAAAAAGTCAGCCTGAGATTATTTTACAGTCGGTATCTGAAGGATTAGGCACACCGTTATCTGCCATTATAAACAATCTCAAACTAATAAAAATAAAACTTAGCCAGTCAACAGAAGAAATCAAACCACAAGAATTTAAAGAAACAATAAACATACTTGAAGAAAATTCTATATTGTTAAAGAATATACTAAATGCTTTTGTTGATCCAAATATAACAGAAAAACTTGTTTTAAAGCCTATTTCTTTAAATGACCTAGTTAAGAGAATAGAGGGACTTTTTGCCAAAGAGTTTAAATTACAAAGTATCAACATCACAAAACAGCTTAGGTCTGACCTTCCTGAGATTCAGGCTGATGGTGAACTTTTATTTGAGGCGATTTTCCATATTGTATTAAATGCGCGCTGGGCAATTAGAGCACTTCCTTTTGGTGGAGGAGCTATTAACTTCACTACGGAAACAACAGAAGATAAATCATCTGTTTCTTTGAAGATATCCGATACAGGGATAGGTATCCCAAAAGAGATTCTACCTAAGGTATTTGAACCATTTTTTACTACTAAGAAGGAAGGTAAAGGATTGGGTTTAGGATTGACTATTGCAAGGAATATTGTTCAAGCTCACAAGGGTGATATTTACATAGAAAGCGTTGAAAACAAAGGGACAACGGTAACAATCATCTTACCTGTCCAGAGAGCAATTTTTTAGAGGATAAACGTTTTAGGATTATTAAATTTTGCTGATTGAAGTAGGCGATTTTTTCTATTTTAGTTTTTTAATAATATTTTCGTTGCATTGTAGCTTGGATTTTGGTATAAATAGAAAAGAAAGAATTTGAACCCTTAATTGACCTTTCTTCCGAGAAGGAATGACATATACTGTATTTTCCCTCACCTGGCGGCCAAAAGTTTTTAGCCAAATAATCGGCCAAGAGCACATTGTAAAACAGCTTACGCAAGCTATTGAGAAGGACCGTTTAGGACATGCCTTTTTGTTTGCAGGTCCAAGGGGTGTTGGTAAAACTTCCACTGCCCGTATCTTGGCAAAGGCACTAAATTGTCAGGAAGGTCCTACAGTTAATCCTTGTGGTAAGTGCTCTACGTGTATCGATATCGCCAATAGTAGGTGTCTTGATGTAATAGAAATTGATGGTGCATCTAATCGTGGGATTGATGAGATTCGGGCACTACGTGAGAACGTAAAATTTGCTCCCACCAATGGTAGATTCAAAATCTATATTATTGATGAAGTCCATCAGATAACCGCAGATGGATTCAACGCACTTCTTAAAACATTAGAAGAGCCACCAGAGTTTGTTAAGTTTATCTTTGCTACTACTCATCCACAAAAGGTGCCAGCAACTATTCTTTCGCGCTGTCAACGTTTTGATTTTAGACGAATAAGTGTACTTGAGATTATTAATCAGCTTAAAAAAATCTGCGCTGCTGAGAATATTACTGCTTCAGAAGAGGTTTTGGCGGCAATTGCTCGTGCAAGTGACGGTGCACTGCGTGATGCAGAGACGATATTAGACCAGTTAGTTTCCTTTTCAAAGGGAAATATTAGTATTGCGGATGTCAATGCTATGTTAGGACAGGTTCAGCAGCAGGCACTGTTTGATTTAACAGATGCGGTAATTCAAGAGGACGCACAAAAGGCACTTATTTTGTTTAATAAGTTACTTGATGAAGGAAAAGATCCCGCGGTTTTATTATCAGAACTGATTGGGCATTTTCGTAATTTGATGGTAGCAAAGGTCGCACAAGTGGATAGCCGTCTTATTGATTTGCCTCAGGAATTGTGTGAGCGTTTAGTTGCTCAGTCAGCGAAGTTGCGGCTTGAGGAGATATTGGCAGCGTTTAATGCTTTGGTCAATGCTCAAGATTTAGCAAAGAGATTAGAGTCACACCGAATTCCGCTTGAGATTACTTTGGTTAAACTCTGTTGTAGGTTAACTGCTCAAGATAAAAGTGTGTTATCTACTCAGCAGACTATGACATCTGATTCTGTAAACAAACGTATCTTCCCGCCAGCTCATCATCCAAGTTCAACAATTTCATCAACCGGTGCTGTTCAATCTAAGAAGAAGACAAATAAAGATAATCCTTCGGTTTTACAGAAAAATAACTTTTCTACTGGGAAAAATAAGACACTGGAACGGCAATCTGTGCAAAAGCAGCCATCACCAGAATTGGAAAATTTAACTAAACAACCAGTTATTTCACCAGAGGATAATTCTTCAGTTCAAGGTATTTCTTGCTCAATAAAGATTGATTCTCAAACAAATACTTGCAAAGAGATGACAGATTTAGAACAAACCTTATTGCTAGATAACTCATCAGCTAAATGCCAATCTAATGAAAAAAAGGTACTTAAAAATTTTTTGAATAATCAACTCCAAGATGAGATATTAGTAGCAACAAAAGAACAGCAAGAGGATAAGCAAGAATATAGATTAAAAGAATTAAATAGTCAGACAAAAGATAGTCTAGATACCACCATTAGAATAACTAATCAAGAACAAACATCGTCAAAAGATATATCACTAAAAAGTATTCAAAACTATTGGGAACAGGTAGCGTCTTCACTAAAGACTTTTAAGATGTTTATCGCAAGTTACTTAAGGGAAGGGATACCTTCAGAATTAAAGAAAGACACCTTGGTAATAAGTTTCCATAAAAACCATTCTCTTTACAAAGAGACTCTCGAGCGGAAAGAAAACCGTCAAATGGTGGAAAAGGCGATTTTAGATACTCTAAATGTTCCCCTTAAAGTTCAGTTCGTATTATCTAATGACGAAAAAACTAGTAATTCTCAAATGGAAAATCCAGCGGTTCAGTCGGTAATACAGACTTTTAAGGCGCGACTTATTAACGAAGATTAAAAAATATGGCATACTACCCTGATTCTATAGAAAAATTAATTGAAAAACTTATTAAACTCCCAGGTATTGGTCGGCGTAGTGCTGAGCGAATTGTCACATATTTGTTAAATGCCAATAAAGAAGAAGTCAAGCAACTATCCGAGGCAATGAATATTGTGAAAGAGACAGTACATTTCTGTCAGATTTGTCATAATCTAAGTGACCAGCAGGTCTGTTCTATATGTAAAGATGAACGTAGAGCGCGCGATATCTTGTGTATTGTAGAAAAACCTTCTGACGTAGCTTCTTTGGAGAAAACAGGAGCATTTCGTGGCCTATATCATGTTTTGTTGGGCTCGCTTTCACCATTGGAAGGAAAAGGCCCTCAGGACTTACGTATTGATACGTTGATAAAGCGTATCCAATCTGAAAATATTAAAGAGGTCATTATCGCCACTGATTCTGATACTGAAGGAGAGGCTACTGCCTTGTATCTTGCCAAAGTTCTTAAACCTACAGGAGTAACAATTAGTCGTATTGGTTTAGGACTACCAGTTGGTTCAAACCTTGAATATGCTGACCCTGCGACATTATCGGTTGCGCTCGAGTCCCGTCGACCAGTTTAGTTACCATGATTAGTTTGATAAACGTTACCAAACAATACGGTTCAAGAATTCTTTTTTCTCAACTAAATCTTTCCATTTACAAAGGGGAGAAGATCGGACTTATTGGCCCAAATGGTGCAGGTAAATCTACTCTTTTTTCTCTTATTATGGGAGAGGTTGAGCCGTCTTCAGGAGAGGTATTGGTGGCCAAGAATACACGTATCGGATATTTACCACAAGAAGCCCACTTTGACTCAGAAAGAACAGTTTTAGCAGAATTAATTGAGGGAGATTCTTTTGTGCAAGATTTGTATAAAGAAAAAGAAGCGCTTGAGCAGGCAAATCAAGCGGATTCAGCACGCTATGGTGAAATTCTTCACCAGTTGGAGACACTTGGTGTATTTGACCTGGAGCATAAGGCAAAAAAGATACTTGTAGGTTTGGGTTTTAAGGAGAAAGACTTTCATCGTTTGATTCGCCAACTTTCTGGTGGATGGCAGATGCGCACTCTGCTTGCAAAGTTACTGACTTTTCACTATGACATTTTACTTCTTGATGAGCCGACTAACTACTTGGACCTTAATGCTGCGCTTTGGTTAAAGGATTATTTAGCTTCTTTTGAAGGGACTTTTGTAATGATTT
Source organism: Candidatus Omnitrophota bacterium (assembly GCA_026416665.1). Classification (GTDB taxonomy): domain Bacteria; phylum Omnitrophota; class Gorgyraeia; order Gygaellales; family Profunditerraquicolaceae; genus JAQTMD01. The sequence goes on along the minus strand of JAOAET010000018.1, from coordinate 1,523 downwards.
CACACGATAAGGCATTTTTAAATGAGGTAACTAACTACACACTTATTCTTGAAAACGGCAGTATCTTTAAGGTTAAAGGAAATTATGAGCATTATGAAGAACTCAAACGCCAACGCCGGGTGCATCTTGAAAAGCAGTTTAAGGAGCAGGAGAAAAAACGCCAGCAACTGCAACGTTTTGTTGATCGTTTTCATGCTCAACCAAACAAGGCCCAACAGGTTCGCGCCAAGCGAACTATCTTAGAACGAATGGCAAAAGAAGCAGTAGAACTTCCTTATGACCTACGCGAAAGTATTGGAAAAATTGAATTTCCCCGCGCACAGCAAAGTGGTTATCGTGTAATTACTTTAGAAAAAATTTCCAAAAGTTACAAAGATATTAAAGTTTACGAAGACTTAGATTTTGAGATTACCCGAGGAGAAAAGGCAGTTTTAGTGGGTGAAAACGGTGCAGGAAAATCTACACTTTTAAAAATTCTAGCAGGTGTTTTACCTATTGACTCAGGTCAACGCATTGTGGGGCATAATGTTCAGATAGGATATTTCTCTCAGACGCGTCTTGATGTATTAAATCCTGACAATACAGTGCTCAGGGAAGCATATTCTGCTGCACAAGGTTATATCTCAGAGACAACTGTTCGCACAATACTTGGTGCGTTTCTGTTTAGAGGAGATGATGTTGAGAAACTTGTCAAGGTCCTATCGGGTGGAGAAAAAAGTCGTCTTATCCTAGTCAAGTATCTGATTAATCCACCGAATTTTTTGCTTTTAGATGAACCCACAACTCACCTTGATGTAGATGCAGTAGATGCCCTTGTGCGTGCGCTTAATGAATTTGAAGGAACCATTGTCTTTATCAGCCACGATATTCATTTTGTGCGTTCGGTAGCAAATGTAGTGTATGAGGTAAAAAACGGACGTGTCCGTAAATTTCCTGGTAGTTTTGATTATTATTTGGAAAAAAAGGACACTGAAATTTTGGAAATCTCTTTGGAGAATAAAAGAAGGCAAGAAGAAGAGTTGCTTGCGCGGCAGATACAGTTACAGCGCAAGAGGGAAGAAGAGCAACGTAAGAGACAAGAAGAGGAAAAAAGAAAAAAGCATAACGCTCAAATACGTGCTACCATAAAAAAACTAGAATCCCTCAAAGAGAAATTGCAACTGGAGAGTTACGCAAAATCGCGGGCACTTTCTAATCCTAAGATTTTCCGTGATGAAGAAACTGCCCGTGAATACGGTAGGCGTCTTAAAGAAATTGATAAAGAGATTTCTCAAATTGACGCGCAAATTGCCGAAGAGACAAAAAAGATAATTGAAAAATAAATATACGTTTGAATAAGTAATAAATACGGTAAAATAGATTGCACAATGAGTTTTTATACTTGCGCCATTGGAACAAGAATAAAAAATAAACAAGGAGGTCCAAATGGCAGTAAAAAAGGTAGGTGAAAAATATCGTTGCCAAATTTGTGGTAATGAAGTAGTGGTAACCAAGGTTGGTGGCGGGACATTGGTATGTTGTGG
>JAOAET010000003.1 GCA_026416665.1 Candidatus Omnitrophota bacterium | reverse complement strand
ACCCCGTATTTGAAACCGCAGTGGTTCACTAAAGTTATAACGCGGAAAACGCCTGGTTTCCCTTCGTATTTGTAAAACCATTGCTTGTTATTTTAATTGTAAAGATGAACCGTGGCTTTTTCCACCTTTAGCTTAATAAATTATAACATAGTTTTTTCTGATGTCAACCGTAGGAGAAATTATTTTACAGCATTTAAATAAGATTTTCATTCAACTTCAAAAGAAATTATTACATTAAACGATAACTGTGGATAATCTAACTCCTTAGGAAACGGAGGAAATGGCGCAGCGTCCCTTATACTTCGTAAAGATATCTGTCGTAAATAGTAATTAAGTGCTGAACGTTCTTCGTTAAGATAAACATCTTTAAGTGTGCCATCGGAGGCTATGACAAATGCCAGGTATATACTACCAGTTTCTGTCCTAGTATAATTTTGATATGCCGCCTTGCGGATTTTTTCACGCACAAACTGGTAATAACTAACATAAGAAGGATTGTTGATTTTATTAATATCAATAGGGGGCAGTGTTATTTTTTTCTTTATAGCGATAATGTCCGGTTTGGATATGTTTGGTTTTAGTGGTATTTCTTCTTTTACCTTTATGTCTATTGAGGCTTTATCTTTTGTAAGGAAATCTTTGAAATCGGAACTTATTTGTTGAGATGACAAATGTCTTTGTTGTAATGAACAAACAACAGGTAAATTATTATGAGTTAATTTTTCAAACTCAAGTAATTGAGGATAAGTTTTAAGATAAGTTATTTTCACCATTGGCTGAATTTTATGATGAGGAGATTGCCGAATATTTTCATAATTTAGGCATACCATAATATGTAGACAACTAGATACGAATAAAGCAATAAAGAAGGTTCTGTCTTGTTTCATAACTATATTGTATAAGTCAGCAGGCTATATTTGTCAAGTAAAAATAGCTTCAGAATATATATTTTAACCTTACTGAGAAATTCTTACCTTTTGCGGGATAGTAGCTTTTTGTTCCAGTAAGGTTATTACAAACACCATATTCTGCGTAAGAACGGTTAAAGATATTATTTACTCCTGCTGTGAGTATCCAACTTCTAGCTTTGTATCCTATCCCTAAATCAGTAACTGTATATTTATTAAGCGGAGAGTAGACATTTGCCTGGTCATTTATAAATCTTCTTTTACCTATAAAAATAGTGTTTAAGACAACAAAAAAATTATCAGTTATATCCCAAGTTGCGTTGACTGCTGCTTGTTGACGTGGAACCATAGGGATGTCTTTATGATTATAGATACCTTCTCTAAATGTGGCTTGACGATAAGTATAATTTGAAGATAGACGTAATCTCTCAACAGGTTTAACGGTAAGACTTATTTCTATTCCTTGATGTCTTGTTTTATCATAGTTACGGTTAGCATAAATCGTTGGATCATAAAAAAGCTCATTTTCTACATCCATTAGAAAAAGAATAGCTTCCAAATAACTATCCAAAGAGAATCCGTGTCTAATTCCACATTCATAGTCATAATTAGTTTGTGTTTTGAGAGCGCTGTTGACTGGGACAGTTGCCCACACACTGAAGTATTCATCTGCAGCTGGAAACCGAAAGGCTCTTGCTACAGAAAAAAATATTTTAGATAAATCATTGTATCTATAGTTAAAAGCGGTATTCCAGGCATATTCCTTTTTTTTGACACAATCATCAACGTCAGAATTCCAACCAGCTAGGTCGTGGTAGTCAAAGCTATAAAGGGCCTGTTCAAGTCGTAAGCCTGCCACAAATGACAATTTCTCTGTAATATCTATAGTATCTTGAACATACCAACCAGTGGAATTTTTGTCAATATCTGTGGTATTTTGTAGAATATTATTGTCATCATAACTATTTGATGAATAATCTGTTATATATAGATCTATTCCAAACAAAAAATTGTGGGATAATCCTAATAAATCAGTATTTATACGGTAGCGTGGATTAAGCCCTACGGTCTCGATACAAGAGCGGCTAATGGGATTAAAGCCACTCATAGAACTCAGAAATAAGCTATCGGTTTTCTTTTGACGAAAAGATATATCTGCATTAAACTTATGTTTACCTAAGAAATCTTGTTCAAGAGCGGCCATTATATAGTAATCTTGATCTTTAGCATGATCTTTAGGATAAATTGAAGCTTTTTTCCCGTAACGGACAATGTTGGTTTCAGAAAGTGCACCAGGTAGACCATAATCAGCATCATGAAAGCCAAATGATATTGTAGCAGATTGTGTAGGAGCTAATTGATGTTTCAGTTTGGTCACGAAATCCTGGCTTTTATAATAATTGTTTTTACGATATCCGTGATCTTGACTATTCATAGCACTAAGAAGATAAGCAGTATTTTTTAATGTTCCAGATAGCAATAACTCTTCTTTGTGCATATCATAACTGCCAGCGCTAAAAGAAATAAGGTTTTTTGATGATACAATGGGTTTTTTAGTTATAATGTTTATAACGCCACTATTTGCATTGTCTCCATAAAGGACACTGGCTGAACTACCTCGTAATATCTCTATTCGTTCTATCTGATTAATAGGTATTTGTGTCCAATCTACTTGACTCATATCAATTAAATTAGTTCTTCTTCCATCTATTAGAACCAAGACATTTAACTGACTTTGTTCTCCAAAACCTCGAATATCTACTGTGGCCTTACTTGCATTTCCTGTCCAGTCACGAACTGTAATTGCTTCTGTTGAACGTAAAATGTCCAGGACTGTTTGTGCTTGTGATTTTTGAATGGTTTCTGCATCAATAACGCTTACCGCTGCGGCTGATTTTAAAACAGTGGTTTGATAGCGTGTGCTTGTAACAACAATGGGTTCTAAGTTAATAGTTTCTTGGGCATTTGTACAGTTTACATAAAAAATAGAAGTTACAAGTAAAGTTGTTATAAGATATAAGTTTTTATTCATTATTTATTTCCCCCCTTTTTAAAAATAAAAACCCCTTGACTGGTAATTCAATCAAGGGTAAAAATTAAAAATTCCCCTGATTTCTCCACGAACCAGGTTATTTTATGTAAATACGGACAAGGTCTTCTGACTCCCCCGAACCTTGCACGAACCTTCCCAGCTTTTGCGCCAGTGGTTTTGTCACGTTTTTATTTATTGCGTTAAGTGCAAGGCTTTTTACATCGGAGTTACAGCAGCGGGACTGTGGCCGCTTTTCACGGCCTTCCCTTTTTCCGTACCAAAGAAATTAAATCTCTTGTAAAAGAACAGATAATTGATTTTTCCTTCGCACAGTGTAAGCTAAAAACTCATAAACTTTAAAGAAAATAAAGCTGTATAGAACAGTAGATACAGTAAATTCGCGTAGGAAAGGTAATGCCATAATATAGCAAGTAATTAGACCATTAAATGTTGGTGGGTACCAGCCAGCGAGCCAGACCCCCAAATTAGTAATTAAGAAGAAAATAAGTGAGGAAACGATTGAATAAGCGGTAATAAGTAGTAGAGTTTTTTTCTCCTTTAAGAACGCCCCCAGTAGCGTAATAATAATGAAACTACCCCAAGTAAAAAGAACTACTTCGTGCAAACCTAAAATAAGGTCGCTTATGACCATAAGTGAAAGTGGAATAAGAATAGCAGTTCTTCTTTTCATAAATGCGCCGCTAAATAATGCAACTGCTGCAACAGGTGTGAAATTAGGAGTATGAGGGATTAGTCTTAAAAAAACTCCTATTAAAATAAGAATTAATGCCAGCATTTTTCCTCCTTAAATGATGGTTTATTATAAGACCTTCTATAAAAAAATGTCAAGAATTTTTTTAAAAAAATTTTTAAAATTCAATCCCTCTTCGTGCTTTGATTCCTTTGTGATAGTAATGTTTGATTTCGGAAATATAACTTACTAAATCTGCCTGTTTAATTAATTCCTTAGGGGCATTGCGGCCAGTTAGAATTATCTCTGCTTCCCGACCGACTTTTTTACATAAAGTTAATACCTCTTCCAAAGGCACTAACTTATAATAGATAGCAATACATATTTCATCTAGAATTATCATTTGGTATTGTTTGTTTTCAATAACTTCTCTTACTTTCTCAATACCTCTTTTTGCTTGCCGAAAGTCAACACTTGATGGTTTATTATTTATAAAACATTTTGTTCCAAACTGTTCAAGACGAATATTTTTAATTTTTTTTATGGCGTTTAATTCCGAATATTTTCTTCCTTTACAAAATTGTGCAATAAAGACTTTTTTTCCTGCCCCTGCTGCACGTAAAGCAGCTCCTAAAGCAGCGGTTGTTTTTCCTTTTCCATCTCCTGTATAAAGCTGTATCATTATTTCTGAATTCCGTATTGTCCCACTAAGGGAACAAATACACAAGGACAAATTTCTTTTATTTTGGTATTCTTATTTTCTTTTTCTAAAAGTACCAGAGTTTGAGAAAAACTGTTGCCTATGGGAATAATAAGTTTTCCTCCTTCAGCCAACTGGTCAATTAACGGCGGTGGTATCTGTGGTGCATAGGCAGTAACTATAATACGGTTAAAAGGTGCATATTGTTGCCAACCCAATGAGCCATCGCCAATTTTAAAATAAATATTATTAAATCCTAACTGGTTTAATAGTCTTTTAGCACGTTCTGAAAGGACTGCAGAGCGTTCGATTGTCCATATTTTATCTGCTAAAGAGGCAAGAATGGCTGTTTGATAACCAGAGCCGGTGCCTATTTCAAGGATGTGATCAGTCCTTTCTATTTGTAACGATTCTGTCATAAGTGCCACAATATAGGGTTGTGAGATAGTTTGACCTTCTCCTATAGGAACAGGATAATCTTGGTAAGCGTGTTCTATTGCTTCTTGCGGCACAAACTTATGTCTTTCAATTTTTGAAAAGACATTAAGTAAACGTTGATCTTTTATACCGCGGGAGATTAATTGGTTCTCTATCATCTGCTTACGTAAAAGACTGTAATCCATTTTGCTGAGCTAACCATTTAGAAATAAAGCGGATAAACCGCAGGGTATCAATGCAAGGATTGATATGACTTTTTTCTTTGCCATAAACTGTCTGAATGGGAACAAAAGTTATTTGAAAGCCATTGCGAATTGCTTCTAGAATAATCTCAGATTCAATTTCAAAATTGTGGGAAGTTAGTTTTAACTTTTCAAGTAATTGTCGTTTGATAAGACGGAAACCACATTGTGAATCTACTATCTTTTGTTTCGTTATATAAGATAAAAGCCAAGACATAAATTTATTGGTTAGTTTGCGAATATAAGGCATTTGTTTGGTATCATCCATTCGGTTACCAACAACCAAACCTACATGTTCATTTTGTGAGGCATTAAGAAATACGGGGATGTCTTCAGGAAGATGTTGTCCATCTCCATCCATAGTAATTACTGCATCATAGTTTTCCTTAAGTGCATAGGAAAAACCACGGCATAATGCTGCACCTTTACCAAAGTTACGATATGTGCGAATAACTAGTGCGCCAGCATCTTGCGCAATATCCGCAGAAGAATCTTGTGAACCATCGTCAATGACTATTACCTCTAGAAACTGCTGTTTTATTTTTTTTACAATATTACCTATTGTTTGTGCTTCATTATATGTTGGTATGATAACACACGTCTTCATAATTTTTGCTATTATTCTTTTATCCAGAATGGTCTAAACATAAACCACTGTTCAGGATATAGGTATATATATTTTTCTATAATTTTTAGATATCTAATAGTCAACTGGCGGACAAATTTATCAGGTATTTCTGTAAATTTTATTTGTCTAGTGTTGTTGGTTGTGCCAGATACTTCAAAAGGATCAATTGGCGGTTCAAAGACAAGTTTGAAAGTATCATTTGGTAGTCGGATAACAAATCCGGGTACTATTAAAGCGCCCGTTCGTATTGCAAGGGCAGCGGGGCCTTTAGGGAAAGAAGTATTTTTACCAAAAAAAGAGACAATTACTCCACCTTTTTCGGTAAAGTCCCGGTCACCTAAAAGAGCAAGTATTTTTTTCTGCTGGAGAATTTTTATACATTGTCTTGCTGCGTGGCTAAAAGGTATTATATTCATCCCTTTTATCTTACGCTGATTATCAAAAAAGTTGTTCACTAGACGAGAGCTATGTTCTAGGGCAACACCATATATTTTATAACCATAGTAGGTTAAAACTACGCCACCCAATTCCCAATTTCCTAGATGAGCAGTTAAGGCAATAACTCCGCGGTTTTGCTTAATAGCCTGATCAAGATAATGGCGATTTATGATAGTGAATTTATTCTCAATAAAATTTTTATCTATCTGCTTAAACTTTAAGAAATCAGTAAGATATTTTGCAAAATTACGAGCCATTGCAAGCCTAATTTGAGCTATTTCTTTATTGTTCTTATTAGGGAAAATAGTTTTTAAATTTAAAGTTACATTTTTACGGTCTTTATTGGCAAATAAGTAATGTATATCACTACAGAAGATTGCAACCCTATAAGCTATGGGAAAGGGTAGCATTAAAGCTATCGCCTGACCAATTTTGTAAAGAATAAAGTTTATCATCTACAGTTTTCAAGTATAAATTTCGCTGTATCAATTGCAGCACTGGGTTTAGATAGACGTTTACAAGCCTGTTGAAGTGCTTCTTTTTTTTCTGGATGTTCAAATAGGTCAGTAATAATTGAATGTATATTCTCAGGCTTTTCTACTTTTATGGCTGCTTTTTCTTGAGTTAGAAATAAAGTATTATTTGCTTCTTGCCCAGGGATAGGTTTTATAATAATAATAGGTAGTTGCTTGGTAAGCGCTTCTGAAGTAGTTATTCCCCCAGGTTTAGTAATGATTACGTCTGAAATACTCATTAGTTCCGATATTTTATTGGTGTAACCAAAAACAACAATTTTGTGCTTCGATTGTCTTGCTTTCTTTTTTAAATCTAAAAAGAGTTTTTTATTTGTACCTGTAACAATTAAAACTTGTATAATAAAATGAAGTTTTTCCAAAGAACGGACAATAGATTTTATTGGGCCTAGACCTTGTCCCCCTCCCATAATAAGAATCGTAGGTTTTCTTTCATCTAGTAAGAAATGTTGGCATATGGTTTTTCGGTTTAGATTAATTCTAAAGTCAGGGTCATGTGGGATACCAAAAGGTTTGACCTTTTCTGGTGGTATGCCTTCTTTGATTATTCTGTCTGCAATCTTTTCATGCGGGCAGATATAGTAGTCGACATTCTCGTAGAACCAGTAAGCGTGTGGAGCAAAATCAGTTAGTACTGCAAAAAGTGGCAGGCTATTTTTATATATTTTTTTATACATAGAGACCATACTACAAGGATATGCTTGAGTACAAACAACTGCATTGGGATTAAATTCTTCTATAAGTTTTTTTATCTTTTGAGAATTAATCCAGTCAACATGTTTTTTTATCCGTTCAATCTTTTTTTTAAATTTTCTGTTATCATATAAAAGATCCCACAGTTTCGGTGTGCGTTTAATAACTGTTGTATAAATTTTATTTGTTATTTTTTCGGTCAGTGGACTTGTAAAACGAAAGGCATTTATATTTAAAGTAGTTACAGAATTACTTACCAAGTGTAGAGCCTTTTCTATAGCACAGGATGCAGTGTGGTGGCCTGAGACCTCGGTGATATATAATAAAAGAATATGTTTTTTATGCATTTTTATAATGAACGTTCTTTCACGACTTCAAGGAATGCCTCAACTACTATAGGATGAAATTGTCTCCCACTTTGACGTTTAATTTCTTCTATTGCTTGTTGAGGGGATAATCCTTTACGGTAAGGTCTATCAGAAGTCATTGCATCATAGGCATCGGCAACCCCGATAATTGCTGCGATAATAGGTATCTGCTCACCTTTTAAGCCTTCTGGGTAACCACTACCATCATAGTGCTCATGATGATATTGGACACCAAGAATAGCGGTTTTTAATTCTCCTATAGGCATTAATATTTTCACACCAGTCATAGGATGTTCTTTAATAACTCGCCACTCTGCTTCTGTAAGTGCACCCTGTTTATTGAGGATATACTCAGGAACTCCAATTTTTCCTATATCATGCAGGGAACTAGCAATTTGGACATCTTCAAGAAATTTTCTTTCATCAAAAGGGATAGGGTTCTTTAGGATATATTTTTCGGCAATTGCAAGTGCAATATTAGTAACTCTTGAGGTATGTCCAGAGGTGTAATGATCTTTTGCTTCAATAGCAGCAGCCAAAGCTAACGTAATATTAAGATACAACTTCTTTTGCTCATAAAAAAGTTGAGCATTACGCACCGCCATAGCTACGTCCTGAGCTAAGGCAACAAAGAAATCTAGCTCCTCACGGTCAAAAGAAGTTCCGTCTTCTTTTGTCCCTAATAAGAGTATTCCTAGTAAATTATCTTTAAAGTAACTAGGAATACAGACTACACTTTCGTAAAGTTCAAGTTGAGTAATTGCCCCCTCAAGTAATATTTTTAAATCAGAATCAGCAATGAAACTTAAAAAACGTTTGCCTTCGTCAAAGACAAGTACATCGCCAGAAAATAATATTTTGTTTTTACCTTCCCTGAATAATCTTATGAGGGGATTGTTGAAGTCCATCCGAGTGAATTCTTTAGGAATTTTAAGTCCTCTTTTACCTTTAGAGACAGTTAGAATATAAGACTGACGTAGTTCATCGAACAAGAAAATACTGGCGTGATTTACTTTTACCTTGTGCACGATCATACGCACAATCATCTTGATGAGCGTATTTGGTTCACGCACCAAAATCATTGTCTTTGCTGCTGTTTCTAATTCCTTTTTGTAATTTATTGCCATTTTTTCTAAGTAGAACTGTTGGCAGGTGCTTTAAGCATTGAGAGAACAACTTTCTCAAGCTCATCTAATTGGAGGGGTTTATGAAGATAACCAGATGCACCTAATTCAAGACACTTTTTATATGCCTCATTTTCATCAGGTCGTGTGCCTGTGACCATAATTACTTTTATTGCACTATGTATTTTCTTTATAGCCTCAAGCGCCTGAATGCCAGTCATTCCTTGCATACGTATATCTAAAAGAACAAGGTCTGGTAAAGAAATTTTTACCTTTTCAATCGCCTCTTCTCCACTTGAAGCTGTGTCTGTATCGATATTTCTTTTGCGGAAAAAGTTAGCAGCAAAATCACGAACATCTTGTTCATCGTCTACAATAAGTAATTTTGCCATTTTTACCTCGTATATTTGACAAACTTTTGAAATATTATATAAAAAAATAAAGAATTTGTCAAATCTGAACAGCTGTTTGAATGATTAAATATCTGAATTTACTTCTTCTGTTTTATACTAAACACTAAAGTTGCCTCAGCAGCAATCTCATTATTTGTTTTAACTTGTGCTTCCACTACACCATTTGTTTCAAGAATTTTCATTGCCTTTACTTCAATAAAAATTTTTGTGGCAGGGGTTATTAGTTTTCTGAAACGTGCCTCTACTTTACCAAGATAATAATCTGGTTTCTTAGAGGCAATATTTGGTTTTAAAAAAGCAAATAGAAGTATCCCTGCCTGTGCCATAGCTTCAATAAGAATTACTCCAGGCACAATAGGGTTTCCTGGAAAGTGTCCGGAAAAGAAAAAATCATCAGTAAATGTCCTTTGGCAAATGATAGAGCGATTTTGTTCGTCAAAGGCAATTACTGAGTCAACAAATAAAAATGGTTCACGTTGTGGTAAAATTTCCTTTATTTTTTCTATATTCCAGCCGTACATTGTTAGGATAACTTTGCTTCAAGGACTCTGTAAATGTCGTTTAAACATCGTATTGTGGGTATCTCTTCTTCTGGAATGACTACTTTGTATTTTTTTTCAATGCTTGCAACAATTTCAAGAGCCATCATACTGTCTACTCCTAAATCTTCTACAAACTTAGCATCTTCTGATAATTTATTCTCGGGTAGCTCAGTTATTTCAAGAACTATTTTTTTTACCTCTTGTTTTATTTTTTCAAAGTCACCTGCCATAAGTTTTTTTCCTCCTTTCTAAGAAATAAATTTTTTAAAAACAACACATGAGTTATTACCGCCAAAAGCAAAACCATTGTTTAAGGCTATATTAACTTTCTTTCTCCTTGCTACATTAGGCACACAGTCAAGGTTACACTCTGGATCAGGTGTTTCAAAATTTATGGTGGGAGCTATTATATCATTCTGGACAGTAAGACAACAAGAAATTGCTTCTATTGCTGAGGCAGCACCCATAGGATGACCTAACATAGATTTTATAGAATTAATTGGAACTTCATTTGCCCGTTCTTTTAATACGTTTTTTATTGCTTGACATTCTACTTTATCATTAGTTGGTGTTCCTGTACCATGGGTACAGATAAAATCAACATCTTTATACGTAATACCGCTTTCAAGTAATGCCTTTTCCATTACTTTGGTTACCCCTTCTGGATCAGGGGCGGTAGGGTGATAGGCGTCACAAGATAAACCGTAACCTAAAATCTCCGCATAGATACTTGCGTGGCGGTCTAAAGCAGATTCTAAGCTTTCTATTAAAAGTATGCCAGCTCCTTCACCGAGCATCATTCCTTTTCTATTTTTGTCAAAAGGTTGACACCTATCCGGTGACATAGCATAGAGCCGTTGGAAGCCGACATAAGCAACATAAAAAAAGGCATCAGAGCCACCCGCTAAAGCAAAATCAATTTCATTCTTACGAATAAGGTCAAAGGCATAACCAATGGCGTAGTTACCAGCAGCACAGGCAGTAGGAAAAAGGTAATTAGGTCCTCGTGCCTTAAAAAATAGTGATACATTTGCAGAAAGATTATTTGCCGAGGCCTGTAATATTCTTCTTCGGTCAACGTCTTTCAACCCACCTTTTACCCAAGTCTGTACTAGTTCTTCCAAGGGTTTTTCTCCCATAGTTGTTCCGACAAAAACACCTAATTTTGAACGCGAAAAACCTTTACGAGTAAAACCAGCGTCTTCTAAAGCAAGAGAACTTGCCGCAATAGCAAACTGCGAAGCCCTTCCAAGATAACGAATTTTTCTTCTAGGAATAAACATCGCTGGATCAAAATTTTTTACCTCCCCTCCCTTCTGACATTTGAAGCCAGTTGTATCAAAACTGGTAATTGGACTTATTCCGGAAGTACCAGCAATAAGTGCCTTCCAAAAATCTTTTCGCCCAATACCAATAGAAGAGACAACACCTAGACCTGTTACTACGACCCTACGACTATGTTTCATAGTTTATAAATATTAAACATACATTCCTACTATACAGGAAGCGTTATTACCTCCTGGACCAAAACAATTTATTAGAATGTTACGAATACCTTTTGATCTTGCTTGCCCAGTTACATAATCTAAATCACATTCTGGGTCTGGAACTTGATAGTTTATTGTTGGGTAGACAAAGTTTTCGTTAAGGCATCCTAAACTTGCTGCAACTTGTAATACTCCAGAGGCACTTACTGTCTCTCCTACCATTGATTTGATTGAACTAACAGGTAAACTCTGTGCAGTTTCAGAAAAAATCTCTTTTATTATTTTTGACTCAAGCAAATCCTGGATGATTACGGAGTTTGCTGAAGCATCAACATAATCAATTTGGTCAGGTTTAAGATGGGCATTTTTAAGCGCTGAGATAATACAACGTTTTAATCCTTCTGCCTGCGGACCATAACGGCCACTTCTAAAAGGGTCAAAAAAGGTTTCCACAGATTTTAATTCACCATAAATACGTGCTTTTCTTTTTATGGCATGCCCTTCTGTTTCTAAAAGTATGGCGGCTGCCGCCTCTCCTAAGATAATACCGTTTCTTCTTTTGTCAAAAGGACAAGATAGTTCTTCGCCTTTTATTCCCGCTAAAAACTCTAATTTGTAAAAACCTACATAGCTCTGGAAAAATAAGGCTTCCACTGCACAAACAAGAACAGCCTCTGCCCTATTTAAAATAAGCATATCAGAGGCATATTTAAGCGCATCAAGACCAGCACTAAAACCTGTAGAAACAGTGGTATTAAATCCTTTTATTTTATACTTAATAGATATTTGGCTTGACGGTGCATTAATAGTGGTAGAGGGAAACATCGCTGGATTTACCAATTGAGGACCTGCTTCTTGAGCTTCTTTAGTAAATTCTGAAATATTGAAGATTACAGAAAGAGTAGTTGCAGTAACTACTCCAGTTTTATCTGTATTCTCTTCATCAATTTTAAAACAAGCATCATCAATACAAAGTTTAGCAGCAGAAAGAACCATTTTGGTAGCGCGGTCAAGATTGCGTAATTTAGTTTCCCCCAGCAGTTCTTCAGGTTTGAAATCTGTACATTCGCCAGCAAGATGGGTTTTAAATAAAGAGGTATCAAAAACAGTAATAGGTTTAATACCAGAGCGACCATTTCTTAAGGCCTCCCAGAAATTGTCTTTTCCAATAGCATTGGGAGCTATTACTCCGATACCAGTTATAACAACTCGTTTTCTTTCCATAAACTAGAGCATAGAGAGACCACCGTCTACCACAATTGTCTCTCCATTAATATAAGATGCCTCGTCACTTACTAAGAAACGAACAACTTTTGCAACTTCCTCTACCGTCCCAAACCGTCCCAAAGGAATCTGCTTTAACATCGTATCTTTTATATTTTGTTTAAGGTCTTTGGTCATATCTGTTTCAATAAAACCAGCAGCTACTGCATTGACTCGAATATTATAAGGGCCAACTTCTTTTGCTAAGGCCTTAGTAAAACCAATTACACCCGCTTTAGAGGCAGAGTAATTTGTTTGACGGTTAAGTCCAATAATCCCACTTACTGAGCTTATATTAATAATGACTCCGCTTCGTTGTTTAAGTAAACCTAATATACAAGCCTTTGTTAAATTATATGTTCCCGTAAGGTTAGTTTCAATTACTTCTTGCCAGTCACTATATTCCATGGACATTAGTGCCTTGTCTTTGATGATACCTGCATTATTAATCACAATATCAAGCCCACCAAAAAATTCTTTTGTTTTAGCGACCCATTCGTTGACTGTTTTTGGGTCTTTAATATCTGCTTGGAATGACTTTGTTTTAACACCCAGTTTTTTTATCTCTTCTTCCAAACCTTTTGCTTCCGTTTCATTTTTAAGAAAGCTAAAAGAAATATTTACACCCTGTTGAGCAAGTTCTAAGGCGATAGCGCGTCCAATACCTCGGGATGCACCACTAATAATTGCGATCTTATTGGCTAACATCGTTTAGAACCTTTTGTATGGTATTTAGGAATTCTTGTGTATCAAACGGTTTGTAGATATAAGAACGAACTTTAAGTTCTACTGCGGCTTTATATTTTTCTTCATCAGCATAACCAGTTATAACAATCTCAGGTATAGGCTTCTTTTTAGAGTCACTAACGATTTTTCGGGCTGCTTGCAAAGTTTCAATTCCATCCATCTCAGGCATACGAATATCTAATATAAATAAGTCAAAATCTTCGTTTTTAATTTTCTCAAGAGCTTCTTTGCCATTTGTGACAATTGTGACATCATAACCTTGTTTTTTAAGTAGTTTCTGTAGAGATTTAGTTATCATTGCCTCGTCATCAACAATTAGAATACGATGTGCCATAATAACCTCACTTGTTTTAGCCAAAAGTAGTTTGGCTACTTAGAGGATTTACTTGTTTTAAACGCGGAATTAAAACTGTAAAGGTTGAACCTTTATTTATTTCTGTATCAACAAGTATTTTGCCGTTATGTTTATCAATAATTGCCTGGCAAATAGACAGCCCCAGCCCTAAACCTTTGCCAATTTCCTTCGTTGTAAAAAAAGGGTCAAAGATTTTAGATAAAATTCCTTGAGGTATGCCTACACCATCATCTTTTATCGCAAGTTTTACCATATTATCTGTCTCACTTAATTCTACTATAATTTTTCCATTTTTTCTAATTTTTTTTATAGCGTCCTTTGCATTAAGGAGTAGATTAGTAATGACTTGTTCTAATTCGTTACTATTGCCTTTTAATAGATATTTTCCTTCAGAAGATATATCGACAGTAATTTCAATATTCTCTTGCTCTAATTGAAACTTAAGAAAAGAGATACTTGTCTGCAGAACTTTACGCATATCAACGATAGAATCAGGATTTGTATCCAAAGGTTTTTTTGCATATGTCATCAATTTCTGAACAATATTCTTGCAGCGCTTGGCAGCTTCTTCAATCATCTGAAGCGATTCCAGGTCATACTCTTTTGTGGCAAGCAGCATCTGTGTATTGGTAAGTATTGCTGTCAAGGGATTATTTATTTCATGTGCGACTCCTCCTGCTAAAGTACCCATCGTTGCCAATTTTTCTGCCTGAACGAGTTGTTTTTGAACATCAACAAGCTCTTGTGTTCGTTTCTTTACTTCTGCCTCAATATTTTCATAAAGTTGAGCGTTCTCTATAGCCATAGCTAATTGACTAGATATAACTGAAAAGATATTTAAGTCTTCAGGGGTATAGGTTTGGCCAGAACGTTTGCTTCCCAGAAGCAATATACCAATTAAATTATCTTCTAAGAATGCCGGAACAATAAGACTTGCAGAAAGTGCACGCATATGATGCTCTAATCGGTTAAATGTAGTTTGGCGTGTATCTTCTGCTCTGCGTTTTACTTCTTCATATACAAGGGGTTCAGGATAGTTCTTAAGCCAAGATATCAAATCATTATTTTCTTTAATATAGCCAGGTAGTTTTTTAGGAAGATTACGGTTTTCTTTCAATAAAAATTGCCCTCTTTTATTATCAAATAAATAAATAGCTGCATGAGAAATTCTAACGTTCTCAATAATGATTTCAACACAGAAATTAAGCAGTTGGGAGAGATTTCTTATACGAGGCATTCCTTGAGCTGCACGTTTTAATACTTCTTGGTAGCGGCGTTGTTCTTTTAAAAGCCTTTCTTCTGCTTTGCGTTGAAAATACACATAAATAAAAGGTCCGGTAGTAGCTGCAACAGTTATTAGACCAGAAGGGACAACCCACCAGTTATTTCCCAAAATAGAAATTAACCACTCACGAAGACCTATCCCGATAGCAACGGGAAGGCCAAGAAGAAGTGAATATACGGCAATAAAAATGGTCGTTCGGGTAATAACGATAGATAATTCCATAAGACGATAGCGGAAGATAGTATAACTGGTGATTATCGGATAGATTACAACACAGATATTTAAAACAGGGTAAAATGATATATTAAAGCAGGGTAAAAATGATGTTCCACCTCCAATAAAGCCGGTTAGCGTACCCACAACAAAATATTTAATTTGATTACGCACAAGCAAAGAGTTTGCCTTTTGGTAACCGCGGAACATGTCAATATGGGAAATAATGGCTGTGCCTAAAAAGCCAAAAACAATAAAAGCCTTAAGAAAAGGGCTAGAAGGGTAAATCCAATATCCCGGCGCAAATATTTTAGAGTCTTTAAAGAACAAAGTCACACCACCAAGAAAGATATCGCGACGCACCCAACAAAGAATAAGATAGGAGATAGATAAAATATACATTACGCGAATACTTTTGGGTCGTTTAAGCCCAAGATATGAACAGACAAAATGATAAAAAAAGACAGGAATCATAATTATACCAATATAGGCTATTTGCCACCAGAAAAAAGCTTTTTCTGCTGTCTTTGATAGTGAAACCATGTAAGCGCCAAAGCCATATATTGCAATAGAGAATGCCAAAGGCACCCATATTCTATTGGTTTTGTTACGTGCACCATGAAAGAAAACTAGAATAGCTATAGCACAACTGGTAAGCGCAATAAGTAGGTTAGATATACCGTAAAGAGGAATCATATTCTTTTCAGGTATTGACTCAATCTTTTTGCTAATGCCACGATGGTCAAAATAGGCGGTAATCCTGGTGCTGTTGGTAATACCGAACAATCACAGACAAACAATCTTTTAATTTTAGTTTCTAGGTTAGTATCGACTACTTCACCTATTGCTGCTGTTCCACCAGGATGGGCACCTCGGATACGGCTAACTAAAATTGTTTTAGGATCTGCACCTGAGTTAATTAAGATGTTTTTGGCAATAGTTTGTCCTTTACATAATTTTTCTTTGTCTTTATCTGTGATTGTTTTATAAATGATACCGTCTGCAGATACTTTTCCCTTTGTATCGTCTGCGATTTTGACCATAATGCCGACCATACGGTCTCGTTGGGTAAGTTTCAACGTCTTTCTTAGTGCAGCAGGTATAACAGAAGCCGCCACCATGGGTGTATCAATAAAAGTAGAAAGAATGAAGCCATCTTCCTGATAAAATAGTGACATAGGAATCTCACCGGTCAAACTAATGTTTGAGGTCAGCCCAATAGTAACAGTAAATAGGTCAAGGAACAAAGATTGTCCAGCAGCAATTCCTGAGTTTTGCAGAATTATTGGAGTTCCAATACCTCCAGCTGCAAGCACAACAATTCTCGAATGAATGATGATTCTTTCTCCTATATTGCTATGACCTTGAACCCCAATGGCATATCCGTCTTCTAATAAGACACGGTCAATTTGGGTATTATTGATAAAAATAACACCTTTTTTCTGGGCATCTTTAATAAAATTTAAAGAAGACCACTTTGCTCCTGTTTTACAACCTAAAATACAATTACCACAAGAAATGCAGGCGCTAAAATTAATAGCTTTGGGCATGGGTGACATTTGGTAACCAAGTTTTTCTGCGACTTCCATTATTTTTCGAGAACCTTCTTTTAAGAAACTCTCTGGTAAAATTGTTACGCAAAGATCTTTTTTTGCTTCGGTAAAGTATTCTTCCAAATCAATACCCAAACGCTCTTGTTCTTTCTTAGGTGTTTGTAAGGCATTCGCACAACTTACAACAGTTGTTCCCCCAGCCATCAATGTCCTGTAGTAAAATACCCCTTCTGCTGTTTTGCTCCAAAGTCCATGCTTATCGTAGAAATTATAGGCAAGTATTTCGGTCCCGAAAGATTCTTCATCTAAGAAAGGACCCTGTTCTAGAAGGACGACTTGTTTTGTTCCACCAGATAACTCTTTAGCAAGAGTTGCCCCTCCTGCACCTGAACCAACTATTACAATATCAGTTTTGATTTCTTGCATATACTGCTATTTGGTCTGCTTGATATGCTCTTTTACTTTATCAATAATTGTTTGGTCAACTATTTTATTGCCCCAGTAAAAATCACTTACTTCAAATCCATGTTTTTTACCTATGCTACGTATCTCTGAAATCTTTTCGGCAGTGATATTACCTTTGCCATAACTAAAATTTTCATAACGTTTTTCAAGGGCTAAAATAATTGCTTCAGAGAAACAGCCATAGAGGATATCCGATGAAGGCAGGCCTATATCAATAGGAAACGAGATTGGTGAAGGCAATTTTGCTAGACCACCAGAAAAAACAAGAATATCTTCTCTTGTGGTTGGGGTA
>JAOAET010000032.1 GCA_026416665.1 Candidatus Omnitrophota bacterium | reverse complement strand
AGTCTTCTCAATAAACTTAGTTACAATACTAAAGTTGCTTTAATTACCAATACCCATCTGACCTCGAAAGAGTTATTAGCTTCTATATTAGAAGAGTTTGAAGTAGAAATTACAGGTTTGACTAAACAAAAATTGCTTTCTCGGTTGAACAAGTATCTTATAACGCAGTTAGCCGAAGATAGTAATGTCGTATTAATTATTGATGAGGCGCAAAATTTAACTTTCAAGGTATTAGAAGAGATACGGATGCTTTCTAATTTGGAGACCGAAAAAGAAAAGCTTATTCAGATTATTCTTTTAGGACAACCAGATTTACGATTGAAACTAAATAATCCTAAATTAGAACAGTTTCGTCAACGAATTGCCGTCTACTATCATATTAACCCACTTAATAGACAAGAGACGCAAGATTATATTTTGCATCGTCTGCGTCTTGTTTGTGAAAACGGTTACGAATCAATTTTTTCTCAAGAAGCAATTGAGCTTATTTATGATTACTCCAAAGGGATTCCACGGGTTATTAATTTAGTCTGTGACAGTGCGCTTCTTTCAGGTTTTATCTATAACAAAAAACTTATCACTGCTCAGATTGTTAGGGAGGTACTGCGTGAAAGAGATGTTTCTGCTTCTTGGATAGAACAGCCTGAACAACTTAATTCGGCACAAGAGAGTCTTCAGATACAATGTTGCTGTCAATGTATTCATTATTACAACTGCGAACTTAAATGGATACGTGGCAAGAAAAACGAAAGACAAATTTGCTGTAATAGTTGTGTTCAATTTTTACACTGTAATAGTGATTCTGTTGTAAAGACAAAATTATAAGCTCAAAGAAAGGAACGAACAGAATGGGTAAAATTACCGATGCCTTAAGAAAAGCAGCAGAAGAGAGAATGGCAAGATTAGAGAAGTTAGACTCAAAATCAGAAGTTCGTTACCAGTTTATTGCCCAGAAGACAGTTGATTCAAAGATCGACCCGCGGATAGTTACGTTTTACGAGCCCAGCTGTCCTATTGCTGAGCAGTTTCGTATCTTACGCACTAATTTGTTGGCGCTTAATGCCCAACGGCCTCTACACATAATTACTATTACCAGTTCCATTAATGGTGAAGGGAAAACCATTACCAGTATAAATTTAGCTATTTCTATGGCTCAGGATTTAAACAAAAAACAGATACTCTTAATTGATGCGGACTTGCGTCGTAGTAAAGTAAACAAGTATCTGGGATTTGAGCAGGAAGCAGGTTTATCAGAATTAATTACAGGACGCATAAATACTGAAGATGCCTTTGTAAGTATTGGGATAAATAACCTCACGATATTATCCGCAGGAAAACCGCCTCAAAATCCTGCGGAACTTTTAGGTTCAGTTAAGTTTAAGAATCTTTTGAATGTTCTTAAAGAGAAATACGACTATATTATTCTCGATTCACCACCGGTTATACCTGTTACAGACGCAGGTTTAATAGGTGCACAAAGTGATGGGGTGATTATGGTTATTCAAGCAGGCAGGACCCAGCGCGGTGTAGTCAGCCACGCACAAGGCTTATTAAAACAAGCACAGGCAAAACTATTAGGCTATATTTTGACCAATATTCAATATCACATACCGGCATATATTTACCGGTACTTGTAAGAAGGATTGTTTAGATGGTAAGACGACTTATTGTGAATAAACAAAAATTGTTTGGTACAGATGGTATTCGGGGAACCCCTGGAGTGTATCCCTTAACCGATTATATGCTAAGCATTATTGCCCAGGCACTAGCTCAAAGTCTACTAGAAAAAAAAGAAAGTAGGAGAAAAATACGTGTAGTAATTGGGAAAGATACACGTCTAAGCGGTGCAAATATTGAAAATATTCTTTCAAAGAATATTGCGGTTTTAGGAATAGATGTGCTGCTAGTAGGAACAATTACCACTCCTGGCCTTGCCTATTTTGTTAAAGAACTTAGTTGTCAAGCAGGGATTATGATATCAGCTTCACACAATAAGGCCACTGATAATGGTATTAAGTTTTTTAATGCCGCAGGGTATAAATTCACAGAAGAAGACGAAGAGAAAGTGGAAAATATTATTTTTGAGCGTCTAGTAAATAAAACACGTAAGATTTCTTCTGCAAAGAAAGGCAAGATAATTAAGTTCCCTAATGCCCAAAACCGTTACGCCGAATTTTTACAGTCAACTGTTAAAGGGTTAGATTTAAGTGGCTATACCGTTGCACTTGATTGTGCTTGGGGTGCAGCTGCTCCATTTGCAAGAAATGTTTTTGAAGGGTTGGGTGCGCGGGTTTTTTCTATTAATGATGAACCTTCTGGTTACAATATAAACCAGGGAGGAGCAATTAATCCAGAAGTGTTAAAACAGTTGGTATTAGATACCTCTGCCAATATTGGCATAGCTGTAGATGGTGACGGTGACAGAGGTATCATGGTTGACGAAAAAGGTGAAATTGTAGATGGGGATACTACTATTGCAGTTATCGCAAGGTATCTATCAGAACAAAATAGACTAAAACCTAACGCGGTTGTAGGAACAGTAATGAGTAACTATGGCCTGCGTGTTTTTTTAGAACAGCTCGGAGTAAGACTTATTACTACAAATGTTGGTGATAAGTATGTTTTAGATGCACTATTACGTAATAGCCTTAAATTGGGAGGTGAACAGTCAGGGCATATTATTTTCCTTGATTATTTAACCACTCCCGATGGACTTTTGACCGCTTTACAAGTGTTAAAAGTAATGAAAGAATATGCACAGCCTTTAAGCAAACTTTCCGAGTGTATGATAAAGTATCCTCAGGTGTTAATAAACGTAAAGGTAAAAGAGAAAAAACCTTTTGAACAAATTCCCCGTTTATCTGCGATATTGCAAGAGTGTAATGCTAAGTTGGATGGTCAGGGAAGAATTCTTTTACGTTATTCCGGAACTGAACAATTAGCGCGGGTTATGGTTGAAGGAAAAGACAAGGCAGTAGTTGAAAATATAGCTAATACCTTAGCTGAACATATACGCCAACAAATAGGAGCGGGATAAAGAATTTGATTATATGCCATTAAAATTAGGGGAAGGAGCCATAGTTATGACAAACTATGAACTTTTAAAAATAAAAATAAACGACGGGACTGCTAAGATTTGCTTAATAGGACTTGGTTATGTAGGTTTGCCTTTGGCTGTTGCCTTTGCTGAGAAAAATTATTTTGTTTATGGTTTTGATACGGACCAAGAGCGTATAAATAAATTGTTTCAAGGCGAAAGGTTTATTGTAGATGTTGATCCCAAACAAGTTTTAAGGTTAATAAAAAAGAAAAAGTTTTATCCAACTAGTAACGAAAAAGTAATCCGAGATTCAGACGTGATTATAATAGCAGTACCTACTCCTCTTAGAAAAGTTAAATTTCCGGATATCTCTTATGTAGTAGCTGCCTCACGAACAGTTATGCGTAATATGCGTAAAGCCCAACTTATTGTTTTAGAAAGCACTTCTTACACCACTACTACTAGAGAAGTTACTCTGCCTATTTTGAAAGAATCTGGTTTAAAAGAGGAGGTGGATTTCTTTCTTGCTTTTTCTCCTGAGCGGGTTAACCCTGGAGACAAAAAATTTCCTGTCACTAAGATTCCTAAGGCAATAGGTGGTTTATCTGGAAAATCGTCAGAATTGGCAATGAATATATACAGTAAGATTGTAGATAAGGTATTTACTGTATCAAGCCCCGAGGTAGCTGAGACATCTAAACTTCTTGAAAATACTTTTCGTCTAGTAAATATTGCCTTGATTAATGAGTTTGCTATTTTATGTCATAAGCTGGGAATTAGTATTTGGGAAGTCATTGAGTGTGCAAAAACAAAACCTTTTGGATTTATGCCTTTTTATCCAGGTCCAGGAATAGGTGGACATTGTATTCCTTGTGACCCTGTATTTCTTTCCTGGAAGGCAAAGAAACTTGGTTATAAGACCAAGATGATTGACTTGGCTTTAGAGATGAATCGCTATATGCCACATTATGTAGTAGAACGTGTCCAAGAGCTTTTTGAAGAAAGAAATATTGCTCTAGAAAATAGCAAGATACTTGTGCTGGGGGTTACCTATAAGAAAGATGTAAAAGACTTAAGAGAATCCCCAGCTTTAGAAATTATTGAAGACCTGCAACAGAAAAAAGTCAATGTTTGTTTTTATGATCCATATATACCTTACATAAAAATTGATAGAATTAATCTTAGAGGAATAAGATCACTAGATAAAAAAACATTACGGTTATTTGACTGCGTGCTTCTGGTTACTGATCACTCTGATGTAGACTATACAATAATCCAGAAAAACGCAAAATTAATTTTTGATACCCGTAATGTCTATAAAAAAGATTATCCCAATGTGGTCAAACTATAAAAATATAGACAAAAAGATTTTCTGTATCTTAAGTTTTAGTAACCAACAGGAGTAGAAATGAGAATATTGGTTACTGGAGGAGCAGGGTTTATTGGTTCAAATCTGGTAGATGAGCTTTTACGACAAGGTCATTTTGTGAGAGTTTTAGATAACTTTTGTTCAGGAAGAGAAGAGAATTTAGAGTTTTCCCGAAACTATAGTAGGCAGTTTGAACTTGTGAGGGGAGATATCTGTGATAAAGATATTTGTCTTCGGGTATGTGAATCGATAGAAGCAATCTCACATCAAGCAGCATTACGGAGTGTCCCAAAATCAATGAGTATGCCCCATGAATATAACCGGGTAAATATAGATGGGACATTAAATTTATTAGAAGCAGCCCGTGAACAAAAAGTTAAACGCTTTGTCTTTGCTTCTTCTAGTTCTGTTTACGGTGATGTAACAACTTTCCCTGAAAAGGAGACATTTTATCCACAGCTTATCTCTCCCTATGCCTTATCAAAGTTAGCAGGAGAATATTATTGCCGAATTTTCTCTGAACACTTTGGTATTGAAACAATTTGTTTGCGTTATTTTAATGTCTTTGGGCCACGGCAGGCACTTGATGACGAATATGCGGTGGTGATTCCAAAATTTATTTATTGTATCCTACACGACCAGCAGCCACCTATATTCGGAACTGGTAAACAATCACGCGATTTTACCTATGTGGATAATGTCGTAGAAGCAAATATTTTAGCCTTAACTAAGATAAATCTACCTAAAAAAGGAAGTGGTGTCTTTCATGGAGTATTTAATGTTGCAAATGGTAAGGATACATCTGTTATTTCGTTAGTCGGACTGATTAATGGGTATTTAAAAAAAAGTATAGAACCACAGTTTTTACCTCCAAGACCGGGTGATGTGTTTAGGACATTGGCAGATATTTCAAGTATTAAGCAAGTATTTGGGTTTGTAGGAAAGGTTTCCTTTGAAGAGGGTTTACAGAGAACTATAGAATACTGGAAGAAAAAATGAAGGCAATAATTTTAGCGGCAGGTTATGCCACAAGATTGTATCCTTTGACTATTAATACTGCTAAGCCATTACTTAAGATTCATGGTCGGCCAATTATAGATTACATCCTTGACTCAGTAAGTCATGTCGGTGATATTGACAAGACGATAATTATTACAAATAACAAGTTCTACCAACAGTTTGAGAATTGGTTAGATGAAAAGCCAAAGTCATTTACACAGCGTATTGTCTTAATTAACGATGGTTCAAACTGTGTTGAAGATCGTTTTGGCGCAATAGGTGATATTCAGTTAGCATTGAATACAATTGGTTATGATGACGATGTTTTGATAATTGCGGGTGATAACTTTTTTGATTTCGATTTAAACAATTTTGTTCGTATCGTCCAAGAGAGAGAATTTTTTCCAACAATAGCAGTATATTTACCCAATAACCATCCTGATTTAAGGCGTTTTGGTATTGTTTTATTGAATGAGACAGGACAGATTGTTTCTTTTGAAGAAAAACCTGAAAAACCGCGTTCTAATCTTATTGCCACCTGTATTTATTTTATGCCAAAAGAAAAACTTTTTTTAATTTCTAAATATCTAGAATCGGGTAATCATAAAGATACACCTGGTTCTTTTATCCAATGGTTGGTTGGAAAAGATAAAGTTTATGCTTGCATCTGTGAAGGAGTGTGGTTTGATTTGGGTGATTTTGAGTCACTCAGCGAGGTATTGCTTTATTTAAATAATCGGTATGCGCTTAAGACAGATCCTTAACATCAACCTAAGCAATTTAAGGAGGAAGGAGAAGAGAAATGGCACAGATACAAATAACTAATGCAAATGAAATAAAGAGCAGAGTAACAGAATTTATAAATAAGAATTTTGTCGCAACTAGAAATGTAGAACTTAAAGATGATAATTCTTTACTTGACAAAGGAATTATAGATTCTACAGGGGTTTTAGAACTAGTCAGTTTCCTTGAGGAAACCTTTGGTTTTCAGGTTCAAGACGAGGAACTTATTCCTGATAATCTTGATTCTATACACAAAATAACGGCTTACGTGTCAAGGAAGCTAAAATTATGCTAATTAACGAATTATTAGAAAAAACTGCCAGACTATATCCTGATAAAGAGGCGTTAGTTTGTGGAAGAAAACGTCTTACTTATGCTCAAATAGATATTTTTTCTAATCGTCTTGCCCATGCCTTTCTTGCTTATAGACTAGAAAAACAAGAAAGAGTTGGTATATACTTAGAAAATTGTGTAGAATCAGTGATTTCAATTTATGCTACTCTAAAAGCTTCTGGTATTTTCGTTGTAATTAATCCTCAGACTAAGCCAAATAAACTAGCTTACATCCTTAATGATTGTTCTATTAAGATACTAGTTACTGATACGCAACATTACACATCTGCTAAGGAAAAATTTGCTGAATGCCCTAATCTAAAAACAATTATTTTAATAGATAGCCAAGATAGGAAACTTAATTTTTACCAGATACTTGATAGATTTCCTGCCAGCCAACCCCCTAAAAATTGTATTGATGTTGATTTAGCAAGTCTTATCTACACTTCTGGTTCAACTGGCAATCCCAAAGGAGTTATGCTTACTCACTTAAATATGGTCTCTGCGATAAACTCTATAACTAAGTACTTGGAGAACACCCCAGACGATATAATTATAGATTGTTTACCACTTTCTTTTGACTACGGTCTTTATCAAATATTGATGGCTTTTAGCTTCGGCGGAAAAGTTATTCTGGAGCGTTCCTTTACTTATCCTTACCAAATAATTGATTTGATACTAAAAGAAAAGGTGACCGGTTTTCCGATTGTCCCTGCCATCTCGGCAATTCTTTTACAGCTAAATAATCTTAATAAATATGACTTTTCCTGTTTAAGGTATATAACCAATACTGCACAGGCATTACCACCCAAGCATATCTACAGATTGAAAGAGTTATTTCCGCATGTAAAGATTTTTTCTATGTACGGATTGACCGAATGTAAGAGGGTTTCTTATTTAGAGCCTGAGTTAATTACAAGGAAACCAACATCCGTAGGTAAGGCAATGCCTAATATGGAAGTATGGCTTGTTGATGAGAAGGGAAACAGGATTACTCAACCAAATACCATTGGTGAATTAGTTATAAGAGGTTCACAGATAATGAAAGGTTATTGGAATCAACCAGAACTTACTGCACAGCGTCTTAAACCAGGGCTGTATGGTAACGAACAAATTCTTTATAGTGGTGATTATTTTAAGATGGATGAAGAAGGTTACTTATATTTTGTTTCCCGGAAAGATGACATCATAAAAACTGGTGGCGAGATGGTGAGTCCAAAAGAAGTAGAAAATGTAATCTACGAATTAGACGATGTAGTTGAGACAGCAGTGGTAGGTGTAGCCGACGATATACTTGGTAATGTAATAAAGGCATTTGTTGTTCTAAAAGAAAAATCTTTTTTAGATGAAAAAGATATTATTTTACACTGTCAGAAAAACTTGGAAAATTTTAAAGTGCCCAAAATTATTGAATTCAGGAAAAGCTTACCGAAAACTCCAAGTGGAAAAATTAGTAAGAAGTTGCTTTCAGAAGGGGTAGTGGTTGATTCTGCAGAGATTTAATTATTTCAGGTGCATAGTGTTCAAAATAAAGGAGAGATATATGGAATATACCGGTGACAAAAAAAGGTTTAGTAAAGATATCTTGAGAATCGACTGTGAGAAAGAAACAGCGCGTATTTGTGATTTTATACGCCAATATGCTATTAATTACAACCGAGACGGAGCAGTTGTAGGTATAAGCGGAGGGATTGACTCGGCAGTGACTGCCTCTATCTGTGTAAAAGCTTTGGGTAAAGAAAAGGTGTTTGGTTTAATCCTACCCGAGAAAGAATCCCTTCCGGAAAGTGCTAATTTGGCAAAAAAACAGGCAGAAAAATTAGGTATTAGTTATGAAGTGGTAAATATTACACCAACTCTAGAAGGATTTGGCACCTACCAGAAAAGAGATACTATTGTTAGAGAAATTTTCCCGGATTACACTGAAAACTGTAAGATAAAGATAACTTTACCACCAGACCTTTTACATAAAGATGCCCTTAATTTCTTTACTTTGCAAGTTATTGATGAAAAAGGAAATATTAAATCTAAACGCCTTAATAAAAATCAACTTAATGGTCTGGTGGCTGCTACATGTACCAAACAACGAACACGTATGATGCATCTTTACTATTATGCGGAGAAAATGAATTATTTTGTTTGTGGAACGACCAATAAAAGTGAAAGTATTCAAGGTTTATTTGTTAAACATGGTGACGGTGGTGTTGATATAGAACCCATTGTTCATTTATACAAGAATCAAGTTTTCCAATTGGCCGATTATTTAGGGGTAATTAAAGAAGTTCAAGAACGCACTCCTACCCCAGACACTTGGAGTTTTACTGTCTCCGATGAAGAATTTTATTTTCGTATTCCTTTTGACAAACTTGATTTACTTTTATTTGCTTGGGAATACAAGATTCCATTAACTGAGGTATGTAAGACATTGGAACTTAATGAGGAACAGATTAAGAGAGTTTATAGGGATTTTAATTCTAAATTTAATGCCACTAAACACCTAAGAGAATTACCCCCTACCTTGGATGTTTGGCAACAAAAAGATAAAGAAGTGTTATTTGCAACCTAAATAATAGAGAAGAAAAAAAGTTTAATCTAAAAATTTAAAGGAATAGATTATGAAAATATGCACAAAGTGTGTTCTGCCCGAAACGTTTCCAGGTATTAATTTTGACGAGCAAGGGGTTTGTAACTTTTGTCACGAATTTAAGGGAAACGATAAATTAGAAGAAGAGAAAAAAAAATGTTATCAAAAGTTTATCAAGCTAATAGAAGAGGTGCAAGGCAAAAGTGATTATGATTGTTTATTGGCATATTCTGGAGGAAAAGACAGCACTTATACATTATATCTTCTTAAAGAACAATTCAAACTTACTGTTTTGACGGTAACTTTTGACAATGGTTTTGTCTCAGAGCAGGCATTTAAAAATATTCGTTCAGTCACCGAAAATCTTGGCGTGGACAACATTATTTTTAAGGCAGACTTTCAGTTGCTTAAAAAAATATTTCTTGCTGCTACAAAACAGTCAATGTTTCCGATGAAGGCACTTGAGCGGGCAAGTTCTATTTGTAATTGTTGTATCGCCTTTGTAAAATTTACTGCACTTAAATTTGCTATTGAAAAAAGAATACCTATTATTGCTTGGGGTTGGTCTCCAGGTCAAGCTCCGATTCGTTCATCAATAATGAAGATGTCTGCAAATCTTTTCAAATCCACACAAGAGATGTATCGAAGACCTATGTTTGAAATAATAGGGTCGAAAATAAATCATTACTTTTTGAAAGAAGAATTATTTAGAAATGATAATTTCCCATGGAATGTAAATATCCTTGCTTTTTTAGATTATAACGAAGACAAAATTATCAAGACAATTAAGTCATTAGGTTGGGTAAACCCGACTGGATTAGATACTAACTCCACGAATTGTTTACTAAATTCTTTTGCAAATGTAATTCATATGAAAAGGTATAATTTTCATCCCTACGCTTTTGAAATCGCTGTGATGGTAAGAACTGGTTTGTTAGATAGACAAAACGGGCTAAGAAAAATATATCAAGAAGAAGATAATCCAAATCTACTTTCAATGATTGAGTCCAAACTTAAATAAAGATAATGTCCAGATTTCTGATTTATATTTTTATAATTATGCAAATAATCGGTTGTCAAAGGCCTGATGGTATAAAAAAAGAAGATTTTGTTAGGCTCCGTATGATCCCAAGCCGACAGTGGGAAAATTTATCGTCAAAAAGAATATTCTTTGGACATCAATCGGTAGGAGTAAATATTATTGAAGGCATTAAAGAATTAAGTGGATTATTAATAGATGGACTAAAACTTAATATTAAAGAAACAACGAACTTAGAGGACTTTCAAGGACCTGTATTTGCTCATAAAAGAATTGGTAGGAATCTAGATCCATATTCTAAATGTGATGAGTTCAGAAGTCTTATGGAAAGCGGTTTAGGACAGGTTGTTGATATTGCTTTTTTTAAATTCTGCTATGTAGATATTACATCTTCCACAGATATTGATAAACTGATTAGTTATTATGAATCAACCATGTCTTATCTTAAAGAAAAATACCCAAACGTAAAGTTTATTCACTTTACTGTTCCTTTAACTGTTAATTATTTAGAAAATGGCTGGAAGTCTCGAATAAAAAGAATCTTAAGAGGTGAAAAAGGAGAGGTTGATAATAACATAGCAAGAAATATCTTCAATAAAGAATTAATCAAAAGAATGGGTTCTATGGAAAATATTTTCGATTTGGCTAAATATGAGGCTATGTTTATGAATGGCAAAATGAATATTTTTCATAAACGAGGAATAGGATATTATTTTCTAATCAGTTCTTATACTGATGATGGAGGACACCTTAATATATTAGGAAGAAGATATATTGCTCGGAAATTCCTTGAGTTTCTTGTTTCTTTAGATAGTTCACAGGGAAATTGATGGAAGAGGAAGCATTTTTTTTTAGGAACAATTCAGGCAGAAAACTTTTTGCATTTTTTCATAGTCCTAAAGAACAGATACAAACCAACCAAGGTTTTGTTTTTGTATCTCCGACTTTTGGTGAGAAAACAAAGACATATCGGATTCTAGTAAATTTTGCAAGACTACTTGCAGCAAATGGTTACAGTGTTTTGAGATTTGATTTTATGGGTGAAGGTGACAGTGAAGGAGAATTTGAAGAAACAGATATTGAAACAAGGATTTCTGATACAAAAGACGCAATTAAGATATTAAAAAGTAAAAATGAATTAATAAAAATAAATTTATTAGGTTTAAGATTAGGTGCAACTATTGCTGGGATAGTGTCGGATGATAATATAATTAACTCAGTTATTTTGTGGGAACCCATCATAGATGTGAGGGCTTATTTGTATGACTATCTTCGTGGTAATCTATCGAATCAACTATTAGTTCATAAGAAGATCATCTTAAACAGAGAGCAGTTAGTAAATAAAATTTTATCGGGTGAAAAGATCAATGTCGATGGTTGGTATGTAACTAACTCATTGTGGAAGCAAGCTACGAGAGTAGATATCATAAGTATTCTTAATCGGATCGATAAACCGATTTTATTAGTTAAATTTGAAGATGATAGCTTTAGACAGCAAGAAAGGTTTGAGATAGTAAACAAAAAAATAACCTATATATCTATGAAACCTGAATTTACCTGGAATGAATGGAAATATTATAATCCTTTTCCACAAGAAATCTTTCAAAAAACTTTAATTTGGGTGAAAAACAACTTATCCTAAATATTAACATGGAAGATATTATTTGCTTTTACAACAAAAAGAAAGAAAAACTTTATGGTATTTTAAGTTATCCTGAATCTAATAGTAACAAAATTGGAGTGGTTTTACTTAATACAGGGCTAAATTATCGTGTTGCTTGGCATAGGTTAAATGTTAAACTCGCACGTTTCCTTGCTGCGATGGGTTTTACAGTTTTGCGATTTGATACACATGGTATAGGAGATAGTGAAGGAGAGTTGAAGGAGGGTATAATCACCGAACACTTTAATGAGATTCAAAAAGGTTATTTCGCAGAGGATACAGTAGCAGCAATAGAAATGATAAAGCAAGCTAAAAAGATAAATAAAATAATCCTTGTTGGGCTTTGTGGAGGGGCTTTAACTGCTTTTTTTACTGCACTAAAAGTTAAATGCGTTGAAGGAATAATTTCGATAGCTGGTCCAGTGACGCTTTCATCAGCAAAACTTAGGGAAGAAAATAATCATTTGGAGGAGGCCGCGTTATTATCTTCTTATATTTTTAAGATGGGCAGTGTAAAAGCATGGTATAAATTTTTAACTGGAAGAAGCGAATACAAAAAGATAGGCATTTCTATTAGAGCTTCATTAAAGTATCTCTGGAACAATATAGTAAATATTGAGTTGGGAAGGAAAATAACCGAACAAGAACACAAAGGATTTTTATTAAACAGGGATTTTATATATGCTTATCAAAAGTATTGTGTTTCGCAAAGAAAAGTGTTATTCATTTACGCAGACCGAGACCAAGCAACTTGGGAGTTTAACAAGATATTTCGTAATCGGTTTATTGAGAAAAGTAATATTTGTAAAAAATTTACTGAAATTCATATTATTAAGAATACAAACCATATATTTTCTTCAGAGGATTCTCAAAAAGAACTATTTCTGTTATGCAGTGATTGGCTAACGAGGATAACACAAAATAATGCTTAAATTATCCATTATTATAATTAATTGGAATACAAAACATCTATTATTTAATTGTCTAAATTCTATTTTTAATACTCTAGATGGAAAAACTTGGTTTGAAGTTTGGGTGGTAGATAATGCTTCTAAAGATTCTAGCGCTGAAATGGTAAAAAAGGATTTTAGACAAGTAAATTTGATAGAAAATAAAGAAAATGTTGGTTTTTCCCGAGCGAACAATCAAGTTATACCGTTAACAAATGGGGAATATGTTTTGTTTTTAAACAGCGATACCGTAGTGTTATCAGAAGCAATAGAGTATATGATTGCATTCCTTGACAGTAACCCGGAAGCAGGAATATGTGGAGCGAATTTATTAACTGAGGATTTTAAACCTAACATGTCTTATAGCTATTTTCCAACGATTAGGTCAGAAATAATCAGAGAAATAAGACCACTTATTTTTGGCAAGCCACCTAAAAGATGTGTTGATTCAAATTTAGAGGAACCTTTTGCCGTTGATTATGTTCTAGGAGCCGCAATGATGATAAGAAGAGAAACATTAAATTCTGTGGGATTATTTGATGAGGATTTTTTTTTCTATGCTGAAGATGTAGATTTGTGTTTACGGGCAAGAAAAAAAGGATGGAAGATTTTCTGTTTACCAAAGGCCAAAATAATCCATTTGTTTGGCAAAAGTTCTATCAAGGAACATACAAGATTTGAATTAGAATTCTACAAGAGTAGAAATAAATTTTTTCAGAAACACTATGGTAATACATATGGTTTTTGCTGGCGATTATCTTTATCATTGTGTAAACTTTGGCAATTAATACCAGTTTTGTTAAATTGTTTAACCCATCTTCTAAAAATAAAGAACAATGAAATATTAACTTGCCAGATAAAACTACTTTTTAATATTTATAGATTTCTTTTGGGATTGTCCCACTAAAAAAATATGTCATCAAATTTAATAAAATTTGTTAAGGGTTCAATACTAAGAATTATCTTATTTTTTCTTAATGCTTTTATTAATTTAGCCCTTACCCCTTTTATTATAAGAAACTTAGGTGATGAAATGTACGGTCTATGGGTTTTGGTGGGGTCTTTTTTGGGGTATTATGGCCTCTTGGATTTTGGTCTTAATTTTGCTGTAAAAAGGTATATTTCTAGAGCAGTTGGTGCCAATGAGAAGGAAGAAGTCAATACTACCATAAATACTTCTCTTGCTATGTTTGTCTTAATTGGCATTGTTTCAATTCTATTTACATTGGCGTTAATATATTTTGCCCCATTAGTTATTAAAAATATTACGGAGATTTCACTATTTAGAATAACTTTACTTATCTTGGGCATCAATGTTGCTATTGCCTTCCCTTGTAGTATTTTCGAAGGAATCTTGACAGGCAATATGCGATATGACATTGTAAGTCTTGTTGATCTAATAAAACTTATTTTTAGGACCACCTCTACCGTATTAGTTCTTAAATTGGGAGGAGGAATTATTGCTTTAGCAATAATAGGTTTGACAACCGAAGTCGGAGGGTATCTATTAAATTTTATATTTATCAAAAAATTATATAAAGATATTTTATTCTCACTAAAATTTTTCAAGCGTCAAAAAATATGGCAGTTACTTAAATATAGTTTCTTTACTTTTGTCTCAAAAATTGCGGATCAGATTCGTTTTAACATAGATAACCTTGTTATAGTTATCACTATTGGGTTAAATCAGATAACAATCTACTCTATAGGTTTTAGGCTGGCTCAGTACTTTCTTGATTTTATTGAAAGTGCTTTAGGTATGACTTTTCCATTATTTAGCCAGTATGAGGGCGCACAGGATTATGACTCAATTCGTAAAAATTATGTTTTTCTTACCAAAATCAGTTGTTATTTGGCTATATATGTAGGAAGTTTATTGATACTTTTTGGTAAGGCATTTATTGAGCGATGGGTTGGGAAAGAGTATATCGGTGCCTACGGTGTATTAGTTATTTTGCTTGTGGCTTTTATGTTGGATGTTATGCAGCCATGTCGTGGCATATTATATGGTTTATCAAAACATAGATACTACGCATTCTTTAACTGTATTGAGGCAATAGTTAATTTTATTTTAAGTATTATCTTAGTAAAAAAACTTGGTATTTATGGAGTTGCACTGGGCACAGCAATCCCTTTGATTATTAATAAGACATTTATTCAGCCTACCTATTTGTGCCGAGTTATAAATCTAAGTTTTAAAAATCTCTATATGAATACTATATTACCTATTGCAATCTTTTCAATTTCAGGATTGTATATTTTTTGGTTCATTATTAAGGAATGGATTACTCCTAACTATGTTGTTATTGTCTTTTGGGTGACTGTTGAGACAATTATATTCTTATTTATAATTCTTACTTTTGGCTTAAGTAATTTAGAAAAAGAGTCTTTAATTAAAAGAATTCCTAAAAAAATAATTAAAAAATTTCTTTTGACGAATTATTTGTAAAATTTTAAAAAACAAAGTCTGTATGATTAAAATTATTAATAAAGAAAATTGTACTGGTTGTTGCGCCTGTTTAAACGTTTGTCCAAACAGCAGCATTATAATGGTCGAGGATAATGAAGGTTTTTTATATCCAGCGGTCGATATTAAAAAATGCATAAATTGTCGCCTCTGTGAAAAAGCTTGTCCATTGGTTAGTCAAAACTCTTTATATCTTGAACGGTTGGAAGCACCCGTAGTATATGCAGCGTGGAATAAAGATAAAAAAGTGCTTTTACAGAGTACGTCTGGAGGAGTCTTTTCTGCCCTTGCAGAAAAGATATTTGATGACGGTGGGGCTGTCTCTGGAGCAATTTATACCAGTGATTTAAAAGTCGTTCATATTTTAACAGATGATCCCGATAAGTTAAAAGAGATAAGGGGTTCAAAATATTTGCAAAGTCATATAAATACTTTATATAAAGAAATTAAAGATAATTTAGAAAGAAAAAAAATAGTATTAGTTGCTGCAACGCCTTGTCAAATAGCAGGGCTTTATTACTTTCTTGAGAAGGATTATGTAAATCTATTTACTTGTGATTTTATTTGTCGTGGAGTTAATTCCCCCAAGGTTTTTTTGAAATATATCAATATGCTCGAGAAAAAATATAAATCTAAGATAAGCAAGATTAAATTCAAGGATAAATCGTATGGATGGCATCGCTTTGCAACCAAAGTAATTTTTTCTAATGGAAAACAGTACCTTAAAGATTATCATCAGGATTTGTTTATGAGAGGTTATTTGAGAGCCAATTGTTTCTTGAGACCTTCATGTTATAAATGTCAATTTAAAAAAATTCCACGGATTTCCGATATAAGTCTCGGTGATTTCTGGGGGATAGAGAATATTTATCCAGAATTAGATAATGATTGTGGCACATCAGTGGTGATTATAAATTCACCAAAAGGAATTTCTTTGTTTGAGAAAATAAATAACAAAATATTTGCGCGACAGTGCAAATTATCTGATGTCCTTTGTGGAAATCCGGCGTTACTTCACTCTGTAGCAGAGTGTAAAAAAAGGAAAGATTTTTTTAGAGACTTAGACAATTATCATTTTGATAGGCTAGCGAGAAAATATTTTCGTAATAATTTTAACAATTATTTGTTAAATAACTTGAAAACTTTGATTTCTGCTTTTTTTAGGGTATTTAATTTCTTAGGTTTTTCTTTGAGTCAATGGCTTTCTTTTATAAAAATTAATTTCTTTTACAAAAATATTAAAAAAGACGAGATGAATTTTATTGTCCCGCTAAGTTACTCTTGCTTGAACATAAGCAAAAAGGCAACTATAAAGTTAAATGCAGATTTAATCGTCGGTTGGCACACGATTAAAAATTCACGTTTAGAGACAAGATTGTTAGTGGAGGATAATGCAATACTTATAGTTAATAAGGAGTTTGAGATATACAATGGTTCAGACATAAGAGTCGTAAGAAACGGAATTTTAGTATTAAATGGTGGTTTTTGTAACGATGGTACGCAGATTTATTGTGCAAAAAAAATTAATATCGGTGAAGGTTGTGCGATTGCCAGAGACGTCATAATACGCGACTGTGACGCACATGTTATCTTAGATAGTAAGCACCAGATGGCAAAAGAAATAAATATTGGAAAACATGTTTGGATTGGGACTCGTTCTATTATTCTTAAAGGTGTGACTATTGGAGATGGAGCTATTATTGCAGCAGGTTCAGTAGTTACCAAAGATATTCCTCCCAAATGTTTAGCTGCGGGAGTGCCTGCAAAAGTTATTAGGGAAAATGTAGAGTGGGAATAAATCCTTGGAGGAGTAAATGAATTTCTTATTAATAGGGCAAGGTAGTTGTAAAAATCGAGGATGTGAGGCAATAGTAAGAACTACTATAAATTTGCTTTGTGAGAATTTTAAAGATTGTCGGGTTGTGTTATCTTCTTATGATTACGCAAATGACAAACTTGTTAATTTTGGCAATAATGTTAAAGTCATTTCTACAGAATCTAATGTTTGGCAAAGATTAAGTAAAGACTGGTTTCTAAGACAAATATACCGCATTTTTGGAAAAGAAGATTTTATTATATTTTCAGAGATAATTCGAAACATAGAAGACATAGATTTTGTTCTATCTATTGGAGGAGATAACTATTCTTTAGATTATGGTTTTCCTAAGGATTTGTTAAATTTAGGTAATTTGTTAAAAAATTACTATAATAAAAAATTAGTGATTTGGGCTGCTTCCATCGGCCCTTTCTCTGAGGACAAACAACTTAAAAAGATAATCTCTCATTTGAGTTCAGTAGATTTGATAACTGTTCGGGAAAGCGAGACGTTAAGATATTTAGACTCCATAGGAATTTATAAAAACGTAAGGGTTACGGCTGATCCTGCTTTCCTACTACCTTGTGACGAAAGTGTTTTTGATAAATCAGAATTAATTTTTGACAATTCTTTAGGATTTAATATCTCGCCAATATTGTCACGGTATTCTAGTGAAAAAGATAATAAATTTATAATAAGTGAAAGCATTTCTTTCCTTAGAAAAGTAATAAACCATTATGACATATTTGTATTATTAATACCACATGTTTCTTATGAAGGTTTTAACAATGATTATCTATTTATGAAAGAAATTTATAGGGAACTTTCCAATACCAGTAAAATAAAAATTATTGATCCGATTTATAATGCTATGCAAACAAAGGCAATAATTTCAAAATGCCGTTTTTTTATTGGCGCCAGAACACACTCAACAATCGCATCTTTATCAACTAAAGTCCCAACATTGACCATTGGTTATAGTATAAAGAGTAAAGGGATTAATAGGGATTTATTTGATAACTACGATCTCCTAATCAATATAGAAGAATTTAACAGCCGTATACTTTTTCAAAAATTAAAT
Source organism: Candidatus Omnitrophota bacterium (assembly GCA_026416665.1). Classification (GTDB taxonomy): domain Bacteria; phylum Omnitrophota; class Gorgyraeia; order Gygaellales; family Profunditerraquicolaceae; genus JAQTMD01. The sequence continues at coordinate 16,197 of JAOAET010000032.1, read as the reverse complement.
ATTTTGATAGATAAAGAAGCAGAAATAAGAAATATATTATCTCTGAAAATCCCTCAGATGCAGGATTTGGCTAAAAAAAATATAACTTATTTAAAAGAAATCTTCTAAAAATAAAGTAATATGCCTAAAGTTAGTGTTATAATCCCAACCCATAATGATGGAAAGTATATTTCCGAGGCGATTTCTAGTGTGTTAGAACAAACTTATTCGGATTTTGAAATTGTTGTTGTTGACGATGGTTCTATCGATAATACAGAAATAATAGTTCATCAATATCTTAATAATTTTCCTCAAAAAATAAAATATTTTTTTCAAAAAAATTCCGGACCTTCCGCAGCAAGAAATAAGGGAATTAGAGAAGCAAAAGGTGAGTATATTGCTTTTCTTGATGCCGATGATGTTTGGTTGCCGAGTAAACTTACAATTCAGCTTAGTTTTCTAGAAAGTTTTGAGAGTATTGGTGCAGTTGGATGTGGAGTATACGATATAGATGAAAGCGGTAACATAATAAAAGTAATAAGAGGAAATGAAATTACTAAAAAAATGTATTTTTGTCGTGATTTAATTATACGAAATGTTATAGGCGGTGGTCCTAGTGGAGTATTAATAAGGCGTGAAGTTTTCGATAAAGTTGGATTATTTGATGAGTCCTTAAGGGGTTCTGAAGACAGAGATATGTGGTTAAGGATTGAAGAAATGTATGAGATTGCAAATATTGATGAGCCTTTGGTAAAAACAAGAATATATAGTGATAGTTATTCAAAAAATACTTCTTTAATAAAAATTAATCACAAAAAGTTTATAAAAAAATATAAACATAAGATGAAGACTATAGGAATATTGAGGGCTTATAGTTATACTTATCTTGATGCTGCAAGAGAATACTATTTAGTTTCAAACTCAAAGCAAGCAATTCTTAATGCCTTTTTTGCCATCATCATTTTTCCTTGGCGGCTTGATGTTGAAGACGATAAATACGCTATTCTATTTAAGTCTTTATTACTTGTTTTTTTAAGGAAGAAATTTTTATATTTTTTTGAGAGGTTGAAGAATAAAATTAAAAAATAATTTAAATTAAGGGAAAATTAATGAAAGGAATTCTAGTAGTTGAAGATATTAACATGAAAAGAATTGACTCTTGGATTGATTTTCATTATTTATTTCTAAAGAAATGTAATTTTAATAACATTCATATTGAATTTATTCTGCCGGTTGAACCGTGTAAAGAGGTTAAAGAGATGCTTGAACAAACCAATTTTAAATATTCAATATTTAATAAGTGGTGGGTTGATAGCAAAACCGAGAAAAGACATAACTTTAAATTAGCCTTTTATGTTTTTAGATGTATTTTAGAAAAAAAAGATAAAATCGATATTGTTGCTTTCCACTTTATTAATGAATCTACTGTTTTATTGTTGTGGTTGTTATTGAAAATATGTAGAATTAAAGTTAAACTTGTCTGGCACCAACATTCCGAAATAATTTCTCTTAGGAAAGGTTTTTCCATCAAAAAATATTTATCAAAAATAAGAATTGTTTCTTTGGTCTGTGAAAAAATATGTACTGTTTATCATGGGCAAAAACAGATATTAGAGGAACGTTTAATTTCTTCGAAGAAGATTACCACAATTTATAACGGGATAGATTTATCTAAGTATAACAATCATATTAACAAATCAGAGCTTAAGGGAAAATTAATTGGTAATGTCGGCCCAGTAATTTTAACAATTGGTAGTTTAATTCCTCGTAAAGGAATTAATTTTTTATTAATGGCTTTACCTCATATTTTGAAAGTCTATCCTCAGGCTGTCCTTTTAATAGTAGGAGAAGGTCCTTTGGATAGTAATTTAAAAACACTTGCAAGAAATTTATCTGTGGATGATAAGGTAGTTTTTCTAGGTAGAAGAAATGATGTTAATCAGATTATTTCACTTAGTGATGTATTTGTTTTGCCATCGTTAGCTGAACCGTTTGGTATAGTGAATATTGAAGCAATGGCGATGGCAAAACCAGTAATAGCAACAAAAGTTGGTGGAATTCCAGAAATTATAAAAGATAAAGAGTCAGGTATCCTTGTGCCGCCGGCTGATTCGATAGCTTTAGCTAATACAATACTTGAAGTTTTACGTGATCAAACTAAGGCAATAGCTATGGGGAAAAGGGCTAGAGAGATAGTAGAAGAAAAATTTACAATTGATAAAATGGTTGATAATTACTTTTCATTATATCAGAGTTTAAATCAGCACTGAGGATTTAAATGCAACTGTTTATTTTTTTTACAATATTATTATTTTTCACGATGTTAATGAAACCTTGGCGAATTGTATATTTTATTTACAAAATTATTTTCCCAAAAATCAGTTTTCCAGTTAGAAGAAGACAGAAGAAGTTAAGACATATTTTGTTATGTATAGTGGATCATTTTGAACCCGGTAACGGTAATGTTAGTTACGATGCACAGATAAAAAGAGTTAATACTTGGGTAAAGTGTTATCCTGAAATGGCAAAAAATTTTACAGATTTTGATGGTAGACACCCTCAGCATACTTGGTTTTATCCTCCACATTACGACATTTCTTTTTTAAAGACATTGGTTCAACTGTGTTCTTCCGGATTCGGAGAAATAGAGATGCATCTTCATCATAATCGCATGTTACCTTTTCCGGATACGGGAGAGACACTGAAGAAAAAAATTTTATCATGTATTAATGATTATTCAAAATATGGAGTTTTTACTCTGCCTAACGGGAAAAAAACTTTTGCTTTTGTTCATGGTGATTGGTCTTTGGATAACTCAAGGGGTAAAAAATTTTGTGGTGTAAATAATGAAATTGTAATCTTGAAAGAATGTGGCTGTTACGCTGATTTTACTTTTCCTTGTTTAAATTTAGCTCAACCCCTTTTAGTTAACACAATATATTACGCAAAAGATAATCATAGGTATAAAAAGTCCTATACTTGGGGCAGAAAAGTAGAAGTAGGGAAAAAAGAATGGGGTGATTTAATGATTGTCCAAGGGATTTTAGCGATAAGAAGAAATTATAAGAAAGGTTTTTTAAGTTTCCAGTTAGAAACTTCGGATTTGGATTCAGAGGACAGCCCTTCCATAAAGAGAATCGATTTCTGGATAAAAAATGCGATTACTATTGGTGGTAAGGATGACTGGTTGATAATTAAATTGCATACCCACGGGGCAATAGAAAGTAGTTGGGATGTACTTTTTGGAGAAAAAGCTTTCTTGATGCATAAATATCTTAGAGAACGATATAATGACGGAGAAAATTTTTGTCTTCATTATGTAACTGCTAGGGAACTATTTAATATAATTAAAGCAGCTGAGGCAGGCAGGGACGGAAATCCTAATCTATATAGGGATTATGTAGTTGCACCTTATGTTTATTTAGTAAGAAATCTCTAGTGTCGGAGTTTCATATGTCATTTTTATTTTTATTGTTATTTATGATAATTACTTTTTTACAGCCTCAAGAGTTTATTCCAGGTATTAAGGGTTTTCCTTTAGCATATTTTACCATGCTATTGCTTGCGGTATTCTGGATTTTTCGTATTATGTTAACTCAAAATTTCAATTTTGGCCGAGCACAACAAAACTTATTAATGATATTCTTGTGGGGGGCAATTGTTCTTTCAACAATTAGTGTAGGGTGGGTTAGCTACACAATAGATACATTTCTGGAATGGGCCAAGATAGTAATAATTTATTTTTTAACTATTAGTATTATTGAAAACGAAAAACAATTGTTGAAAATACTAAGGATTATTGTTTTTGCAATGACAATAAACTCTATAATGGGGATTTTACAGTATTATGGTATTGATTTTACTGGGGTAGGAATGCATCTTGAAGGAAGAATACGTGGTGTAGGCATTTTTGATACTAATCAACTGGCCTATGGTCTTTGTTATACTTCTCCTTTTATATTTTTGTTCATAAAAGTGAATAAAAATATGATTAAAAAAATACTGTATTTTTTAATCTTTTTATCTTATCTCTACTGTATATATTTGACTCAATCCCGGGGAGGGTTGATTTGTTTTATCATAACAGTATTCTTGATTATGAATTCTTTTACAAATAAAAATATTGTGAAAACCTTTAGTTTCTTTTTGAGTTTTCTAATATTTATTGTTTTAATAAAAATCGTGCCTAGGTTTTCTAGCACTTTTAGTTACCAAGAGGATGCTTCTGCCTTAGGGAGAATTGATGCTTGGGCCAATGGTCTTATGATATGGAAGACCACTCCTATTTGGGGGATTGGTAAAGGGCAGTTCTACGAACATTTCAAGATAGCAGCACACAGTTCTTATATAGAGGTATTAACAGAAGTTGGAATACTGGGATTATTCCTTTGGATATCATTATTTTATTATAGTTTTAAGAATTTAAATAAAGTTTCCCTAACTTCTTTAAGTAATAACATAAGCAGTAATATTGCTTGGTCAGCACGAACAATAAGAATTAGTCTTATTGCGTATTTAATTGGCTCTTATTTTTCTTCCAGTGCTTATTATATTCCTCTTTTTATCCTGTTTGCATTTGCAGTTGTTGTTCAACGATGGGCCGCATCATCAGAGCGATCGATGTTTACTGTAGAAGATATATTGAAAATATTGGGGATAGTAGTATGTATTATTTTGTTAATACATATTGTGGCACGAACTATATAAAATGAAGAAACGTGTTCTTTTTGTCATTTACAACTTTCCACCTATAAATAGTCCTGGTATATATCGTATATTAGGTTTTTTACGTAACCTTCCGCAAGATATTGAGAAATATGTTCTAACCGCAAAAAATCCGTTTGGAGACACCAAAGATATAACTACATTAAAATTGATTCCTCCAGATACTAAAATTTACAGGACTTTTTCATTTGAGGTAGATAGAATGAAAACAAAGCTTGTTTTATTCTTTAAGAAGTTTCAGAAAAAAAGTATAAGTGACAATAAAGTTTGCAATGCGCGCTCGGCAAGAAAGACTCTTCTAAATATATTAGAAAGTTTGATATTCTTTCCAGATAGAAAAATAGGTTGGTTGCCCACCGCATTCTTATGTTTGTTCTATCTTGTGTTGACTAAGAAAATAGATATTATATTCAGTAGTTCGCCTACTACTTCAAGCCATCTTTTAGGATTGTGCTCTAAGAAGTTTTTAAAAAGAAGATGGATAGCAGATTTTCGTGATTATGAAGGAGAAGACTATAATCATTATCCATTGTTTTTTAAGAAGATTTATTTTCTTTTTGAGTCGTGTTTATTTAAGAACGCAGATCTAATTATTGCGAACACTAATAATATGAAAAGTATTATTCTTACTCGTCATCGATATCTTGAAGAAGATAAAATAAAAGTTATAACTAATGGTTATGATAGTGATATTCTTAATGCTAATATTATTATTAAAAAGGATTTTTCTTCAGTTATTAATATCACTTTTGTAGGAACAGTTTATCAAGGGATGTTAGATACATTATATATCGCTTTAAAAGATATGTTTTATTCCGATAAAGAAATTTTAGAGAAAATCAGAATTAACCTTGTTGGAACGATCTCCGAATACGACAAAGAAGTAATTTCAAAGGAGCCATTTAGACAAATATTTAATATCGTGGGTTTTTTACCTTCCGAAGATATTAATCAGACATTGGCCAGTGCAGATATCTTACTTCTTCTGCAAAGGAATGACTGTAGAGAAAAATGGTGTATTCCTAGTAAAGTGTTTACCTATATGTTCTTTAAGAAGCCTATTCTTGCAATTCTTCCATCCAATGAAACTGTTGACTTATTAAGGAATACAGGTTTAGGTATAAATGCTAATTTTTATGATATTGATTCAATAAAGACGGCGTTGAAACAAATAGTATGTAATTTTAGTAAAGGAAATTTGCTGGTTAATATTAACATAGAAGAAATAGAAAAATATGATCGTAAAGTTCTTACACTGAAACTTTTTAATTTTTTAAATACACTATAAAATGAAGATTAATGGTCTAATAAATAAATTATACAGAAAAATAAAAAAGGTACCTGATTTTGGATCGAGGATTCAAAAAAAAGAGATAGAGAAATTGATTAATAAGATTCCTTCTAGTGGTAAGATTCTAAATATTGGTTCAAAAAATTGTAGCTATTCTCCTAACGTTATTAATCTTGATATTGCTAAGTTACCAAACGTTGATATCGTGGCTGATGCACATTTCTTGCCTTTTAGAGAATCTTCTTTTGACGGTGTAATAATTACGGCTGTTTTGGAGATTGTAAAAGATCCGCAGGCCGTCATTAGGGAGATTGAACGAATACTGAAACCAGGGGGAATTGTTTTAGCTACTTTACCGTTTTTACAGCCATACCATCCTGATCCTACAGACTATCACCGTTTTACTATAGAAGGAGTAAAGTTGTTATTTAATAATTTTGAAGTTAAGAAATTATGTAATAACCGTGGTCCTTTTTCAATGTTTTTGTGGATTTTAAGAGAGTTTCTCTCAATAGTTTTTTCTTTCAATTGTGATACCTTGTCAAAGATTATAAATATAATGTTGGGGTGGTTGTTTTACCCTTTTCATTTTCTTGATCATCTTTGGCCTGGCTCAAGGCGGTTGCATATTATATCAGCAAGTTTCTTAATAATTGGATCAAAAAAATATAGATAAGGCATTCTAAATATGAAAAAAATACATATAATGCATATTCAAGAATCACTGGAAGTTGGTGGTATGGAGAATGGTATAGTTAATCTTGTAAATTACCTTGACAAAGATTTATTTAGTCTTTCTCTCTGTTGTCTTAATAAAGAAGGTGAATTTGTAAAAAGAGTTGATAAATCTAGAATTAAAATTTTTTGTTTACATCAGAGAGAGGGATTTTCGATTAATTTGTTTGATAAAATAAAAAAACTAATTCTAAAAGAAAAAGTAGATATTGTTCATACACATAATTACTACAGTGGATTATATGGGATTATTGCTTCAAAGCTTGCTGGGACCCCTGTCATTATTCATGGTGAACACGGAACTCTAGTTTTATCACAATTGCGAAGGCTTTGGGCTATGCGTTTTTTATCTAGATTAGTCGATAAGTTTTTTGTTGTTTCGGCATCGTTAAAAAAAGAGTTGATAAGCAAAATAAGCATTCCAGAGAATAAAATTGATGTGTTAATTAATGGAGTCGATACTGAAAAGTTTAGTCCTATATCTTATTCTACCATAAGAGATGAATTAGGTATTTCTCCGGAGACATTCGTGTTCGGTAGTGTCGGCAGATTAGTTCCTATTAAAAACTTAAGGTTATTAATAGAAGCAAAGAAAAAATTAGACCAAGAGGAAGTAGATACTAAATGTATCATTATAGGAGATGGCCCTTGTAAAAAAGAATTAGAAAGATATGCACAACAGATAAAGACAGAAATAATTTTCTTGGGTGAACGTAATAATATGCCTCTGCTGTATCCCATATTTGATATATTTGTGCTTGTATCACTTAGTGAAGGGATGTCCAATACCATTCTTGAGGCAATGGCATGTGGCAAACCAGTAATAGCAACACATGTCGGCGGTAATAAAGAAATAGTTGAAGAAAATAAAACAGGTTTTCTTATTGCCCCGAACGATCTTGATGATTTGTTAACCGCAATAAAAAAATGTATTAATGATCGGTCTTTAATTAAACAATTGGGGCAGAATGCAAGAGAAAGTGTTTTGAAAAAGTTTAGTTTGCAATCAATGATTAAGGCATACGAAAGAAGATATTTGGAAATAGCAAGACAAAAAAGGATTATTGAATAATCTATGTGCGGGATTTGTGGTTTGATAAGTTTGGATAAAAAAAATTTATTGGATAAAGAAATTGTTTATTTGATGACAGAGGTTATGAAACATCGTGGTCCAGATGATGAGGGATATTTTTTTCATAATTTTATAAATATGGGACATCGTCGTTTGAGCATCATTGATCTTTCTACTGGACATCAACCTATTTTTAACGAAGATAAAAGTTGTAGTATTATTCTGAATGGTGAAATATATAACTTCAGAGAATTAAGAAAGAAACTAGAAACCAAAGGACATGTTTTCAAAACAAAAACAGATACTGAAGTAATTGTTCATGCTTATGAAGAGTATGGTTTTGATTGTGTCAGAATTTTTGATGGGATGTTTGCTTTTGCTCTTTGGGATGAAAAAAAACAGATTCTTTTCCTTGCGCGTGACAGATTAGGCAAGAAACCTCTTTATTACTACTGTGATTCTACGATATTTATTTTTTCTTCAGAAATTAAAGGATTGATAAGAACAGGAAAAATAAAGCCAGAAGTAAGCTATGAAAATATAGATGAATTCCTGACATTGGGATACGTAGTGGCACCAAATACCTTATTTAAGAATATTAAAAAGCTATTACCAGGTCATATACTTATTGTACAAAACGGACAAATATTACAACAAGAATATTGGCAGCTTGATTCAATCAGGGAAGAAAAAAATTCGTTTTCTAATTTTCAAGAACAGCTGAAGTTAATACTAGAAGATGCTGTTAGAAAACGTTTGATCAGCGATGTCCCGCTAGGTGTCTTTTTAAGTGGAGGCATTGATTCAAGTATTATTGTTGGTCTTATGGCTAAATTTTCTAAAACACCGGTTAAGACTTTTTCGATTGGTTATAAAGACAAAAGTGAACATAGTGAGTTATGCTATGCAAGAATTGTTGCGAATCACTTTGGTACCGAACACTATGAAATTGTTTTGGAACCAGTTGATTTCTATGATGCTATACCTCAAATGATTTGGCATCTTGAGGAGCCTATTGCTGATCAGGCTTGTATCCCTCTATGGTTGATGTCCAAAAAGGCTAAAAAATATGTTACAGTTTTATTGTCAGGTGAAGGTTCAGACGAATTATTTGGTGGTTATCCTATTTATAATTTAATGAGAGGTTTACAGTGGTATCGTGGAATACCACGTTGGTTAAGATATTCTTTTTTTGATCCCTTATTTCCTATTATTTTTGGTGAAAGACGTGGGCAAAAGTATAAGGAATGGGCTAGATTACCAATTGAGGATAGATTTCTAGGCGATATGGCAGATCTTTCTAACTATATTAAGCACAAGCTTTATTCTAAAGATTTAATAGAACTTTCTTTAACTAATAATTTTAAAGATAAGATACATTATTTTTATGATAAGGTTAGAGGAAGAGATATTTTAGATAGAATGCAGTTTTTAGATATAAAGACGTGGCTTGCGGATAATTTACTATTAAAGGCGGACAAAATGACCATGGCTGCTTCTGTTGAATTGAGATGTCCGTTTCTTGATTATAGACTTGTAGAATTTAGTAGAAGGATCCCTTCAAAATGGAAAATAAAAGGATTTACAACCAAATTTATTCTCAAACAAACATATAAGGATTTTCTTCCAAAAGGCATAGTAAATAGAAGAAAACAAGGATTTCCTGTCCCGCTAGCTATATGGTTTCAAGGGAATTTGAGTAAACAAATTGCTTCAGTGTTATTAAATGAAAGGTCACTTGATAGAGGCTACTTCAATAGAGATTTTATTAAAGAGATAATAGAAAAGCAATATAGTAATAGAGAAGATTATAGTAAACTTTTATGGAGTTTGCTTGTTTTAGAATACTGGCACCGTGTTTTTATAGATAAAGAAATTTGTAAAGACAGTTTAACGTAGAGATGAACATACTAATACTCACAATGTTGTTTCCTAATTCACAGGAACCGGCGAAAGCACCATTTAATCTAGAAATAGCAAAAGGGTTAGCAAAGTTGGCAAATGTAGTTGTTATTGCACCGGTACGAATACCGTCGCTTATTAAGATTAGAAAAATTCCTTTTTATGAGAATATAGAAGGTATTTGTGTTTTTCACCCCCGAATTTTTTTACCACCTAAAATATTTATTTTTCTTCATGGCTGGATTTATTATTATGCAATTAAAAAGTGGTTGGATATCAATAGAGAGATTGAGTTTGATATTATTTTATCTCCTTATTTATTTCCTGATGGTTTTGCGGCTACTTTATTAGCAAAATATTTCAAGAAGAAGGTTGTGGTTGAAGCATTAGGTTGTGATGTTAATTTGCTTTCTAAGTTTTTCATACGTAAGAGATTAATTAAATATTGTTGTTTATTAAGCGATAAAGTAATAAGTGTTAATGAAGATATGAAAGAAAAACTTATGTTGATGGGCATACCTGAGGAAAAAATAAGAGTTATTTACAACGGCGTTGATAAGAATAAGTTTAAGGTATTAGATAAGAATATATGCCGGGAAAAATTATTACTTCCTTTAGATAAAAAAATTTTTTTATTTGTGGGAAATCTTGAGAAAGTTAAAGGGGTTCACACGCTCTTAGAGGCATGGAAAGAATTTATAAGTAATTCATCCAGTGAATATTTACTAGTTATTGTAGGTAACGGCAGGGAAAAAAAGAATATGGAAAGATTTATTCGAGAAGAAAATTTAACAGATTCTGTACGATTGGTAGGTATTAGACCACCACTTGAAATACCAGAATGGATGAATGCTTGTGATATTTTCTGTCTTCCCAGTATTCGGGAAGGTTTTCCAAACGTGTTATTAGAAGCATTAAGTTGTAGAAAATTTATAATTGCTTCAAAGGTGGGCGGAATACCAGAAATAATTTCTTCTGCAGAACAAGGTATGTTGGTCACCCCTAGTCGACCAACTGAATTAAGAAAGGCTTTCGAAGATTCTTTGCTGAAATTTTCTTCTGATGATAGAAAAATTCCTAGAATACTTTCCTGGGATGAGTCTTCTTTAGAAAGATATGAAGTTTTTAAGGAACTTATTGAAAGTAGAACATAAGATGATACAAAATTTTTTTTTATTTTATTTAATCAATTGTAAGGCAGGGTTAAGATCGTTTATAAAAGGAATTGATTATTTTCGTTTAAGGGAATATTTAATAGCAGCGAAGCAAATTAACTTTTATTTCCAAAAAACAAAAAAAGAAAAAACGACGTTAATAGATATTGGATGTGGAGAAGAAACATGGGGGTTATTTGCTGCTAAGGTTTTTGGTTTTGAGGTAACAGTAGTTGATGTCAACCAGAAAAAAATTAATCTGCAAAGGAAGTATTCCCAAAGGCTTAATGTGCGGTCTTTTGATGCTATATGTGCAGACGGAGCAAAATTACCTTTTTTTGACGAATCATTTGATGTGGTTAATTGTTTTGCAGTCCTTCCTTTGCTACCTGGCGAAAAAGACATAAAAGTTATGCAGGAGATTGGTCGCATATTGAAAAAATCGGGGAAGGCTCTTATAACCGTTGGTTACGATACCGTTTTCCGAGAAGAAAAAGATACTTTAACTACTAAGGGTTTTTCACGTGTATATGATGATAATGCTTTAAGTAATAGATTAATAAAACCATCGGGTTTACATTTAGTAAAAAAAATTTATTTTGGTCAACCAAAAATTGATTTTAGTAGAATATGGTATCGTTTGCCTTTTCTTGTAAAGTTATGTTTTCGTAGTTGGTTGTTACCAATATTATCATTAACTTTCCTAAAAGAGATTGCTTCACCTCAGATAGGTGCCATTCATAATAAAAAAATTAATGGGGTTTTGCTAATTTTGGAGAAATAATTTATGAAAGGAAATAACGTTATCTATTTTTCTTCCGATGAATGGGATAGCGGTTTAAAGACAAGCCAATATCATATCGCGATACGTCTATCTCGGGAAAACAAAGTTTTGTATATAAATTCAATAGGTTTGAGGAAACCCAAGGCCTCCAGGTCTGACCTTACACGAATCATCAATAAATTAAAGAAATACTTAAAAGGTGCACAACGTATAAATTCTAATCTTTTTGTATTTACACCGATAGTTATACCTTTTCATGGAATCAAATGTATAGATGCCATAAATACTATTTTGTTGACATTATTTATTCGCTATTATCAGGTAAAGTTAAAATTATATAAACCGTACCTACTTACTTTTCTACCCAATATTGTGGATATATTAGGTAGATTTGGAGAAAGGAAAATAATTTATTATTGTGCTGATGAAATAACCTCTTTTAGAGGAGTTGCCACAGAAAAAATTGAAGAGATGGAAAGTAGACTGCTTGAAAAGGCTGACCATGTGATTGTAACTTCTAAACAACTTTACGAACATAAAAGAAGATTCAAACCAACTGTTCTCTATCTGCCTCACGGGGTTGATGTGAAACTATTTAATAAGGCTCTAAAGGCTGAGACCGAAGTTCCGCTAGATATAAAAAAGTTAAAAAAACCAATTATTGGTTTTTGGGGACATATTTCTAACGATTGGTTAGATTTTGGTCTCATTCGATCTTTGGCTCTAAGATATCCCGAGTGGACAATTTTACTCATTGGTAAGGTGGATGCTGATATACCCGATTTAAGCGAATATAAAAATGTTGTAATATTAGGCCCTAGAGATTACCAGATGTTGCCTAATTATGCAAAAGCCTTCAGTGTTGCAATTATTCCTTTTATTGATTCTACTCTGACTCGTAATTCTAATCCTTTGAAACTCAAAGAATACCTTGCTGCTGGATGTCCAGTCGTTTCTACTCCGATTCCTGAAGTAATGTCATACGCCAATGTTATTAAAATTGCTTATAATAAAGAAGAATTCACTAAAGCAATTGAAGATTACATCAATAACGATTCAGAAGAAAATCGTATTGCTCGAAGTCGCTGTATGGAAAAGGAAGACTGGGAATATAAATTTGAAAATTTTATAAAGGAAATTGAAAGTTGAGGATGCATTACTTTACTGATTTACTTATTAAATTGAATAAGAATCCGTTAGTTTTTCCTGCCGTAGCATTATTATGGCAACGAAATTGGTATAAAATATTTCTCCTACCAAATCTGGGGAAACAAACTCCTTGGAAAATGAAAATTGCTTGTTTGACTATTTCATTTGATTGTGATTATCCTAAGGATATACAGGCTTTCCCGAAACTAATTAAGATTTTCACGAAATATCCTTTTAAAACTTCTTTTGCATGTGTAGGTAAATTAATTGAGCAATATCCTGATGAACATAAATTAATCGTTGAACATGGCCACGAAATTATAAATCATACTTACTCACATCCAGACAATGAGATTATTAACCCGTATAAAAAATTTAATTTACTTAGTAGAAAAGAGAAGATTGAAGAAATTATTCGTTGTGATGAAGTATGTAAAAAAATTCTTGATATTTCTCCTATTGGATTCCGTGCCCCTCATTTTAAGAATCTCTTCTCAAATGACATCTACTCTATACTCCGGGAATTAAGGTACATATATTGTTCGTCAACCTTGTTAACTAATACTTATTCAAATGGTATGCCTTTTTTTACCTCTGAAGGTATAATAGAATTTCCACTTTCAACTTGTCCTAGGCATCCCTTAACTGTTTTTGATACCTGGCATTCATTTAATTCTCCTCACTTATTATATAGACTTGGCCATAGCAAAGTTAGAGAATATATCGATTTATTTAAGTATTTGTTAGAAGTCGCTCGAAGAACACATTCATACATAAATATTTATATTGACCCTGCCGACTTATTAAAGATTAAAGATTTTGAGAGACTGTTAGACTTTATTGTTTCTTTACCTGATGATATAGAGGTTTTGACATATAGAGAAATTGCCAAAAGAATAAAAGGAGAGCAACTAAATGCAAAAAAAGAAAATTCTTGTTGTATTGGGGACGAGGCCAGAAGCAATTAAGTTGGCACCGGTAATTAAGATTTTGAAAAAAGAGGATAATTTCTTTAACACGGTCGTTTGTGTTACTGGACAGCATAGACACATGTTGGACCAGGTAATGAAAATTTTTAATATAAAGGCGGATATCGATTTAAATATAATGCAGGAGAATCAGAGTCTTTCTTTCCTTACTACCAGAACCTTAATACTTATGACAAAGATACTTTCTAACTTAAAGCCAGATCTTGTGTTAGTACAGGGGGATACAACCACAGCGATGGTTACTGCTTTGTCTGCCTTTTATCAGAGAATTGCTGTAGGGCATGTTGAAGCGGGTTTAAGGACATATGACATTTATAATCCTTTCCCTGAAGAAGTTAATCGCTGTATAATTTCTTCAATTGCCCAGTATAACTTTGCACCTACTAAAACAGCATATGATGTATTGATCCGACAAGGTATTCATAAGTCAAGAATTATTCTTACTGGTAATACGGTAGTGGATGCTCTTAAAATGTTAATCAAGAAGGAAAGAAGGGTAGATGTTACTTTCAAAGATAATTCCAAGGTTATTTTAGTAACCGCTCATCGGAGAGAAAACTGGGGTAAGCCCATCGAACAAATATGCAATGCTTTATGTGAAATTGTAAAGCGTAACAGAGATGTTGAGGTTGTCTATCCTGTTCATCTTAATCCTAATGTGAAGCACACTGTTTACCGAATTTTAAACAAGAAAGATAGAATTCATTTGGTCGCCCCGGTTGAGTACGATCAATTAGTCTATTTGCTAAAAATCTCTTATCTTGTTTTAACAGATTCAGGTGGTCTTCAGGAAGAAGCACCAGTATTGGGAAAGCCTGTTCTTGTTTTACGTCATGAGACCGAGCGACCGGAAGGTATCAAGTCAGGTGTTGCAAAACTTATTGGCACCAATACGGCGAATATCATTAAAGAGGTTGAAAGGTTATTAAAAGATAAAATGGCTTACAATAAGATGGCTAAAGCTATTTCTCCGTATGGAGATGGTAAGGCAGCAGAGCGAATAGTTCAACATTTAAAAATATTTCTGAAAAAATGAATTTTCTTTTTCCTTACATGGCTCGTTGGAAAAGTGTTAATTGGACAAGGTACCATCAGATTTTTTCCGCCTTGGCTAAGAATGGTCACAGGGTATATGTAATTCAACCACCACCACAGTTCTCCCAGGAGACAAGTTTTCAGGAAATAGAAGTTGAGATTCCACAAAATCTTTTTTTACAAGAAGTAAAAGTAAATCCTTTTATTTGGAAATCAAGAATTCCTCTTAATAAACTTTTTAAGAAAGGATATTATAGTTATAAATGTGTTTCTGAAGTAAGACGTTTCATTAAAGATTACGATATTGATGTTATTTTTTTGTATAATATACCCCAATTACCTCTTATAGATATCAAAGGATGTTTAAAGATTTTTGATATTGCTGATGATTATCCGGCGATGTTAAAACAAGAATTGGGTATATTTTCTAATCCTGTCTTAATTAAATTAGGTGAATATATACTAAGAGAAATGATCGAGAAAAGTGATTTGACTTTGGTTGTATCCCGAGTCTTAGCCGAAAAGATTGTTAGCACAAACAGTGATAAAATTCATATTTTACCAAATGGGGTTGATTTGGATCCTTCTCGTATAGGTAGTGGAAAAGATATCAGAGCTCAATATAAGAAACCTATTATTGGATTTATAGGTTCTTTTGAGTACTTTATAGACTTCGAATTAATGCTTGAGGCGGCACGTAGATTACCTGATTATACCTTTCTTTTGGTAGGAACTGGAAGAGATTTTGTAGAAGTTAAGCGTTTAATAGGCAAATTGAATTTGAGAAATGTCGTTCTTACTGGCGGAGTAGCGCATTCAGAAATATATAAGTATATCGATGCGATGGATATATGTCTTAATATATTTAGACCCATTAGTATTTCTCATGGCGCCTGTCCCATTAAACTTTTTGAATATCTTTCTATGAAAAAGCCTGTTATCAGTACGCGTTTGAAGGAATTGGAGTATATAGATGAAGATTTTTTATTCTATGCTGATAATATTAAGGAGGTCATTGAGCAGATTCACTATATCATTGAGAACAGTAGTTTATTGACGGTCCGTCTGGAAAAAGGCTATAGCATTGTCCAGAGTAAATATTCTTGGCAGGTAATTGTTGCAAATTTTTTGCGTTTAATTGAGAGCAAATTAAATTAATTCAAAGACATTTATGAATATAACTAAAATAATGTTATTTGTCTTTTTAATAATATTTATATTTTTTACCCATAACCTTTCCATTTTTGCTGCCACTTATTATGTAGATGGTAGCCGAGTCAATGATTTAGGTGATGGTACTTCCTGGTCGACTGCCAAGAAATATATTAAATCAGGTATAGCATTGATGAGAGGAGGAGATACTTTAATTATTCGAGATGGGA
>JAOAET010000012.1 GCA_026416665.1 Candidatus Omnitrophota bacterium | reverse complement strand
CTTATCTCTTGATTAACTAACATAACTTCTGCAATACACAATCTACCACGATAGCCGATATGGTTACATTTGACACAACCCTGGGGTTTATATAGTAAATCAACCTTCAACTTATAATCAGCTAATTGTTTCTGTGTCGGCTCATATGCCTCTTTACAATCAGGACAAAGTTTGCGAATAAGCCTTTGTCCTACTACACACAGAAGCGAAGGAGTAATTAAATAAGGTTCAATTCCTATGTCCATCAAACGGTTTACTGCCGATGGTGCATCATTGGTATGTAATGTGCTTAATACCAAATGTCCTGTAAGTGCAGAACGCACACAAATCTCTGCTGTCTCTAAATCCCTTACCTCTCCTACAAGCATTATATCCGGATCCTGGCGTAAAAACGCACGAAGCGCTACAGCAAAGGTAAGACCAATTTCTGGTTTTACCTGAACCTGGTTTAAACCGTCAATCTTATACTCTACCGGATCCTCAACTGTTACAATATTGCGCGTGGTATCTTTCATTTCATTAAGCATCGCATATAGAGTAGTTGTCTTTCCACTTCCTGTAGGACCGGTCAGAAAAATAAGACCATATGATGCAGCCATTGCCCGACGTAGTTGTTCTAATTGTTTGGCTTCAAAACCAAGTTGTGCTAAATCTAAGACCACCGAACTTTTATCTAATATTCTTAAAACAGCTTTTTCTCCGTAAATAGTGGGAATAGTAGAAACACGAATATCAATTGGGCGGTCATCAATCTTTACCATAATCGCTCCATCCTGCGGCAGGCGTTTCTCAGCAATATCTAATTTTGCTAATATTTTGATTCGGGAAATAATTGCAAGATGAAGATGCTTGGCTGGGGGTGGTATCTCATAGAGTTTTCCATCAATGCGAAAACGTAAAGATATACGATCTTTGAAAGGCTCAATATGAATATCAGATGCCCGCTCAGTAATTGCTTGACGAATAATCAAATCTACTAATTTTACAACGGGTGCCTCTTCTGCACGCGCAATAAGTCTATCTAAAGATAGCTCTGCCTCTATTGCCTCAGTTGTTTCTATCGTATGTTCTGCCTCTATATCATAAGAAGCGGTAACTACCTGTTTTAACATAGCAGATTTGCCATAAAATTCTTCAATTGCCTTCATTATCTGTTGTCGAGTAGCAATCACGGGATTGACTTCACAACCAGTCAATTTACGCAAGTTATCCATTAATAACAAATCCAAAGGATCAGCTAAAGCCACGGTAATAGAATTAAGTGTATGAGACAGAGGCATAACGCAATTTCTCACCGCATATTCATAGGGAATAAATTTCTCCATTTTTTGGTCAAAAGAAACTTTCAGACCACTGCTATCTGTAATATAAGGAATACCCAGCTGTTTTCCTAAAATACGAACAAGTTCTTCTTCCCGAACCAAACCTAGACGAACAATAATCTCTCCAAGCCTTCCACCTTCCTTACGTTGTAAGGAGATAGCCTTTTCTAAATCCGCTTGGCTTATAAGACCTTCTTTAATTAAAAGCTCCCCCAACTTCAGATATTTTTCTTTGGCCATAAGGATTTCTTTCTCTTTCAAAGGTATTCAGCATATTGACAATGGCCTGTCTGCGATCAGAAGGAGCAAAGGAAAGTGCTCCAGACATGTTTTTTATTGCTGGGCGAGGAGAAGAAACACCTTGCTCTTTTACAATATGTGGAGTTATAAAAACCAATAATTCCCTATCAATATTTTTATCTGTCTGCTTGTGTCTAAACAAAGCACCTACGAAAGGAATATCTCCCAGAATTGGAACCTTAGTTCTTGTCTGGTCTTTCTCCTGGTGAATGAGTCCTCCCAGCACTACTGTTTCGCCATCTTTAAGTTTTACAATAGATTTTGTGCTACGCACCTCAGGATCACGTACAAGTTCTCCTGTAATCTCACTGACTCTTGTGGTAGAACTGGTTTTAGGATTAACAACTAAGGTAATTTCTCCTGTTTCTAAATTTATCTGGGGTGTAACCCTTAAAAAAATACCGATACCTTCGGGTGTTAATTTGAGGTCAGTAGCACGCTCATAGGTATAGGTAGTGGTAATACCTGCTTCGGTTGCCTCTTGTTCTCTTTTTATATTAACGATTTCGTCCTTAGTAATTCCTATCTCTGCGGTTTCATTGTTAAGTGTTAGAATACGGGGTCTTGCGAGAAACTTTGTGTCTCTCTGTTTAGTCAAAAAATCAAGAATCATACTGTAAGTTGAACCAAAAACAATATTTCCACCGATACCACTGGTCTTGATTGTTGCACCACGTTTAGTAGTATCTCCGAAAAAAATGCTATTTTTGTTATGTCCTATAATTAAAGTCATCGGATTGGGATTTTCCATATTTCCGATATTCAGACCCAAAGCATCCAAGGCGTCTTTACTTACATCCAACATCTCAACTTCAAGCATCACCTGAGGCTGAGGTACATCTAATTTGGCAATAAGCTGATCAATAGCGGGAAATTTACTAGGAATATCGGTTACTACAATACTATTGGTTTTACTATCCTCTGTTGCCTTACCATATCTACTTAGTAAACTTTTAACCGCTTCTAATATTGTTGTTCCTGCCTCAGTTCCTACTTGATTTGTCTGTGTTTCTCCACTAACAAAAGCACCTGAAGTAACTGCTGTTCCTGAATTTAAGTTCAGTCTCTCTTTTTCAAATGTAGAGCTTGCTACCCCTCTATGCTTTAATTGATAAACCTTAGTTATCAACTCTGGTTCATTAATATCATCCGCATAAGTTACTATAAAAATATTAGCAGCCTCATCGTATTCGTAGGTAAGTTTATTAGTTTTAAAAAGCTTTTCCATTGCTTCTTTGATTGGCACGTTTTCCAAATAAAGCGTAACCTTACGATCCTTAACTGCCTCGGAGGCGATGAAATTAAGACCGGACTGAATGGAAAAAATCTTTAACACATCCTTTAAAGGTGCCTCCTGCAAATCCATAGAAATTGTTCTGTCATAGTCATCCAAGATGTTCGTATAACTGGCATTCCCTTTAGCACTAACAAATAAAAAAATTATTATCCCAACACAAACAATACGATACACATGATTAGACATTATCTACCTCCTTGTATATTTTGTAAAAATTTTTATCGGTTTTCAAGAAATAATTTTTTATCTTTTTCTAGACCCTTAAAAGATTGAATAGATGAAGTCGCTGGTGTAGGTATACGAAACTGCCGCCCTGAGAATAAAATTACAATTTCTTCTCTCTTAATTGAAAGTATTAACACATTATCAATAGTCTCTTTTTCTTTTACAATTCTGCCATTAATGATAGCTTGAGGAAATTTACCTCCCCAAAATACTCCCTGAATATTTAATTGTGGTAGGACAACGTCTTCTTGTTCTTCTTTCTTCTGTTCTAAAGGCAGTATCTTGGGAAGTAAATCCATAAAAGGATCCCGTTTATCTCTAGCCTTATAACTTACATCAGGGATCTTTAAAACATCTTCTTGACTGTAACATAACTTTGGATTAATACATATCAGTGAGTTGATAACAATTATAAAAAAACAATTAAAAAATTTTTTCCTCATCTTTATTCTTTAGGTAATAGGTGAACAAGCTTAATATAGGCTTTCAACCATTCTTCTTTATTATCTTCACGACGAACAGAAATATCCTTTATAAACAGAATATCTTTATTTCTTTCTATGGCACTTATAAATTCTCCTAAATCATGATAGCTCTTACAAGATACTACCAGTTGATAAGGAATCGAAACTATAATTCCCGATGCCACTACAACAGGAGCTTCTTCCTGACCAAGTTCCACAATACGTATAGAGTTAGCTTTTGCCAAATTACGTAATGTTTCACCAAGATTGATGTCTGTTTTCCTTTCTTTCAAAGCTTTACGCAGAGCACTTAACCTTTTTTCTCTTTCAGCTATTTCATTTAAAATTGTATTTCTCTGCTGTTCCATCTCTATCTCAATTTTAAGATTCTGCAGATTTCGTTGTTGCAATTTAACTACATTGTACGCAAAAAAAAGACCAATTATTATAAAAACTAATGTAACTTGGTTTGCCTTTATTTTATTTACTATTTGGATATTATCCACTTTACTTACTCCTATATTCTATTGTAAAATCTGTTATCGGAGTGTTCTCTACTACTGCTCTATTCATTGATACCGCTGGCATAGGCTGAAAAAACTTCCCTATCTTTTCATTGGCACTTAAGTTATTAACAAATTGGTTAATTGCTGACTGTTCGGCATCTTCATTGCCTAGATAAGCTGAACCAGAAATTACAAGATTTACTAAGCCATCTTTTTGAAAAAGCTTAAGCTCCTTTAACCACACTCCATCAACCAAAACATTAGGTAAAGCCTCAAGTTTCTCTGTAACTAATAACCGATTTTTCAACAGAGCAAGGATTTCTTGATATTTATTAATAAGATTTTTATTAGCTGAAGACAACTCTTCTATAGCCTGTTCAGCTGAAATCGATACTACATTGGGACGTTGACTTTTAATACTGGCTAATTGTTCTTTCATAGGTTTAATTTTATAGACAAGATAGTAAAGGAAAGGGAGTAATATAATTAGAAAAACAATTAAAAAGTTTCTAATCAGAATTGTTGGTTCAAAAACAGCCGCCTGTAAAGAAGCAGTTTGAACCTTTGTTTTTATTTTTGTTGGTAACAAGTTTATCTGAGGTTCCGTAGGTACATTATTAATAACCGCCGCCGCATAAGCCTTTAAAAGACTTAGGGAAAAATTTACGGGCTTACCTAATAATTTATTAGCGTCAAATATCCCAACTTGAATACCACGCTCAACAAGAAATTCTTTTAATCCTTGGCGAATATCTTCAGGGGCAATACAACTACACATACTAATATTTTTAGTTGGAAATTTACGTAAGTAAAAATCAATAGACATGCGCAGCTCTACTTTTAATTTCTCCAAATTTTCATTTATATTTGCAGAAGAAACTGACTTATTCTCAGCAGAAACCTCTGAAGATAATAAAATATCCCGACAAAAAACAGGAAAATCATTTTCAAGAACAATGAAATTTACTTCGTCTTCTTCGACAAGATCTACATTGACTACGCCAGTTATACCTCTGTTCTTTATCTTTCCTAATTTTAAGAAGCGAAACATGGAAAATCCGGCATACTCTACTGCTTTAAGTGTAAGCCCAAGCTGTTTCATAATCGCCTGATATCTTTCCAATAGTTCTTTTTTGATACCTACAAAAAGCACAAGATATTTTCGGTTAATCTTGTCTAAATAAAGCTGATAGTCGTAGACTACTTCCTCCATTTTAAAAGGAATGTATTTTTTTGCTTCAAAACGCACTGCATTCATCATTTCATTAGCGGGCAAAACAGGCATATAGAATGTCCGAATAATAAGGTCGCGCCCTAAAAGTGTCAAAACCACGTCCTTTGCCTCTATTTGGGCCTTACGTAGTTCATCTTTTAGCGCATTAACTAATTTAATCTCATAAGAAACTTTCTCTTCTTCAAGATTACCTAGCTGGGTAGAAGACACTTTAAAAGCGTTAGTCAGTTTCAGGCCATCAACTTCTACAACTTGAATTGATTTAGAACCTAAATATATGCCAAGCATTTTCATGCTTTTTCTCCCACTTTAGAGACTCTTTTTCTACTACGTAACCAATCATCAATATCTTTGCGGTCAAAACGCCAAACCCCACCAACCTTAATTCCAGAAATTTTTCCTTGGTTTAGCCAATTATAAATAGTCTGACGTTGAATTCTTAAATACTCTGCAAGTTCATCAATATTCATTAATCTGGAGTGATATTTAGGCATATTTCATTATTTAAAAGTTACTTTAAAAATTACAATTTTTAGTAAATCATAATTTATAAAAATTGTCAAGTATTTTTTTTAAAAATTTTTTCAAAAAAATTATTTTTAACTATTTTTTTTTATTTATTCATTTTTCCCCATAATTTATAAACATTTTTTATATTAAAATACAATTTATTTTTTAAAAAATAATATTTTATGCTTTTTAATTTTAAATTTACTTACTTTTACTTATTGTTACTTTAAATTTTTAAAATCAAAAAGTATAACCCATAAGTTAAGCAATAACACATTTGCAGGGCATGATTAAAACCAAAACACAATTTTTCTGGAAGAATTTTGGTTTAAAAAAGAAAGCAGAAAGTTAGTTATACACTGTAGTAGCACTGACGGTAATATTATCAGCAGAGTTAAAGGTAAGAGTTATCTCTACATACTGAATATTAGCAGGAAAGTCATTTTCTCTAAAAACACAACTAACTGTAGATGGAGCAGAAGGTCCACAAATCCTCTGTGTAATTTGTCGGCTAGAACTAGTCGGTAGCCAATTGGCATTATTTAACCGTAACTGTTCTAAAGCAAAATTTATTGCTGCCTGGCTGGCGTAAATTGCCTGGGTTCTTTTAACTTGGTGTGTTGAAATAGAGCTTTGGCTGGTAATAAAATTTAAAAGAATATTTGCAATAAGCACTACCACTAAAATCGTCACTAGAACAAAAAATAGTACCACCCCCTTTTTATTCATAATATCTTAACCGCCTCTTCTTAAACAAACTGTATAATCTTCTGCTTGCTTTTGTAACATTACATGACCTTCTCGAGCAAGCCAACCTAAACTCATTAATACTTCATCGCGGGGTTTCTCAAGGTCTTTAACCAAGTCAGATAAGGTAACTGTGCCGTGGTTGTCAAGATAATGCCATATTTCACCTGCAGTTATACCTATCTCTGTAATCATTTTTTCCTCCTGATAAGTATTGTATTAGCTGCTTCATTTACTGTCAATTATTTTTTTGTTAAAGCTTAAACACCGTGGACAAGTAGAAATTATTTTATCTTTAGTTGTAAAATAAGTATAGGTACAAATTGAACAATACCACACATATTTTTCTTTAAGAAAAGGAGGTTTTTCTTTGGGCGATTGGTTCAAAAAACTAAGAACAGAAAATAAACCCAACAAACCCGTAATAAATAGAGAGATTATAAGTAGAAAATTAAGTTCAATCATTCTTGCTAGATAAATAAATACTTACTGTCTGCCATTTATTAGGTATAAATAAAGCTTGTTGGATAAAAAGATAATGATAAATAGAACGGATACTTAAAAGGTCTGCTTCTAAATTACCCGAAGAAATTTTTCTCTTGATATGAATATTGGTTCGTTTGGATTGTTGGTTAATCTGAAATTGCAACTCAATATGGACAGCTTGACGGTCCCTAAAATATAGTTGCAGCTGATAAGGCAAAAGAGGATGAAACATAATACTACTTGGTCGAGGCATAGGTCGTTTAATAATTTCTGGAAGTAGTCCTATAAATTTTTTCTCGTCAGTTTTTATTTCAATATCTGCTGGTGGCTTGCGGTAATTATATTCCTTTAACCTATAGATATCTTCTGGTTGAGAACCTAGATTATTTAATTTCACTGCTGGCTCGATAAAAAACAAACTTTTTTTATTCGAGGGAATAAAAGTTAGATTATCTGTCTGTGTTTGAAGCAAAGTATCTGTCCAATATTGTAAGGTTGGATTACTTATTTTAAGATTTAATCCGGTAAAATAAAAAGAAAAGAAAGAGATAATAAAAAAGTGGCTGGTTAGTGAGATAATTATGCTCTTACGTATTGATATCATTGACCTTTTGTATCTAAAACTAGATGGAAGTCAGTGATATTATATTTGCCTGCTAAATTTCGTATTTTCACCACGGTCATAATCGGTGTTTGTTGATTAACTTTTAGAATAACGGAAGTTTTCGGTGAATTAAGCCCGTTAAAAAAATTCTCTAACTGTTTTTGACTTATTGGTTCGTTCTTATAGCGTAAACTTCCATCTTTTTCAACGATAATTTCTACTATGTTTCTATTAGCAACCAGATTACGGAAGGTCACAGATTCACTAAGTGACAGCCCCGGGATAGACACAAGTGGTATCAAACCCAAACAAAACAGTACTACAAGAAACAAAAGAGTAATCAAGGGCACTATGGTAACAAGCAAATTTTCATTTTCTATGAATAAATAATCTCTAACTCTCATATTACTAATCAGTCAGGAAAGTAAGCACTGCGGTTGAAGCTCTTTCTATTTCTTGAATAGCTAAATGGAAACGTTGTTTAAAATAGCGATAAGCAATAAAAGTCAGTATCGCAACTACTAGGCCTGCTGTTGCTGACCATAGGGCCTGCCATATACTGTAGGCAATATCATAGATATAAATTACTTCTTGGTTCATTGACTTTGCAGTTATCGTAGCGAAACTATTTGTCAGCCCCAAAAAAGTACCTAATAGACCAACAAGTGGAGCAATATATGAGATAGTAGCCAGAAGATAAATATTTTTCTCAAAATTAGGCAATACAAAAATAGTTGCATCCTCCATTGCCTCTTTTATTTGTGAACGGGGTCGGTCATATTTAAGAATACCTGCTTTAAGGACATAGGCAACAGGATGCTTAACGGAATCACAGATATTTAGAGCCTCTTTAATCTGATGGCGTTTTAATTGCTCTTCAATCTTTGAAAGAACAGGATTAATGTCAAACCTTATCTTCCAATAAAATACGAAACGTTCTATAACAACTGCAAGGCCTATTATTGAACACAACAGTAGCGGTAACAAAGTTATCCAGTATAGGTAGATAATTTTCCATATAGAGATAGAAAAAACTTTCATAATACTCCTTTTTTATTCTTACTATTTTTCCCTTGCTATTTTAATTGTTGTAATTTTTCTTCTGCAACCTTTGCCTCTGGGACATCCAACGAAGATAATTTTTCATATATCTTTATTGCATCTTTTTTCTTATCTTGATCTTCAAAAATTTGCCCAATACGTAGATAAGCTTTAACAGCTAATTTTTTGTTCTCAGGATAAAGATAAGTGACTTTCAGATACTGTTGGACTGCTTCTTCAAATTTACCCTTACTCTGCAACACTTCAGCAATTTTAAAGTATAAATTGGGTTTTTCTGCTAAAGGAACCAGATCTTCTGCTCTCTTAAAATAATCTAGTGCCTCATCATACCTGCCCAGTTTAACCAAGGTATCACCGATTTTGGGATAGATAATATGGACTAAATTTGGATACTGTCTTGCTTTTTCTGTGTAGATTTTTAAGGCCTCTTCTTTCTTTTGTTGAAAGACATAGATGTCAGCTATAGCTACTGCTGCTTGTGCGGCTAAATCAGAGGTGGTTAATTGCAAAACTTTTTCAAAATTAGTAATTGCCTCATCAAATTTTTCTTCCTGGGCATAGATTGAACCTAAGGCAAAATAAGCGTCTACAACAATAGCACTATCTGGAAAGTCCTGAATTAAAGATGAGAAGTATCTTATCGCAAGGTTCAACTCATTTTTACGATAGTAGTAACCACCTAACCACCACATAATCTCTGCGGTCAGACTAGAATCTGGATACTTAGTGCGAAGGTTTGTAAAACGATTTAGTGCCTCTTTCTCATTACCCAGTTGATAAAAACAGTCAGCAATCTCATATTCTGCCTTCTGAACAAGCTCAATATCCTGACTAAAATAGCGAATAATATTTTTAAAAACCTCTATTGCCTCGGTATATTTGCCCAAATTATAAAGACTGCTACCCCATAAATAAAAGGCCTGAGCTCTGAAATTACTGTCCGGATAACGGACAGTAAAGTCTTTAAATATCTGTTCACTTGAATGATAATCCTGTTTTTGAAAATAGGCAAGTCCAATTGCGTAAGAAGCATCATCAAGAAGTTTTGAATATGGAAAGCTAGATAGAAGTCGAGAAAAACTTAAGATGGCCGCTTCGTATTTCTTTAATTTCATTAGAACAAGGCCTATCTGATACTGCACATAGTCACTGTATAACGAATCTGGGTAATCTTGTAAAATTGCCTCATACGTGCTCAATGCTTTCTCAAATTCGCCTGCTTCTTGATAGGCATCACCAATCTGGCAGAGAGCGCTAATCTTAAAAATCTGATCCTGTGTGGACTTTACAATTTTCTGAAATTCTGCAATTGCCTCTTTAAATTGTCCGTCTTTAAGGTATGCCCAGGCAAGTCCATAGTGAAATTTATCTCTAATTTCACCTGAAAAATCTTCTAAATTTACCCGCTGGCTTGCTTCTGAATATACTAAAATTGTTTCTCTAAATTTATTTTGTTCGTATAACACATCGGCTTTACCTAAATATGCCTGAATAATAACCTGCGGGTCTTTTGATTCACTTAACAACTGGTTATATAATTCTATTGATTTCTGATAATCTTTCTTCTCATAGGCTAAAATTGCTTGCCCCAAAAGAAAAGCATCCTTACTTTGTGTAGTAAGCCATTGGGGTTCAATATTCATAAATTGAGTTTCTGCTTTTTGATAATCTTTTGTCTTCAAATATGCCCAGGCAAGACCTAAGCGTGCCAGAGCCAAAACCTTAGGCTCGATATTAAATGAAACAACTTTATTATAAGCATTTATTGCTTCATTAAAATCCCCAAGATAGTAATTTGCCTCAGCAAGATAAAAGAAAAGTAAACCTGCTTTTGTAGGATCTTCAGTATAGCTCTGAAGATATAATCGAACTTTCTCCTTAAGCTGTTCATATTCCTTTAGGTTATAAAGGCAATCTAAAATCTTAAAAGAGGCCTCTTGAACATTAGCTTGTCCAGGAAATTTTGATTCAACCAGAGTAAAGTATTCTAGAGCGTCTTTAAACTTATGTTCTTGAAAAAGGCACCATCCAAGCGAATAATAAGCTGAAGCAAGATATTTTGATTGGGGATAATTCTCAATGATTTCTTTGTATACCGAAGCTGCCTTGGCAAAATTATTTGCACGAAAATGTATCTCCGCTATCCAATATAACACTGCATCGCGTATTGCAGAGGCCTGTGGGCTAAGACGTAATCGCTCAAATAACTCTAATGCGTCAGCATACTTATTTTGTTGGAAGAGACAACGACCAACTAAAAGTTTTGCTTCAGGCAGCTTCGATGAATAAGGATAACTTCGTTCAAAGCGCTCAAGGAGTTGCAAACAAACATCGTAGAAACCGTCATCAAACGCTTTTTGTGCAACAAAGAGTGCCTCCTCTTCTTTTGCCTCAGTCTGCGCAAAACATAAAGAAAGAAATTTATCCAAGGAAATAAAATTTATTATGAAATTACTGGTAGCAAAACCAACTAACAGATAAATCCAGAACTTTTTGATCAGCATATTTAATACCACCGCTTTTATAAAGAAATTTTTCAATATTTGACTATACCATGTTCTTAAGCCTGCTTCAAGATTTTCTTAAGATATTGCCCTGTATATGAAGACTCAACCAGAGAAACTTCCTCAGGGGAACCACAAGCGATTAATTTACCTCCTTTATCTCCACCTTCAGGACCTAAATCTATTATATAATCACACGTTTTGACAACTTCTAAATTATGTTCTATTACTATCACAGTATTTCCTTTATCTACTAAACGTTGTAACACCTTTATTAATTTGTCTACATCTGCAAAATGAAGGCCGCTGGTAGGTTCATCAAGAATATAAAGTGTTTTGCCTGTTGAACGTCTGGCTAACTCTGCTGAAAGTTTCATCCTTTGTGCTTCACCACCTGAAAGAGTAGTTGCAGGCTGTCCTAACTGCAGATACCCCAATCCTACATCTGCCAGTGTAGTTAATGGATTACAAATAGAGGGTATATTTTCAAATAGCTTAAGCGCTTCTTCAATAGTCATCTCCAAGACATCAGAAATAGATTTTCCTTTATATCGAACTTGCAACGTCTGTTCGTTAAAACGTTTTCCTTTACAGACATCACAAGGAACATACACATCTGGTAAAAAATGCATTTCAATCTTCTTAATCCCATCTCCAGAACAAGCCTGGCATCTTCCACCTTTAACATTAAAAGAAAATCTTCCTGGTTTAAATCCACGAATACGCGCCTCAGGAAGTAAAGCAAAAAGTGAACGTATAGCAGTAAATACCCCTGTATAAGTAGCAGGATTAGAACGAGGGGTTCTTCCAATAGGTGATTGATCTACTAAAATAACTTTATCTATATTTTCTATCCCCGTAATTTTTGTATGTAGCCCTGGTTTTTCTTTACTTTGATATAGTTGTTTCATAAGAGAACGATAAAGTATATCTTCGATTAGAGTAGATTTACCTGAACCTGAGACACCGGTTACACATATAAATACACTTAAAGGGAAACGCACATTGATATTCTGTAGATTATGTTGTCGTGCACCAATAATTTCAATGTACGGCTTGTCCTTATAAGGTCTACGTGCTTTTGGTATATCCACAAAACGCTTTTTACATAAATAATTTGCAGTAAGTGATTCCTTGTTGTCAAGAAGTCCTTCTAAAGAACCAGCAAAAATAACTTGTCCTCCGTTTCTACCCGCACCCGGCCCTAAATCCACTACAAAATCTGCAGCGCGAATAACCGACTCATCATGCTCAACCACAATGACAGTATTTCCTAAGTCTCTTAACGCCTTAAGAGTATTAATTAGCTTTGCTGTATCTCTGGGATGTAATCCAATACTCGGCTCATCTAAAATGTAAAGCACGCCCACTAAACGAGAACCCACTTGTGTAGCCAAACGAACACGCTGTGCTTCTCCTCCAGAAAGTGTCGAACTTCTTCTTTCTAAAGTTAGATAATCTAATCCCACATCTATACAGAAATCAAGCCGTGCCTGTATTTCTTTGAGTATCTGATGTGCAATAATCTTCTCTGTTTCAGAAAGCTGAAGAGAATTAAAAAAATGCTTTACCTGAAGGATGGTCAAGCAAGTCAGTTCATATATATTTTTCCCATTAATCTTAATCGCCAAGGCCTCTGGTCTTAAACGAGCTCCCTTACAGGAAGGACAAGGAAGACTAGACATAAATTTACTTAATTCTTCCTTCAAATAATCACTATCAGTTTCACTAAATAAACGCTCAAGATGAGGGATAACACCCTCAAAAGGTTTAGAAGTAATATACTCTTGGCAACCATAAAGGATAGCGTTCTGCACCTTTTTGGGTAGATCTTTAAAAGGTGTGTCCATATCAAAATCTAACCGATGCGCTAACTGACGTAATAGCCAGCGGTAATAAAGAATATAGCCTCTTCCACCCCTGCGCCAAGGTGCAATGGCTCCATCTTCTATGGACTTTGTTTTATCAGGAATAACTAAATCCGGGTCAAACTCAAGTTTTATGCCCAGACCATTACAAGAAGGACAAGCTCCATAGGGAGAATTAAAAGAGAATAGCCGAGGTTCCATTTCTGGAATATCCACATTACAACTACTACAAGCATAGTTCTGACTAAAAGTTATGTCAGCGTTGAGGCATTCTCCACTTACTATCACCATACCTTTACCTACCGTAAGTGCTGTCTCAATAGAATCAGTAAGACGACTCCTGTTTGCTGAATTAACAGTTAAACGGTCAACTACAATTTCTATCTTGTGGATTTTGTATTTATCCAAAGTTATCTTTATAGGTAATTCGTAAATAACACCGTCTATTCTGCAACGAACAAAACCTGCTTTTTGTATCTGCTCAGAGATATCCCGATACTGACCCTTTCTTCCCGAGACAAAAGGCGCAAGTATCATAATAAGTTTGTTCTGACATAAAGCAAAAATTCGTTCGACTATCTCTTGAGCGCTTTGACTGTGTACTTCTTGGCCACAACGATAACAAAAGGCATGTCCTATCCGCGCAAAAAGTAAGCGTAGATAATCGTATATCTCTGTCTGTGTTCCTACCGTTGAGCGTGGGTTACCTCCAGCAGTCCTTTGTTCAATAGAAATAGCTGGCGAAAGCCCATCTATTAAATCTACATCTGGTTTTTGTAGCTGTTCTAAAAATTGGCGGGCATAGCTTGAAAGACTTTCTACATAGCGACGTTGACCTTCAGCATAAATAGTATCAAAGGCAAGGCTAGATTTACCCGAACCGGACAGACCGGTAATTACAATAAAACGATTCCGCGGGAGCTCCAAATTGATGTTCTTTAAATTATGCTGCCGCGCACCTCTAATAATAATTTTCTCTTCCACAGTGTATAAATAAATTTCCTAAGAACAAAGCCCCTGTTATTGTTCGACGCTTCATTAGTAACAGGGGCCTCATCCTTTTAATTGATAAATTATTTCTTCTTTTTTTTGCCGCCTCTTACCATTTTTGCGCAAGAGACATCACCCTGTTTATCCACAAAGTACAAGTATCCTTCTTTTCTCTGGATACCGCATTTGGCGACCTTTTTGGGTTTTCCTCCCTTTTGCTTACCGCGTGCCATAAGGGCACAAGATACATCACCATCTTTGTCTACGTAGTAAAGATACCCCTTCTGTCGCTTTATGCCTAGCTTCACTAATTTCTGAGCCATATTATTATTCACCTCCTTTCAAAGGTTACAAGGTTAAATTTTATGTTCCTACACGTATACAACTAGCTAACTGCCTTAAAACTTCCTGAGCAGATAAAACTGCCAGAAAACTTGTCTTAGGATTCTCGGGGTGAAGTAAGTTTTGAGTTCTTGTTAAGATTTCACCCGCCTGGGAACTTATGCGAATTTCATGGATATTGTTCTTTGCTTTTGGGGATGCAATTATTTTAACTTTTGTCTTTTCTTGGGACACCCCTGCTAAACTCAATACCCCAGCTACATTAACATTCTGTGGGAAAAGACGTATTGCCTCCTTGGCATTCCCAGAAAAAATTATTGTATCTTTTTTTATCTTTCTTAAGTTAATCTTTCTGTCTCTTATATACTCTACCGAATCAAATGATGTTGGAGGTTTAATGGTAGTCAGAGTAACAGAATAAATCTTTCCTAATCTTGCTGCCTTTAGGGCATCTACACCAGCTATTGCGCCACTAGGGATATAAATATGTGCAGATTTTTTTTGAGCAAGTTGTTCTAATTTTTTTATATGTTGAAGAATTCCACCAACACTCATTACCAGTATATCTTTCCCCTTTGCCAATGTTTTTTTAGTAATATTAAAAGAGGCTTTGGCATGTGTTGCCTCTACCACTATATCCGAACCCTCAACCAATTGTTCTAAACAGTGACAGATAAATTTATTCGGCAGTCTTAATTTTTTAATTAATGCCTGTGTCTTAGAATAATTAATATCATAAAGATAACTTAACACCAGCTGCGGATGCAAACCTTCTTTTATTGCTATTGCAACAGAACTACCAATAGCCCCACAACCAACAATCCCTATCCTTAATCTTTTTGACATAAAAAGTTAATTCTTATTTTTTGAAGCGTTCCGTTAATTTCCAACTGTCTCCCACAACAATATTATCGATAAGTCTTGTTGAACCAAAACGCACCGCCAAACAGATTAAACATCCATTGGTTATTTTTGACACAGGCTTTAAGCTGTAAGGTTCTACGACCGTAATATAATCAATCTTTGCCTCATCAACAGTCTTAATTAGCTGTTTCATCCTGCTAATAACTTTAACCGCATCGCGCTGGCCAGAATTAATAAGCTGTCTGGCTAAAGTCAATGCCTTATAAAGCACTACACTGTTTTGTCTCTGGCTTTTACTTAGATAGATATTACGTGAGCTCATTGCTAAGCCATCAGGTTCACGAATAATAGGTAATACCTTAATCTTAATTGGCATTGCTAAGTCTTTTGTCATCCTTTCAATAATAATAGCCTGTTGAGCATCTTTTTGCCCAAAATAAGCTTTATCTGGCATAATCATACAAAATAATTTTGCCACTACTGTCGCTACTCCACGAAAATGTCCCGGACGAAATTTACCCTCTAACACATCACTTAACCCTTTTACTTCTACTGAGGTGGAAAAACTCTCTGGATACATCTGTTCTGCTGACGGATGAAAAAGTATATCTACTCCCAGCTTACGACAAAATGCTAAATCACTCTTGAAAGGACGAGGATATTGCTTTAGGTCTTCTTTTGGTCCGAACTGTAAGGGATTGACAAAAATGCTGACTACAGTTATATCGTTTTCTTTGCAAGAAGCATTGATAAGTGACCCATGACCATTATGAAGGGCACCCATAGTAGGAACAAAACCTATACTTAAGTTCTTCTTTTTAATCTGCTTTATTACTTGCTGTAGCCTACCTATACTAGAAATAACTTTCATTGTCTTACGTTTTTGCTTAAACATTGCGTTGTACTTAAGTTCTTAATTTTTTTTCGCCCACAAATTTAATCTCTGCACAAAATATATTGTTTAGTTCCATCAGAATCTTGCCCTATTCTTGAACTTTCTTCTGTTATCCTTATTTTCTTTCTTTACTTTGTTTATGGCTTGCCTGTAAGTTGACTTTCTTCTTTTAATGTATCTTCTGAACTTTGCTTGTAATTTTACGGATGGCTGTTTATTTTTTTTCTTTGCTATACCTGAAGACGGTAATGTTGTTTTTTCCACTTTCTTAGGTTTTGTCTTAAGTATTAGTTTACGAATTCTTTCAAGCATGTGGGGAGCGATCTCCTTTAGGGGTTCTAAGACAAATTCGCGTTCAAAGATACGTGGATGAGGTATACACAATGCTTCTTCATTAATACAAACATCACCATAAGTTAATATATCTAAGTCAATAGTGCGTGGACCATTTACCACTGTGCGTATACGTCCGAGTAACTGCTCAATCCGTTGCAATTCCTGTAGTAATTCATAAGGTAAAAGCTCTGTCTCTATCTCAATAACCGCATTTAAATACGGCCCCTGTGGTGGTCCGCCTTGTGGTTTAGTTTCTATAATCTTGGAAATTTTTCTGATTTTGGTATGGGCAAGAAAACGTAATTTTTGAATCGCAGCTTTTATATAGCCTTCCCGGTCACCCAAATTTGAACCAACCGCAATATAACAGACAACCATTGGAATTAGTATTTTTTATCTTTTAAAATCTCGTAGCCTCATAAACCGCTTATGGTAGT
Organism: Candidatus Omnitrophota bacterium; assembly: GCA_026416665.1. Classification (GTDB taxonomy): domain Bacteria; phylum Omnitrophota; class Gorgyraeia; order Gygaellales; family Profunditerraquicolaceae; genus JAQTMD01. The sequence continues at coordinate 4,806 of JAOAET010000012.1, read as the reverse complement.
ATAAATGATTCACACAACTTTCTTCAACCGTGCTACTGCTTCCTGTATACGTTCTGGTGCTTGGGTTAAGGCAAAACGGATAAAACCTTCTCCAGAAGGACCAAAACCTACTCCTGGTGTTACTACTACATCTGCTTTATCTAACAGAAGTTTGGCAAATTCAATAGAGCTTTTTTTCTTAGGGACCTTAACCCACACATAAAAGGTGGCTTTTGGTACCTGCGGCTTCCAACCCAGTTCTTCTAACCCTTTAATCAAGCAGTCACGCCGTGCACGGTACATATTACATAAACCGTTAATAAACTTATCATCTGCCTCTAGTGCCGCGGTTGCTGCTACCTGAATAGCAGAGAAAATTCCAGAATCAATATTTGACTTTACTTTGGCTAATCCTTGAACCAATTGGCTGTTTCCACACGCCCAAGCTACACGCCAACCAGTCATATTATAAGTCTTTGAAAGAGAGTGAAACTCTATTGCCAAATCTTTTGCACCTGCTACATTAAAAATACTGGGGGCATGATATCCGTCATAAGTTATTTCTGAATAAGCCAGGTCTGAAACAATTATTAAGTTATGTTTTTTGGCAAAAGAGACTGCCTCTTTATAGAAAGACAAATCACATACACTAGCAGTAGGATTATTAGGGTAGTTCAGATAAAGAATTTTTGCTTTCTTAAGTTTATTTTTAGGTATATTTGTAAAATCAGGCAAAAAGTTGTTCTTTTCTAAAAGCGGCATAAGTTGCACTAGACCACCTGCTAAAATTGTGCCCCCTTTATAAGGAGGATAACAGGGATCTGGAACAAGCGAGACATCCCCTTTATTAAGAAACGCCAAAGGAAAATGTGCAATACCCTCTTTAGAACCAATTAGTGGCAGGATTTCTTTGTCTGAGTCAAGGATTACATCAAACTTACGGTGGTACCAACGAGCAATTGCCTGACGTAAAGAAGGCATCCCTTGATCAAGCGCATAGCGATGGTTTGCAGGCTCATGAGCTGCTTTTACTAATGCCTCAATAACAAACTGTGGTGTTGGTTGGTCAGGATCACCAATCCCTAAATCAATTATATCACGGCCTTCTTCGCGGGCTTTACGTTTTGCTTTATCAATTTCTACAAAAAGATAAGGTGGTAGTTGCTGTAACCTCTCAGATAAATTAAAACTCATAGTTAACTTCTCCTCTATTAACCGATAACACGTTCAATAATTTTAATTGATAAATCAATAGCTGAACGAAGATCTTGTAAGTCAAATACTGCTGTTGGTGCATGCACATATCGACAAGGAATACTTAGAACAGCAGTAGGTATGCCTTCACGATTCATATAAATCATCGCTGCATCTGTCATACCTCCTTCCAAAACATCAATTTGATACTTTATTTTATGTTTCTTGGCAGTTTCAATACATAAATTTCGCACATTTTCACTTACAATTACACCTCTTCCTGCTGCTTCCATAATAGTTATAGCCACTCCCCCACCAAGTTTTAATGAAGATTCTGTCTCTTTGATACCCGGAGTATCACCTGCACTGGTGGTGTCTAAGGCTAAAGCAAAATCTGGTGCAATACGAAAAGAAGAAGTACGCGCCCCTTTTAATCCCACTTCTTCCTGAACAGTGGCTACAGCGTAAACAGTAGCAGAACAAGACAGTTTTTCCATTATCTTGATTAAAGCGTAACAACCAACACGATTATCAACAGCCTTTCCACATATTAATTGCCCATTAAGAACAAATGATGGACAGTCAAAAACTATAGCATCACCCACCGAAACACGCTTTTGCGCTTCGTCTTTATCCTTTGCGCCAATATCTATAAAAAGGTCGGTATATTTGATAGCATTCTTTCTGTCTTCTTCCTTTGACAAGTGCGGTGGCTTTGCTCCTATTACTCCTTTGACATCTCCTTTGGCAGATTTAATAATTACACGTTGCCCCAAAAGTATACGGTCATCAATTCCGCCAACCTTAATAAAATAAAGAAATCCTTCTTTACTAATATGCTTTACTAACAGCCCTATTTCATCCATATGCGCTGCAAGCATAATCTTTTTTTTGCCTTTTCCCTTTTGAGCAATTACATTGCCAAAATTATCTTCAAAAACATTTTCTGAACATTTTTTTAGTTCCTTTTTCATTATCTGAGCAACTTCTTTTTCATAACCGGAAATGCCTGCTGTATCTAATAGAGTTTGTAATAACTTGTCCATATCTCTCCTTTTCTATTTTTAAAAAAATTACCGTATAAATAGCGTTATATCTTCAATACATCCTGCATTGAGTATAAACCCGCTGGTTTACCTAATATCCACTTGGCTGCGCGTAATGCCCCAACTGCAAACAGATCACGAGAGTGTGCCTGATGTTTAATTTCAATCCGTTCTGAGTTTCCACACAAAATAACTGTATGGTCCCCAACTATATCACCAAGACGTATTGCGTGTGTAGGTATTTCTTTACCCGTAGCATTTGATAAAATTTGTGCCATTTTTTTGGCAGTACCTGAAGGTGCATCCTTTTTTGCCTTATGGTGTGCTTCTACAATCTCAATATTGTAATCTGGACCAAGACGCCGAGCAATTTCAGGTAACAAAGCGAAAAGAACATTTACTCCAATTGACATATTTGGTGAAAAAACAATGGGCACAATTTTAGAAATCTCTTCTACTTTTTTAATCTCTTCTTCAGACAGCCCGGTAGTTCCTAATACCAATGGCTTACGGTATTTTGCCACATAATCAAGATGCTCTTGACTTGCTTCTGCGGTAGTAAAATCTATTAATACATCAATAAGAAACATCCCGTCAGGATTTGAGGTAATTTTAACCTTGCCTATCTCTTTACCAATCTCAGGAATACCTTTTTTTTCCAAAGCAAAGGTTAGTTCAAAATCTTTATCTTGGCTGGCTAGTTCAATTATTCTTTTTCCCATTTTGCCAAGTGCACCGGCAACACCTAATTTAATCATAAATTAACTCCTATCTTTAAAAAATTATTGAACTTTTTTACAACAAACCATAATCCTTTAGTGCTTTTTTCAGTTTCTCTGCGTTTTCAGGCAACATTGAAGACAAAGGCAGACGCAGTTCTGGCTCACACAAACCGAGCATTCCCATTGCAGTCTTTACCGGTATAGGATTTGTCTCAATAAACATTGCCTTAACCAGAGGGAAAAGTTTATAGTGCCACTCTTGGGCTTTCTTTAAATTACCTTTTTGAAACTCGCGCACCATGGCTGCAACGTCTTTCGGTACAATGTTAGCCACAACTGAAATAACTCCTGTTCCTCCAATGGCAAGAACTGGTAAAGTCAAGGCATCATCACCAGATATCAAATCAAAACTTTCAGGACAAAGTGCTTTAATACGTGACATCTGTTCTAAATTTCCAGATGCTTCTTTTACTCCAACAATGTTCTTACAGTCCCTGGCAAGACGAGCCATTGTCTCTGGTTCAATATTAACACCTGTTCGTGAAGCAATATTATAAAGAAGAATTGGAATATCCACATGTTCAGCAATTGCTCGGAAATGTTCATACAAACCTTTTTGTGTAGGACGATTGTAATAAGGTGCAACTTGTAATGAAGCATCTACTCCACAAGAAGCCGCATGTTCAGTTAAATGAATTGCCTCTTCTGTAGAATTAGAGCCTGTACCAGCAATTACCGGGACTCTTTTATTCACAAACTTAACAGTTAATTCAATTACTCGCTCATGCTCAGCAGGTGAAAGGGTTGCCGATTCCCCAGTAGTGCCACAAGGCACAATTCCACTTGTTCCGCTTTTAATCTGAAACTCGATTAATTCTTTCAATTTCTTCTCATCAACCTTATTGTTCTTAAAAGGGGTAACCAGTGCTACAATAGAACCACTAAACATAAAACTCTCCTTTGTAGGTAATTTTTACAGTCCCTTCTAACTGCACTTTCTCAAATTGTTTATTCTTTTGACGAAAATAAATTTTGAGAATTTCCGCTGAGCGGGTAACTACATTGATAGTAGCCTCTTCTTTCTCTAATTTTATGCCAGTAATCAGGGCAGCAGCAGTAGAACCTGTTCCACAAGCAAGGGTTTCTTGTTCTACACCACGTTCATAGGTTCTCACTTTCAAGGTATCTTCTTTTATTACCTCAACGAAATTAACATTTGTGCCTTCAGGAGCAAAACGTTTATGAAAACGGATAAATCTACCTAAATTCTGTACATCTATCTTATCAAGTCCTTCTACAAAGATAACCGTATGTGGAACGCCCGTGTTTATATAATTTACATGTAGAATGCGACTTCCTATCTTAAGAGGAATATTTTCTCTTAAACTATTTGGTCGAGTAAGTTCTACCCTAACTTGGTTTCCCGAAACTTGTGCCTTGATAAGACCTGCTTTGGTTTGAATACTAATCTTTTTGTTTTTTGCTTTTGGTCCTGCGACATAATAAGCCAGACAACGCACGCCATTACCACACATTTGTGCCTCAGAGCCATCGGGATTAAAGATGCGCATACGCACATCATAGTGTAAAGATCTCTCTACCACTAATAAACCATCTGCGCCTGCTCCATTTATCCGGTCACAAATTTTTTGTGCTAATAAAGAAAGATTTATACTAACTCCCAAGTCTGCTTTATGCACATCTACTAACACAAAGTCATTACCTGCGCCTACTAATTTTACAAAAGGAATTTTCTTACGCATGTTCTTTATCTTTTTGAAACAACTCTACCGCAAATAGCGTAACAATTTGCTCCACAACAAGCACTTGTTACCCCTGTAGAACAATTTTTAATATTAACATAA
>JAOAET010000059.1 GCA_026416665.1 Candidatus Omnitrophota bacterium | reverse complement strand
GGGTTCCCCCATTCGGACATCTGCGGATCACAGCCTGTTTGCGGCTACCCGCAGCTTTTCGCAGCTTACCACGTCCTTCTTCGGCTCCTGGTGCCAAGGCATCCACCATGCGCCCTTTGTAGCTTGATCTACATTAAGAACTTGTTACCTTTGGCTGTGCAGTTTTCAAAGAACTTGGTGGGCTCAAGTGGAATCGAACCACCGACCTCACGCTTATCAGGCGTGCGCTCTAACCGTCTGAGCTATGAGCCCATATTTATATGGTGGAGATGAGGAGATTCGAACTCCTGACCCCCTGCTTGCAAGGCAGGTGCTCTCCCAACTGAGCTACACCCCCATCTCGCTTAATTATAATATCAAAATTATAATGTTATGTCAACACACCAGAATAGATTTTTTGTTGTCAATTAATTACATCATTATTTATTCATTTTGTATATTAAAAAGCTCTTTTGTTTATAATTAATCATTATTTCTTAAATACATTTACTAAAAGTAAACTACTAACCTTTAAAGTGGTGACTTCTGTCACCTATTAGGTTAAGAGATTATATATTACTGAAAAACAAATAAAGAGAATAAAAAATGTATATTTTATAAAAAGCCACCCAGCAAAAGTCTGGGTGGTCTTATTATATTCTAAACTTATTAACTACATCTGATAGCTCATCTGCCATTCTACTTAGGTTTTCTGCTGCAACTGCAACCTCTTGAGATGACGCTGCAAGTTCCTCTGATGAAGCTGCAACCTCCTCAGCTGAAGCTGTATTTTCTTCAGTTATTGCACTTGCATTTCCAACTTGTAGAAGCACCTCTTCTTTAACTTTTACAATCTCATCCATCTTTGTATAAGTGTTTTGCATCAAAGGAGCTATATTCTCAACAGTTGCTAATATATCAGCAAATGACTGTACAGTATTTTCCACTGATAGAGTCTGGCTTTTTATATGTTCATCAACCTCTTTAGACGTAATTATAACATCTTCAGTGTCTTGTTTTATTAAATTTACAAGCTCATTAATCTCGTTTGTAGATTTCTTTGATTCTTCTGCAAGCTTTCTAACCTCTTCTGCAACAACAGCAAATCCTCGTCCCGCTTCTCCTGCTCTTGCTGCTTCAATTGCTGCGTTTAAAGCAAGAAGATTTGTTTGTTCTGATATTGCATTAATAACATTAGTTATGTTACTAATTTCCTTTACTGAATTAGTAAGATTATTTACCTTTTGAACAACCTTTTCAAAGGAAACTCCTATCTCTTCAATAGACTTTATTAACTTATCCATTTCATTCTTTCCTATATTAGCTTTTGTTGCTGTTACATCTGTTTCATTTTTTACATTCTGAAGTTCTTTATAAACATTTTCTATGCTCTTTGTTAAGTCCTGCATTAAATTAGCAACGTCTTGAAGTGATGACGCTTGTTCGGTTGCTCCTTCCGCCACCTGTTGCATTGTTTTGGCCACCTCTTGGGATGAACTTGACATTTCTTCTGAAACAGATGATAAAGTATCTGCTTCACTTAGAACATTTTCAGTACTTATTTTTATTTTATTTACTATTTCTCTTTGTGCTTCAACCATCTTCTTAAAACTTTGCTGTAATTCCCCTATCTCACCAGTACAGTTAACCTCTGTTTCCACTGTTAAATTACCAATAGCTACTTCCTTCATTTGCATTGACAACTTATTTAACGGTGCTAATTTTCTTGTTACTATCAATGCTATTAATAGAGCTGCTATACCAAGATTAATAAATGTTATTAACAAAATAATATTTAAAATTTCTTTTGCCGGTTTATAGAAGTCTTCATCATACGCTCCAACATTTATATACCAATCCCAAGGCTCAAAATACCCAACTACATTAGTCTTTGGTCTTATCTTTGTCTCATTTGGGTTTTTCCAATAAAAATGTATAACTCCATTACTCTTTGGATTTCTTCCTTCTTCAGTTATTAGCTTAACAATATTATTTCCTTTTGGATCTACCACATTAGAAATGTCTTCACCTTCTTTAAATGGGTGCATCATTTCTATACCTTTGCTATTTATTGCATACATATATGCACTAATATCAAGCTCTAATTTTTCATTAAGTCCTCTTGTTTTTCCATCTTCCTTCTTAGGATTTAACATCTTAACCTTAAAGATCTCTTGAGCTTCTTCTTGTGTTAATTTTCCCTCTTGAACTTGTTTTTCTAATGCATCCATAAATGCTAACCCCATATTTACTCTATTTTTAAGAGCTTTTACTCCAAGATTGGTAAGTGACTTTTTTGAAGCTTGGTAACTTACTATTCCCAAAGATGACATACTTAAGAATAGCATTAAAAGATACACTAAAATTAGATCCTTTTTCATACTATTTTTCTTTAGCTTTTTCATAACCTTGTCTATACCTCCATAATTGTTAAATTGTTATTAACATTTTCGTGTTAACGTAACAGAAACTTTAGAGGTATTTTCTGACAATTTAAAACTTAACTAAATAAAAGTATAAATATAATCAGTCATAATAATAATGTAATTCATAAATAAATTAAGAAATGTATAAAAAGGTAAATATATTGAGACATAATTGAAAATCTGCTTCTACACAATTACTTATAAAACTAATTACAAATATTAAAGGTTCTATAATAAATGTTGGGGCGTAGCTCCAGCATATTTTTTTTACAAAAAAAATATGCACCTGTTTAGATGCCTGATAAAATAAAATTACACACACAAATTTGAAAGGAGGCATCCAACAAGTGCACAATAATAA
>JAOAET010000045.1 GCA_026416665.1 Candidatus Omnitrophota bacterium | reverse complement strand
CCGTTAAGTCTAACTTTTTCACATTCTCTCTATAAGTACGTAATTTTATTCCCAACTCACTTGCAGTCTTAGGACCATTACCACCTGTTTTCTTTGCAGCTTCTAAATATCTTTTACGCTCTTCTTCTAATTTCTCTATATGAATTTTTTCTCGTATATATTTAAGTTCTTCTTCTATTTCGTACTCTTTAAGTAATTTATAATATTTCTTTTTTGATATACCCAAATGCTCATAAGTTGCTTTGGCTGAACCTTCGCATTTCTTGAAAGTAGAAATAATTTTCTCTTTGGTAATTTCTCCGCCATCTTTATTTTTATTTCCATATGAGTCGTATAGCCAAGGATGATTAATCATATGCATACGTTGTTCTATAATCTTTTGATAACGTTGGCAACGATTAATATCTGTGTTAATTATTCCTATACGCATTTCTAAGAGTCTAGCTGTAATCTTTTTGCGGTATTTTGCTTCAATAGTAAAAGGATTTTGTATACTGCAATATAGATTGTAGAAGTAAATAAATTCTTTTAATGAGCCTACAAAACGCTCTAAAAATAAATATCGCTTTATACTGCGAGCATTACGTGTAAGTAAAAGTATCTTGATGTTAGCAAAGACATCTGTACTATTTAAGGTTCCAAAACGGTGAAATTGAATATTAAGAGAAGGTAATTCTTCATTTGAGCCTAAGGCAGGTTTAAGCTGAAGCAAATACGAGGAAGGTTCTCTTGACTTCTGTGGCGGTGAACGAATTACCAAATCTGATTTAGAAACTTTCTTCACTTTCTCCGCCAAGACTTGTAAGAAAGCAAGTTTACTTTCATCTGTAGAAGCTGAAAACTGAATGTCAATATCTCCCAACAACTTTAAAGGCACATAACCTTCTTCGTCAGAAAGATAAAGGAAACTTCCAAAAACTTGTGCTTGAGCACCAACAACTTGTGCACTCTTTTCAATGAGCTTACGTAACAAAGGTCCATTAACCTTTTCTTTCTTTACTAAAGGATTTTCTTCTAAATAATATCTGGGAATTTTTATACCTTCTATGCTGAAAAATCCAATACAGTCAGAACTTCCTCCATCCTGGCCAATTGCCCGGAACCATTTTGGCATTTTTCTTGTTATTCTATTTTGGTAAAACTTCAGATCTTTTTCTAACCCACTAAAATGTGTTTCCCCTGAATAAACCGAATTTGCTATGGCTGAAGCAACAATCTCGGTAATTGCATTATTATAACCCGAATCAGTGAAGATAGGTGGAAGTAACTGCTGATAGTTTCCTTGAATTTTATACTTTTTAGCCTGCTTTGCAATCTCCTCTGCTACTTTTAAATCAAGTTTGATGATTTCTTGGGAAGAAAGTTTTTTCTTATGCTTTAACTCCGACAGTGCCCTAAAGATACCAGGAAAGCCATAGGCATTATTTAGAACAGGAAATTCTTTTTGCTTGAAGTTACCCACCGCAACAGATTCAATATTGGCAATTTGGGCAACCTTATATGGATTAAATGCTCCCTGGGGATTTTCTCCCAAGAAAACTGTGGCATTATCTGCCATATTTTTAAGCATCTTTTCTTCATCTTTATACAAATTAGGTTTAGCTACAGTAATAAGAACATCTGCATCAGTAAGACTTTCTGCAAACGATTCCTCTGTATCTGCTCCTTTTTTTCTTAGCATCTTTACCAATTCAGCTTTTTCTGGAAAGGCGTAATTGCGTTGAGTGGTAAGCTTTCCTCTACTATCAAATACCTTTATAGAAGCGACCTTCAATTCTCTTAGCACTTTTGCAATTGCCATACCCGCTGCTCCTGCCCCGAGTATAACAACGGCTGCATCCTGAATATCTTTATTACAATTCTCTAAGGCATTAATAAGTGCAGCAACAAATACTATAGCAGTTCCGTGCTGATCATCGTGAACGGTCACAATCCCCTGAGAATTCAATTTCTTCTCAATAGTAAAACAGATAGGGGCTGCTATATCCTCAAGCATTACAACTGAAGAAGGATAATGCTGAGTATATTCGTTAACTGTCTGGATAACCTTATTTTCTATCTCTTGACGAATACTGGCAAGATGATACCGCATATTATCAATATCAACGCTGTTATCACCATTTAAACCACTTTCTAATTTTTCTGCTATTCTATTGTGTGTTTGCCACAACTTGGTGGTATCGGGCACAAGAACAATCTCTGAATTTACGTTAGCAAACCATTTTAAAAGACTCTTTTTACCTTGAGCAACTGGCATCATCCCTGCTATTCCTATATTTCCAAAACCTAAAACCGCAGAACCATCAGAAACAATAAGGACCTTATTTTGCTGTTTAGAACTTTCATAATTTGGTTCTTCGTACTTAGTAAATCTTTTCAGGTCTTTAGGATTATTTGCTAATCTTTGAGCTACCCGTCCTACTCCCGGAGAATAAATAACCTTCATTATTTCCTGATTTTTTACTGGTATACAACCATATTCTGCTAAGCGCCGTAATTTTAAATATAATTTGAAGAATTCATCTTGCCCTCCATCAGAAGAGCCGTTGTAGTCAATAACTTCAGCTTCTTTCCCGAAAACCTTCTTTATTTCTGCAAGCACCATGGAACAATAAGCATCAACTTCTTTTTTCCTACCAGGTACCATAAAAAGCAAGTTATTTTGGATATTCCTTAGTGGCTGGGCACTTGCAAGATAAGAACGCGATTCACAGGGAATTATACGGGTAATTTCAATATCGTGTTTATCAAAGAAACTAAGCATTCTGACAAGTTCTATATTTACTTGCTTTCTGTCCATTTCATAAACTGGTGGCTGAGGGTTGGGAGCAACTTCCCAAGTAACTTCTTTTTCATTAAATTTTAATTGACAACCATATAGGGAAAAGAAATCAAAATCAAAAGTTAACCACACTTCTGGTTTTTTATTAAAAGAATTGATTGTCTTAAGAATTTTCTCTCTGGTAAAAGGATTATCCCAATTCTGCTTGGACCTTATCTGCTTAAGGACAAAACCACTTCTGCTTAAACCTGTGGTCATATAAGAAGGCATATGCACTACAGGAACTTGTAGCATCTTAAGAAGTGCTGCCCAACAATTATCTAAATATTTATCCTTATTCACACCAATAAATGTTATTCCGTCACACAAAGCAATCTCGTCTTCTAAACTGGTATATTCATTTAACGATTTATCCTCATGAGCATCTGCATTTAGAATTACTAAAGGTCCTTTATGTCTACTAATAAGAAATTCTTTTGTTATTTTATACAAACTGCCGTGATTTTTTAAAGGTGTGAAAAGCTCAATATTTCCACCGTCCATTTTGTCTTTGAGCAAATATTTAAATGGCTTTGTATACATTTTCCAAAGATTAGGAACTCTATCTTCATGGAATGAGAAACATAAAACCGCTGCCCAAAGAATCACCATTGGTTGTGTAGCAAGATAAATAAAGTCGGGCATAATAACAAAGATAATTGTTACTGTTGGCAACCAAAAGGCCCAGTTTAAATAAACAATTAACTTAGGAAATTTTAAATATAGTCTCCAGCGTTTAGGAACTTCTATGTTCCAGAAGCATTTCTTTAAATACTCTGAATCAACCAATAATGCAAAGAAAGCCTCTCTTGCGCTATGACGTTCAATAAACCATCTTCCTACAAAAAAGCTTAAAGCTAATGCAAAAACAGTCCAAGGGCCTTGGTCAAGAAATGCCTTAACCAGCCAAAGCGGAATATCAGGATACAAATTATGGATTTTCTCGCTACACAATGGCAACATAACTCCATACCATCCTACTGACCAGATAAAGGTGCTTGCCACTGTCCAAAGAGCGGTCCGGGTAGTTCTTCCCAAATCTAATCTATCGTGCTCACGTAATATACCTATCTCGTAAATTTGGCTGATAAGATTTCCCCAGATAAAAGCAATCATTGTAAATAATAAATTGCGCAGATAATCTTTAAGAAAGATACCTTTATTTATATATTCGCTTACTGCTACCCCATTTGGAACAGGCAAGGCTGGATAAAGCAAAAAGACAGCTAAAATCGTATATGCGACAAAAGAAATCGCAACAAAAATTACAAAACGCCTGGTAGTTGAAAACCAATGTCTTATGTCTAATAAAGTCTTGCCTCCATCTTTACAATTTTTGTTATTTAAACTGGTCAGACAATTTCTCAACTTATAATTAAGTTTACCTTGCTGGTTCCATTTAATTAATTTTAGCTTAGCCTTCTTTACATCTTGTGGACGAAGTGGTTTTATCCCTGTTCTGTGTTCTAATTCAGAAATATTCTGAGCTACCTGAATAACTAATTGGTTGATAGCTGCCTTATTAACGAAATTTATATCTAGAATTAATGCATATCGAACAACCAATTTAATCATTTCATCACGAATAACTTTGTGTCTCTTCGATGAATTTATAATATTCTCTTTAGGCGTTAACTTAGACCAACTATCAATATCTGGGTAAAGTTCTTTAATTAACTTTTTATTAATTTCCACTACCTTTTTGTCGTCTAATATAATAATACCCATACCTGCGAATATCTCAGAATTAAGTCTGTTAGTTCGCCTCTCTTTTGTATCATTTAATATATCCCCTAGACGAGCGGGTAGTTTATCTTCATAACTATAAAGCCTATACAGAAAAACCTTGTAGATATCGCGTTCTGCTAAAACTTGGCTAAAAATAGAATACACTGTACTTGAACAAACATTGAAACAACGTGCCATTTCTGAAACGCTAAAATTAATATAAAAATTTCTTAAGATTTCTAATGATGCTTGGTCAAACTCCGCAATCCCTGCATAACGCATAATCGCAAGAAGTATTCTCATCGATTTTGTTTTTGGTCTTTTGATTAAATAAGCCATCCCTGCATTTACCAAAGTGTTTGCGATTACCTTTTTCTCTTTATAAGGCAATCTATCAAACTCATCACAAATTAATTTATGTCTACCAACAAGAAATTGTTCACCTAATGCATATTGTTGAGGATAAGCAAATCTACCATTGCATATATCACAAAATAAAGACCTTATGGTAAGCCGTTCAATATTAAATGAATCCTTTTGGCAAGCATCCTTTATCCCTAATACTTGTAGTAAAAGATTATCTTCTTTCAACCCACCGTCTTTAGTCTCCTTTGTTAAAAGCCCAGTAGCTTTCCAACGAGAAAGTTTTGACAAGATAATTCGTTTACTATTTAAAGGTAAAGTAGAAAAAATTTCATTAATAATACTACTATTCTGGTTATGAATTTCTTTTAAAGCCATTATATCCTGCCTATACAATCTCCCATTCTCTATAATAAAATTGATTATTCCTCTTGCATTAAAACGCAGTGTATTTAACTGGGCAGTATCAGAATATGTATATTCAACATAGTCATTTAAATTATCAATTACTTTTATTTTCCCGAAATTCTTTAAAGGCCATTTAGCAGTTGCTTGATAACATGTTATGATACCCTCACTGCCCACTACCGTAACAAAACCGCTTTCTCCATCATAATAATTTAAACTCCACTTATCTTTATCTTTTTGTGAAAATCGTATATCAAACTTCTTAACTACTTGAGAAGACAACCACGCATACTCGCCAATGCTTATTTGGGAGATTAAATTATTTTCTTTTCTGCGTTTTTTAAGATGCATTTTTAGATTTCTCAAAGAAGTCCAGTAAGAACCATTCTGAGTACCAAATTTTCTCAGAATCTGGTATTTTTTAAGTATCTGTTGCCTGTTTCTGCCTTTATTTAGTAAAATAAATTCCTTAATAATCTCATCACTGTTTGGTTTTTTTCTAAAATAAGCAAGCACATCATCTTCTTTTGAGACAATATCAAAATTAGAGGGAAGCAAAGGTATTTTTCGGAATTCTCTGTTTTTCTTATTACTGATTATAGTAGAACTTGCTATATCTTTGCGGTAAACCCTATGGTTCAGATATCTACTAGAATTTTTAATTTCTGCCTCAAGTAGCCCTAAAAACTCACTAATTAGCTGGTATAATTCCTCAAGATGCTTAATGGATAACTTTTCTTTTCTATAATTTCCACAAAGCGTTTCAAATTTTCTTCTATAAATTTTTCTTTTTTCCCTGGGCAGTTGTGATATTTTTTTGTTTATGAGTCTTGTAGAATTAGAAATAAGCTTCTTTAGTCTGAATTTTTCATTTAATATCTTTTTTTCAATTAGTTTTTTCCTTATTGCCTGTTCAATTTCCAGCGCTTGATGTAATTCTAATAATAGTTCCTCTGCTTTTTGAATTTCTTTGCGAATTTCTTTTTGAGATTTGTAATTACCTGAAGCAGTAAATAAAAACTCATCTACCGCGATCTTTACCTTTTTTAATTCTTTTGATTTAGGAATACCTAGAAACTTTCTATTCTCTTTACTTAATTTTATACAGATCTCTTTTAGGTGTCTTCGTTCTTCCTTTTCAACAGAGTCTTTTTGCTGTAATTGTTTAGTTTCACTTTTTATTTTCTTGGTATCTCTTTTAGTATCTCTTACAGAATACAAATTATAGTTTAAAATATTTTTTAATTTTTGCTTTGTATTCTCCAATAAATTTAGTTTTCTTTTTTGCGCGATAACGTATGCAAGTAAGTGTGAAACTTGCGAATATATTTTAGTTTTATCAATAGCCACTTCTTTGGTAGACTCTATAAATTCTTGCCAATCTATATATTTATTGTCATTGAGTAAGGAAACACGGTATAAAAATGGGTCAAGGAATCGTTTATCTACACGGTTAATAAGATGGATAACTTTATTTAATGCCCAGCTCAATTCTTCGGTGCTGACTTTTCCTATAGAGGTATCTGCCATAGACTTTTCTGCTTTGTCCAGAAGTTTTAAAAAATCTTTACTTAGAAATCTGCGCTGATCAAAAAGCTTATTGAATTTATCTTTTGCATATAAATTTTCTGGCATATCAGTAACCAGATAATCAACTTTCATATTATCAATAGTGCTGGCCAATTGGTCAAACCGTTTTCCTTCCCAGATTAAAGCTACTTTGATATTGAGATTATTGAGTAACATTTTTGTTTGAGTATTTTCGCTTAGGTCTTTTTCTCTTACAAAAATCATATCTAACCACGCTGGGGTATTTTGTAATAATATCTTTAAAACAAAACTTTTTTGCTTACCTAAATAAGCAACTTTTAATAACCTATCACGATCTTTAGCTTTTAGGCATCTTAAAAACATTACGTTGTTTGAAATAATCGTTATAGGTCTAAACAGAGCTTTTTCTTTTAAAGTATCGTATACTAAATCAACATCATCTACTCCGACATTATGAATGTAAAGGAATACCTGCATTAAAGGAGAATGTTCTTTTACAAAATTAATAACCTTATCTAAACTAGGAACAAATTGTTTGCCAAAAACCGCGGAGTTTATTCTAATATGTTGAAATTCTTCAAAGGGAAGCTCTCCTTGTTGCATTGCAACAAGCAAACGCTTTAAACGCCTTTCTATCTGTTGGTTATTGCTTATAACCTTAAATGAGATTTCTTTATAAAAAGGAATTTGTAAGATTAACTTAAGAATTTCATTTAAGGAAGTAAAGTTGTATTTTTCTTTGTTATACTCTAACTGTATACAGAACTTTTTATCCTTAAATAGACCTTTAATAGTCTTATAATCGTAATTTCCAAAAACTACAAAATGAGGCTGGTTGTTTTTATCATAAACCCGGCGAACATCAAACATTACCGCCTCTGCACCACGCCTGATTGCCCATCTTATTGCAGCAATGGTATTGGGTGGGGTATTGATACTTTTTCCACCTCCTCTATTAAATATAACAGTAATCCGCCTGCCTCCGTCCTTTGATGGCTCAGGATTTTTCTTTATTTTTTCTTTAATTTCTTCAAAAACTTTATTATACAAATCTGTTAAATCTTCCTGCCGACAAGATTTTAAATTTTCTTCTTTTTTTTGCTCTACTGATTTTTCGTTTGGCGTCTTTTTTAAATTCTCTTTTTGAACCGCTAAATCAGAAATTTTATCAGCATTTAGCTCTATTTTAAATAAATCGGGTGGATTCCTCTGCCATCTACGAATAATCAAACCTTCTTCTTCAAGTTGATAAAGGATTCTTCTTTCTGACTTTTTTAACTTTCTATCCTTAATATAATTACGTCCACTTTCACCTAATCTCTTTTTTAACCAGTAGGCAATTTGTAAACTTGGCATTCTATTGACAAAATTTATGTTGCTACTTTCAATAGCCCTTGCCAAAGTTTCAATATCAAAATTATTTAAAAATTTTGTTTTCTTATCTCTGTCTTTTTTAAAAGTAACTAAATTATTCGGCTTTTCTTTGGTTCCTTTGAAGGAATTGTTATTACCTCTTGTCTTTATTATTTTTGATGTTGTTTTGCTTTTACTTTTTTGTCTTTTATTTCTATCTAGATAAGTTTTTCCTTTTCTTCTATTTTCAGTATCGTGAGTTTGGATTTCTCCTTTTCTTATTTTATTTTCTTTTACTTCTGTTGCTTTAAAACTGTGTTTAGCTTGTTGTTTATTTTTAGGCTCTAAACTGAGGGCTGTTACATCACCATTCTTTAGTCTATCTAATCTTGATATTACTTCCAATAATAGATCTACTTCTACTTGTTCTTTTCCAAATATTTCTCTTATACGATTACGAATAAAGTTATCTGAACTAATATCTTGATAAATTTCTGGATACTCCTTTTGTATAAGCTGCCAGGCTCTTTCTGTAGCAGGAATAACTTCTCTTAAAATATGATTTGGTAATCTTTCTTTCTTTTCTTGTTTGTCTTTGGTTCTTATATTTTGTGTTTCCTTACTTCTACCTTTTCTTTTAACCAACTTTTTAGTTTGTGGTTTTTTGTTTCTTATAGCAAAATATTCCAATTCTTTTTCAGTAAACCATTTTTTTATAAAATTATTTAAAGAATTATTACTAATTCGCAACAAATCAGTTACTGCTTTTTTAGAGCCTATTTGTTTGTAATCTTCAATTATTCTCTGTTTAAAAGCTTCACGAACATTATCCTGTTCTTCAATAATCTTCCAAAAAGTTTTTGTCCCAATTCCCAATTTTGTACATATCTGCTTAACATCTAGTTTTTCTTTAGTAAGCAGAGATATTACAGATTTTGCTAATCTTTTTCGTTGTAACTTACGCCACTTAATTAATTCTTTATTTGTTTTGAATAATTCTTTTATTTTTCTGCCATTAACTAAGACTTCATAACCTATCTGTGAGTAATTCTCCGGATACTGTTTCCATAATTTTTTAAGATAATTAACTATCAACTTTTCTCTTTCAATATTACCTATTTTTCCAAAAACAGAACTTTTTCCCTTTTTAAGTTTTTCTAGTCTTGCAATTACTTCGATTTTTATTTGTGCTCTTATACGACTATTCCCAAATATATCTTCTTTATGTTCTCTGACAAGCTTTCCTATGTTTATTTTTTTCTCGGATTGTGATAGGAAGTCCCAAGCTCTTTTAAGTGCAAGAATCACCTTTTCTTCCTCACAAAGCTTTGTTTCTTTAATATAGATTGATGGCCGTATCATCTGATAAATATCTAAGATGGTAACTTTCTTTTTTTCTTTAATAGACGTTTTTATTTGATAAATTTCTTTATCACTACAGGATAACATCTTTGACAAATATGGAGTAATCTCTAACACTTGATCGTTTATTCCTACAAAGTATTTAAACTGCCACTTTATATTTTTATTACGCCATTCTGCAGGTGCACCCAATATTTTCCATACAACACGTTTGTCTTCTATAAATATACCGAAAGTTTTACGAATATATCTCTGTGCAATGATTGCTGAGTCAATAACTTCTTTGTATTTATTAGGGTACCTCTTTACCAAATAATTCATTAAAGAAATTGAAAGTTTTAAACCTCTCTTCTGACTATACAAGCGAACTTTATTCAGTTTATCTTTAGAAAGGTCACCAACTTTTGCCTTCCCGTCCCTGACTGGAACAAGTTTACGTTCTTCTTGCGTAAACCATTTATTTATAAATTTTCTAAGAGTATGTTCACCGATACGCAATTCTCTTGCTATATTAACAAATGTCTTATTTTTCTTTGACTTATTTATAATTAATTTCTTGAAAATACTCCTTAGTTTTCTGTCATCACTTATAAATTCAATAAGTTTACGGCTATCTAGTTTAGAAACTTTTCGTATTTGTTCGAAATCTGCCTCTTTTTTAGAAAGCATTTTTGCTATTTCATCAGAAAGTATCTGCTGCTTTTTTCTTCTCCACTTAGCTAATTCTTTATCTTCAGTAAATAATTGCTTTGTTCTCTTTGAATCAAGTCCAATTTTTTTCCCAATTTGATGAAAATTCTCAGGATAGGTAAGCCACAGCTTTTTCAATCTTTTTTGTAATATATGCTTAAGACTTACGTCACTGTTAATTATCTGATATAGTTTAGTAATGTCTATATTAAAACTTCTACTAATTTCAGGTATAGTTATTTTTTCGTCAGCTAGCATTGATCTTATTTTTTCTTTAAGTTCTCTTAATTGTCTATTCCTCCACTGTAAAAGCTCTTGTTCGCTATCAAATAATCGTTTTATAGCTTTGTTATGCGTGCCAAGTTTTAACCCTATTCTATAGTAATTCTCAGGATTCTTCTTCCATAATTCCTTTAAAAGTTTATTCCTGAGTCCAATTAGTGTCGGCTCTTTTTTCTTTTTTATCTTCTGTCCAGGCAAATTATAGTGTTGTGATTTTAAATCTTCTGTCGCTTCTAAATTTACTTTTCTTAATATATGTATTAAAGCTAACTTTATAAAAAATTCTGCATTTTTATAACCCATCCCAAATTCCTTCGGATAACAATCCCTCTGCCATTTGCATTTAAATGCTACATTTATAATGTTTTTACTTAAGATAGTTGCGCATCTATGTCTAAAAAATAAAAAGTATCTACTTTTATTAATAGAGAGATTTAATTCTCTGCTTATCTCTTTAATGTTCAACACTTTTTCTTTTATAAAATGCTCTGCTATTGCTAATCTTAAGGCAAATAAGCAATCTCTTAAATTATTATTAACTTTTTTATTTGCTAAATATTTTTGATAAATTTCCTGTCTTGACTTTTCATCTAGAGAACTTTCAGTAAATTCAAAAAATGCAGTAACAAATTTTTGGTGGTCACATACCTCTGTTGAGGACTTTAGAACCTTTCTGAAAATCCAGCTTTTATTTTCTTCTTGCCATTTAAGTTTTCGTAAGACTATGTTTAATGCCAAATAATCTTGGGGCCACAACCCGAATTCTTTAAATACATATCGTTGTATCTCTTGAGCCTGCTTTATGATACGTTTATACCCGAAAGGAGCTCTTTTTATTAAGTAATCTATTCTATTCTCATCTATAGAAAAATTAATTTCTTTCGTATATCTATGTATTTCATTTTTTATCTTTAGCAAGGATCGTTGGAATATATTTTCCTCTTCACCAAACAATTCTTTCACAAGAATATCTAATTGCCGTTTACTGATTCCTATACGCTTACAAATTTCTTTTTTGGATACTTTGGGATATTCTTTGGAGCATTCTAAAATAATTTCTCTAAGAATTTTTTTACTTTCTGGATCACTACGAATCTTGCTAAATAAAACGTGTTTGTTGATACCAGTTTTTTCACAGATGGTTTCTAAATCTATTTTTTCCTTTAAATATCTTCTTATTTTTTCTAGTATTTTCTTCTCTTGCTGACTAACCCAACGTATCATTTCTGGGTCATTTTTGATTATCTTATGCACGGTAAGTTCAGTGGTCTTCAGTTGTTCCGCTATCTTTTTTAAATTACCTGAAGTAGCTAGCCATTCTTCTTTAATGCGCTTTAAAAATAACTTCCAAAGCTTTTCATCTCTCTTTAAGAATCTTATAATATGGGTTTTATGTAAAGGTAATTTATTATTTAAAGTACTTAGACTCCAGTTCTTACCACGCATTATTTGGAAAGCAATTTCTTTCATTTTTTCTTTTTCATTTTTAGAAAAACCACCATCTTTTAGGTATCTTTTTTTCTGTCTTTCTAACAATTTAATATTTTGCTTACGTGCTTCAATTTCAGGAATTTTAGCGTATTGTTTATTTTTCAGTAAACACTGTCTTGCACGTTCAAGACTACCTAACGCTTTCTTGAATTTATTCAGTCTTACCAGAATTTCTGAAGACGCAGAAAAAGCCTCTGCAGCCGATTTCCATTTCCCTAACCTCACAAAATCTCTTCCTACTCTAAAATATATACCTTCAGCTTCCTTTAGTCTTTTCCTTGCCTGTTTTGTCTTGCCTTCTTTTTCTCTCAAATTAGCTATCTTTAATGCGATATTAGCAGATTTTACTCTTAACTTTGCCGCTTCAATTTTCTTGTTAGCCTTAAAATAAGATGTAGCAGCTAATGACCAACACTGAAACTCTTTTTCTAATGGTTGTAAAGGTTCTTTCCATTCTTTTATGGTCTTATCTTTATAGGCCTTTGCTGCTCTGACAAATAGTCCTGCTGAATCCTCAAAAAGTTTTATCTTTTCTGAATCGTCTTTGGTCTCTTTTGCTTCTTGATAGAGCTCACCAGCTAATTTACGCCAAATATTTATTGCTACTTTTTTATCTGCATACTTCCAGTTTAACTCTGCCGAACGTCTGTTATATTCTCTTTCCTGTTCCTGCTTCGTTCGTCCTTGTTTACGGGCGGCATTAGCAGATAGTTTCCAACGTGCTGCTGCTTGCTTAAGATAATTCAGTCTCTTCTGTTTACCATTTTCAATCTCTGCTACTTTTTCACTTAATTGTGCAGAACGAACTTGTGCTTTTTCTTGTTTGTCATATTCCTTACGTTTTGAATAATGGTAGGCAAGAATCGCCCATTCTTTTGTTGCTTTTTTCCATTCTTCTTCTTTCTCATATAAATATGCAAGTTTCTCAAAATAACAAAGTTGTTTATTTTCTTTATTTAAAATGCCGTAACAGATACTTATAAGCTTATATAATGAAATAAGTTCTTGGTTTTGAACCCCTGTTATTTTGGCATATAATTTTTCTGAAATTAAGCCAGCCTCAATAGCTTTTTGTATCTTTTTGCCCTTGTAGAAATTAAAAGCTGCAAACTTGTAGTTGTCGGCTGCTTTTTTATATTCGTTTATAACTCTATAAAGTTCTGCGCTTTTTATATTAATTTTTGCAGCAGTTTCAAATTTCTCTTCTTCAAAATAATTAAAAGCCGCTCTACTTAAATCTGCAGCTTGCTCTTCTAATTCTTCTGTTTTTTCCTTCTCTTGCTTGTCTTCTGGTTGTGTTATTAACTCTCTTTGAAGCTCTAGAATATTTACCTTTCTATCTTTTTTACTACCCTTTTGCTTCAACAGTTCAATTACACTTTTTTCTGAAATAGGCTTCTCTGAGAGCGGTTGTCTATCAGTATCAGAAGGTTTTAAACCCGCAGTTTTTTCTTGCTCAGCAGAAGTTTCCTGTTTTCTGGTATAAACGGCTTTTTGCTTTGCAGTATTCTTTTTTACATGAGGAATTTTCTTTTTATAATACGGTTTCTTCTCTGAGGAAGAAATTTTTTCCTTAACTTTTTGCTTCTTAGTTTCTGGTGTTTTAACTGACTTAGCTGTTTTTTGTTCTTTTTCTTCTTGGGATAAAGCTTTTATTTCTTTTAGTGAATCTTTTTTTAGAATTTCTTTTTTTATAGCATCTTCTTTTGTGTATTCTTTTGACGATTTCTTTTTATCTAGTTGACTTAATTTATGCTTTAGGGTAAGCTGAGTTCTTTTGTATTCTATACGATTATAAAATTCCTTAGCACTACCTCTGACTTTACTTAGCAATTGCTTATATAAGGTAATCTTGGTTTCCTTCGTCAATGGTGAATCACTAATAAGACCAACAAGTAGATTAAAGTTGACATAACGATATTTACCTTTTTCGTCACGTAAAACACCATCAATAAGATAATTTGCATCCTCAGCATGAATTGCATAACCAACTGGCAGACAATTTTCTCTATTTAATGACTTCTTTGCTTCTTTTTCACTCAAAAGCTTAAATCCAATACCCTCTTTTTTAAGCATAGCGCTTGTTTTTCTATACCACTTCTTTTTTATTGCCTTCTTTGCTTTTTTAACAACAAGATAAACAAATGGTTTATTTTCCTTTACTTCAAGAACTGCATCTTCAATTGTGATCTTATTTGCTAAGGTAACAACCGCATAGTTTATTGTCTCTTTCTGTTTCTGTGATAATATATCTTCAAAGATATATATAAAATCGATTAACTCTTTTGGTTTAACACTCTTATAATCAACAGTTGCCATCTGAACAATGTTTATAAGGATATCTGTATATTCTTTTTTAAGCGGGTCACCAACCTGTGCAGCTATAGCCATTAATCTGCGTGACCAATAGGCGGCAATGACTAAAGATAAATCATCGGAATTTTTAAGCTCAATTTCTTTTCCTTCAACAGTAGCATTTCGATTACGAATTATCTTCTCTGCTTCATCCATGCTAACACCAAAATAATTTATTAGTTCATAGACCTTTCTGCGAGATAAGACCATTCCTTGTTTTTGAAGTGCAAGCACTTTTTGCATCGGTAAAATTTTTTCAGCAATATACACTGCTTCTTCTTTACCACCATCTTTCTGCCACCAATGTAAAACTTCACCGCTGTAACGTTTAACCTTACTATTTGTTCCAACAGGGTAGCGATATTCAACAAAGATACATTCTCCTTGCTTATAATGTTGATTTACTCCCAAGTGATTATAACCACTTAAGTGTCGGTATTGCTCTAAAGGTGCACTATATATCTTAGTAAACTTATAATCTAAGTTAAGTTCAGCATATTTCTCTTTACGTTGTTGCCAGCTGTGGTCTAAATAAATATTGAGAATCGCAGCAAACCCTCTGGGTTTAAGCACCTTCTCTATCTGCTGCCAAACATGAATTGTTTTCTTACCCAGTAACTCTGTGCCAATACTACAAGATGCGTAGACAAAACAGACACTGTCTTCAGGGAACAGCTCTAAAAGGTCTGCCGCTGACAAATAATGAATTTCTATATTTTTTCCTAAATAATCTTCCTTGTGTTTATAAAGCTTCTGACATATCTCATTTATATTTTGTGGCCAAGGTTCAATTAAATGTAAATACCTTATATTGGGCATCATTCGAATAATTTGTTTAGCTTCACAGAGATTATTGCCCGGTCCAATAATTATGGCTTTGCGGCCAGTGAGTGCCTGTCTAGGTAATTGTTCTAATATACATTTTACTCTTTCGGAAGCATTGTTTTGATTACGACTGTTTCTACCACGATAGCTATTATCTAATTTCAAAAGCCGATTTTGCGCATATCTTAGATTAGTTGGATTAATATTTTTTAATTGCTTTTTAACAATTTCTAAATTTTCAAAATATAAAGTAGCGGGACCCTCTTTACAAGAAATATATCCACCATCATTGCTAGTTTTAATACAAAAAGTTATCTTTATATCCCCTTTAATAAAGGAAACCTCGTTAAGTCTTACTTTACTTAAGGGATAGCGGTTGGGAAGTATTGATTTCTCTTTACCGAAACTTACAATTTGTATATCTTTCCAACTTAAAGGTTTCTTACCACTAAAAGATAATAACCCTTGCTTACTCGGTCTAACAACAATAGCATCAATATTCTTTTCTTTTAAGAGTATAGCAGTAACAACGCGATGATGGCTGTCAAGAACATAATAGGTTCTCTTTCCTTGATGGTCAATGTCTTCACAGATTAAAACCTCGCAAGCATTTCCTTGACATACCTGGACAATACGCCAGGTCAATTCTTCTAAACCGCGTGTTAACCACGGTTGCGTAGGACGTAGCTTCTTTACTGGAATTTTGCCAATGTACTCTGTCTTAAATGTTAACCCTTGATTTTGATATAACATACAATAATTTTCTAAAATCCGCTTTGGCTGGTCAGGTTTTTGTTTAAGTTCACTAATATAATAGACTATTTTTATGCAACCTGTTTTGTCTTTATTAATTTGTTTGCCTTGCTCTTCTTTACCACCGTCAAAGTCTTCTATTAACCTGTCATAATTTTCTTTAAAGGTTTTTGCCGTATAGCGAGCAAGCTCTATATCTTCAGAACTAAAAAATGCCTTAACTCCTTGTTCTACTGTTCTATCTACAGCATCCTGTTCATCTATTTTCATAGCTTTTAATTCCACATATGGCACCATCATATCAAGGTCATCAACTGACATAAGCAGACGAATAACATTACGTAACATACTCTCTATATTGTTTTTACAATTCGTTATAGTTATTTCATCTGTAGCCTGAGGATAATAATATGCTTTGATTAACCATTTTGGTTCAGAATCAGCTAAGCTAAAACCGCATCTATTAAGAATTGCTCGAATTAGTTTTACTCTTAGAAGATTGCCCATAGTCAACCCTTTTTCTGCATA
>JAOAET010000038.1 GCA_026416665.1 Candidatus Omnitrophota bacterium | reverse complement strand
AAGAAGAAATACCCAAAGTAAGGTGTCTTAAGGATGTGTATGAGCTGTTAGAGAAACAGATGAAATAGAGGATGTGGCGATGAAGGAGCATAAGCCCACGGTATTTCTGACAGGGGGCACAGGGTTGGTTGGTTCGTATTTATTAAAAATCCTGCTTGAGCATGGGCACAGGGTATTTGTCCTGGCGCGAAGCAAGCAAGAAAAAAGCGCTGAAGAACGAGTGATTGAGGTGCTTAATTTTTGGGATGCGGCAGTTTGCCTGAGATATAAGAAAAATCTATTTGTATTAGAAGGAGATATCACTGACGAAAATCTAGGTTTTGATGCAAAGAGGACAAAACTGTTAACTGACGAAGTTGAAGAAATATTTCATACTGCAGCCATAACTGACTTTAGTTGGCCATTAGATCGGATTAGAAAAGTAAATGTAGACGGGACTAGTAGATTGTTTAATTTTGCTTGTGAACTAAAGAAATTAAGAAAGATAAATCATATCAGCACAATCTATATTTGTGGCGATTACAAAGGTTATTTTAAGGAGACCAATTTAGACGTCGGGCAGAAATTCAATAGCTCATACGAACAGAGTAAATTTGAAGCAGAAAAGCTGGTTGAAGAATTTAGAAAAAAAGGGTTGTGGATAGACGTATTCCGACCCCCAATAATTATAGGCGAAACTCAGACTGGAAAGGTTTTAACTTTTGATCGAGCTTTGTACCAAGCAGTACGACTTTGGAATCTAGAAATGTTTGATTTTTATCCGACTAAAGAGAATTTCTATCTTTACGTGGTTTGTGTTGACGAGCTTAGTAAAGGGATCTATTGTATTTCTTCTAAAACATCAAAAAGCAATATTAATTATCATCCTTTTAGCGACCAACCACTTTCTCCTCAAGAAATTATGAATTATACTTGCGAGTTTGTGGGAAGTAAAAAACCTCGCTTGATTCCGTTTGTAGACTATCTTAAAACCAAAGCTACGCCGACTCAGATGAAACTTCTGAAATCCAATTTACTTTTTCTTGATAGAAACGCTATCTTAGATTCAAAAGAGACAAGGCAGTTTTTGTCAAAAAATGGTATTGAATTCTCGAAGTTTGATCGAAATCTTTTTGAGAGATTATTGAATTATTGCTTAAGGCGAGGTTTTCTTCGTAGAAAGTAGAGAGCAGAAGATGTTATTTTACTTAAGGTAAAAATGAACCCCTATTCTATTCCTCCGTTTATCACTGCTTCATTGTTGCTATTCTTAAGCTCTTTTGTTCTTTATAAAAATTGGAAAAGCATTTTTAATAGAATATTCTTTCTTTTGGGATTGGCAAGTACCATTTGGCTTTTTTCTTACTCTTTTGCTTATACGATTGTGCTGGAGCAAGAAGCGCAATTATGGTTTAAGATAGGTTATTGCGGGATAGTTTTTATTGCTGTTGTCTTCTTCCATTATACCATTGAATTCTTAAAATTAGAGAAAATGAAACCATTAGTTATAGGGAGTTATTTAATTGGTTTTCTATGGATAATTTTGATATGGAAATCTTTATTCTTTATAAAAGGAGTAACTAAGTATTTCTGGGGTTATTATCCTTTAGCTGGTTTAGTGCATCCTCTTTTCTTAATTTTCTTTATAGGATTAGTTTCCTTTGCTCTCGTACTTTTGTTTTATTCTTTTTTACTTAAGAAAAAAGAATGGAGTGCTCTGAAGAGAATTCAGATTAAATATATTTTCCTCGCTTTCTTCGTTTTTAATTTTGCTTCTGTAGACTTCCTCCCCAATTATGGGTTAGAAATTTATCCCTTCGGATACATTCCTGCTTTCTTTTTCGCGATTATAATAGCTTATATTATTCTCCGCTATCAACTTTTGGACATTCGTGTTGCCATAACGCGTGCAGGCATTTTTTTGGTTGTTTATACTTTAGTTTTAGGAATACCTTTACTTATAAACTATAAATATGGTTGGAAACACTCAATTTGGTTAATGCTCATCCTGGCCACGCTTGGCCCCTTTATT
>JAOAET010000037.1 GCA_026416665.1 Candidatus Omnitrophota bacterium | reverse complement strand
TACTCAGTTAAGTTCAAAGGCAGTAGCAGCTTATCTGAGGGTATCGACTGAAAAGCAAGATTCAAATACTTCAAAGCAAACCCAGCTTAATTTAATCAAGCAAAAGATTGTAGAGAAAAACTTAACTAACAGAGAATTAATCATATATACCGATACCGAATCAGCATCAAAGAAACCAAAATCTGAAAATATAGATAGTGATAATATCTTCTATAGAAATGGGCTTAACCAATTAATTTTTGATGCTAGATTAGGCAAATTTGATACGTTGATTGTCTATAGCCATGATAGATTAACAAGAAATGTTTATGAATCGTTAATGCTTAAGTACATATTCAGAAAGCTAAATATAACTGTTATATACTGTAGAGCTGGTGAAGACTTAAACTCTGAAAATCAAAAGATAAATGACTTCTTTGAAAACCTTCTAAACAATATAGCTCAACTTGAATCAAATCTTATAGGTGCAAGAGTAAAGCTTGCAAATGAGTATAAGATTAAAAACAACCTTTGGGCTGGAGGGCCTCCACCTTATGGTTATAAACTTTCAAAAATACAAGATGGTAGTCTTACAAAGAGTAAACTCGAAATTTCTTATGCCGAAGCACAAATAGTAAAGGAGATATTTGAATATTATATTCATGGAATTAGTCCAAAAGAAATAGCTAATAAAATAAAGCAAAAATATCCACAAAATCAAGATAGAAAATGGACTGTAAATACAATTAAGAGCATTCTATCAAACGAAGATTATTTAGGCTATATAGTTTGGAATAAAAAAGGTGGTGCAAGAAATCCTGTTAAATATGATAACCCTATAAGGTCTAATTTAAATAGCCAAAACACAATCATACCGCAGGAGAAATGGCATGAAGTAATAAAGATAAAACAAACATTAAAAGAAAACCCAAAATCAATCTCTACCCCATTTTTATTAAAAGATATTCTTGTATGTAAAGACTGTAAAGAAAAACTTAAGGCCAAAAACAATGGCAAGAACAAACCCCGTGTATATTACTGCTCCAGTAAAAAAGGAGAATGGGACTTTTGTATTGATGCAGAATTAATTGAGAGCTCTGTTTTAAACAAAATAGCTGAGGATTTTAATAATCTTATAAAGAATGAACTTATATTTAATAAATTTTATAATGTCTATACAAACAGTTTAAGAGAAAACTTAGGTTTTTTATCTAGAGAAAAAGAAGAATTAAGACAACAGTTAAATGATATTGAGTTGTCTTTATTAAAATGTGATGAATCTATAAGAGAATTATCTCTAAACCTACCCCAAGATGATATACCTCAACATGATGAACAGAAGATTTTTATAGAGTCACTATACGAACTTAAAACATACCTAACGCTACACAAGCAAGAAATATTATCTAAGTTAAACTATGTTGAATCTAATTTAAGCGAAAATATTTTAGATAAGGAAACACTTAAAATCAAAATACTTAATTTGTTTAATAGGTTTCAATCAGCTCATAAAGATACTAAAGCTAATCAAAATAAATACTTTAGAATACTATTATTTGACATACTATATAAGGTTTATATAAACCATGACAAAGAAGTTGAAATAGTTTATAAAAGGTTTTGTTAGCAATCCAATTGGTGGGGGGTTATGTCTAATCAAATAACTGTTATAAATAAAGATTCAAATCTCAAAAGATTAAATGATTTATATACAGATGCTGTTCTTGAAATTATCAAGTCAAGATTATCCTCAAATCCCAATGAAATAGAATATTTAATCCAATTGCTTAAATCCTGTAGTAAGACGGAGGAACAACTGTGAAAACAGCAGCAATATATTCCAGAAAATCCAAATACACAGGTAAAGGTGAATCAACAGAAAACCAAATTAATATGTGTAAAGAGTATCTCTCAAAGATAGGAATATACGATTATATAGTCTATGAGGACGAAGGCTTTTCAGGTAAAAATGCTGAAAGACCTGAATTTAAAAAGCTTTTAAACGATGCAAAGAAAAGAAAGTTCCAAATCCTTATCTGTTATAGATTAGATAGAGTTAGTAGAAACATAGCTGATTTTGCAAACCTAATAAACATACTTGAAAAATACGAAATAGATTTTATATCAGTATCTGAACAATTCGACACATCAACTCCAATGGGTAGAGCAATGATGTATATTGCAAGCGTATTTGCACAGCTTGAGAGGGAAACTATTGCAGAAAGAATTAGAGATAATATGCTTGAGCTTGCCAAAAGTGGCAGGTGGCTTGGAGGGCAAACCCCTACAGGATTTAAAAGCACTCCTATAGTTTATCTTGATAGCGAACTTAAAGAAAGGAAGATGTATAAACTTGAACCCATTGAAGAGGAATTACAGCTAATTAAACTTCTCTACAGAAAATATCTTGAGCTTAAATCACTTAGTCAAGTTGAAAAATACTGTTTGCAAAATAATATAAAAACAAAAATGAATAAGGACTTTGTAAAGAGCAAGTTAAAGACCATATTAACTAATCCTGTATATGTAAAGGCCACAAAGGAGGTATTTGAATATCTTGAAAGTAAAGGAATTACATGTGTAGGTGAACCTGATGGAATACATGGACTGTATCTTTATAACAAAAGAAAGGGAAAAACAGACTATAAGGATATCTCTAACTGGATTTGTTCAGTTGCAAAGCACGAAGGAGTAATAGAATCAAAGGATTGGTTAGCAGTACAAAGAACACTTGATAAAAACAAATCCCTGGCTCCAAGGCTTGGAAAATCCAAGGTTGGTTTATTATCTGGACTTGTAAAATGCAAAAAGTGTGGTACTACAATGAGGGTTACCCATGGCG
>JAOAET010000058.1 GCA_026416665.1 Candidatus Omnitrophota bacterium | reverse complement strand
TTCTGCTATTTTTATAACGCAATTGTGTTTAATCCCACGGATATAGCAGAAAATATGAAAAAATACGGCGGCTTTATTCCAGGAATTCGACCAGGTCTTCCTACAGCAGAATATCTATACTATGTTATGAATAGAATTACCTTAGCAGGGGCAATTTTTATTGCTTGCATTGCAGTTTTTCCAGATATCATTATGGCCTGGATGCATGTTCCCTGGTTAGTGGCTTCATTTTTTGGTGGAACAGGTATTTTAATTATTGTTGGTGTAATGTTGGATACAATAAAGCAAATTGAATCGCATTTAGTGATGCATCATTACGAAGGTTTTATTAAAGGTGCAAAGATCCGGGGGCGTAGAGTATGAGAATTATTTTATTAGGCCCTCCTGGTGCTGGTAAAGGTACACAGGCTAAACAACTCTCTTTTGAATTAGATCTAGCACATATCGCTACCGGTGACTTGTTGCGGTTTAATGTTTCTGAGAAAACAGTATTAGGATTAAAAGCTCAGGAATATATGAATAAGGGGCTTTTGGTTCCTGACGATTTGGTAATACAAATGCTCAAAGAGCGCTTTATGCAAGCAGATGTTAAAAAAGGTTTTATTCTCGACGGTTTTCCCAGAACTATTCAGCAGGCCATTGCTTTAGATGATTTGTTGAAAAATTATAATTGGAGAATAGATTTTGTATTTAATTTAGATTGCTCGGAGAAAGTTATTATTCAACGTTTAAGTGGTCGTCTAGTATGTAAAAACTGCGGAGCCAATTTTCATATTAGTAATATGCCGCCTAAAAGAAAAGGGATTTGTGACCTCTGTGGTGGGCAACTTTACCAACGAACAGATGATAATGAAGAAACAATAAGGAAACGCTTGGCGGTTTATCAACAGGAAAGTGCACCGCTCATTGACTATTATACTAAACAAGGACTTCTTAGACAAATACAAGCTGACCGATCCCAAAAAGAAGTTCTTGAAGCAATGGTTAGTTTCGTTAAGTGCAAGAATGATTGCCGTGCGCTCTGATGAAGAACTTGCCATTATTCGAAAAGCGGGTAGAATTCTTGCCCGTATAATGCAGCAAGTTATTAAGAATTCCGTTCGTTCAGGAAAGACTACTAAGGAAATTGACGAATTAGCGTATCGGTTAATTGAAGAAGCTGGAGCAGAACCTGCTTTTTTAAATTATCGTGGTTATCCTGCTACGATATGTACATCAATAAATGAAGAAGTGGTCCACGGTATCCCTAGTAGCAGGAAGCTTGTTGAAGGTGATATTGTAAGTCTAGATTTGGGATTGCGTTACCAAGGTTTCTATGTGGATATGGCAATAACTGTCGGTGTGGGAAAAGTTAGTTCGCAGGCTAATAAACTAATTAAGGTTACACAAAAGGCCTTGGAGAAAGGAATATACTTTGCCCGACAGGGTTATCGAGTAGGTGATATTTCTTCTACTATACAGCAGTTTGTAGAAAGTCATAAATTTTCAGTAGTTAGGCAATTTGTAGGACACGGTATAGGAAAGAATCTTCACGAAGAGCCGGAGATACCTAACTTCGGAAAACCTTGCTCAGGACCTGTATTAGAAGCAGGGATGGTGCTTGCTATAGAACCAATGGTAAATTACGGTAGTTGGGAATGTGAGATTCTTTCGGATGGATGGACCGCAGTAACTAAGGATAGGAGTTTATCTGCGCACTTTGAACATACGGTTATTGTAGGAATAAAAAAACCAGAAGTAGTTACGTGTCTTTAAAATTGATATGCCTAAGGAAGACCTTATAGAAACAGAAGGTAAAATTATAGAGACATTGCCTAATGCGATGTTTAGAGTGGAACTAGATAATGGCCATATCGTACTTGCACATGTCTCAGGAAAGATGCGAATGAATTTTATTCGTTTACTACCGGGTGATAGAGTAAAATTAGAACTATCACCTTATGATTTAAGTCGGGGTAGGATCACTTACAGGATTCGCTAAAAACAAAAACGGTTAAAAATGAAAGTTAGATCATCAATACGAAAAATCTGTGATAAGTGTAAAATTATCCGTCGGCAAGGGATAGTTCGTGTAATTTGTTCAAATCCTAAACATAAACAGCGGCAAGGCTAGATTATAAGATTTAAATTGATAAGGTAAGGAGAAAAAAATGCCAAGGATTTTAGGTGTTGATTTACCAAAGAATAAGAAAATAGCAATAGCGTTAACTTATTTATATGGCGTCGGCAAATATCTTGCTAGCAAGATATTAGCGGAAGCCAATATCAGTGCTGACAAGCGTGCTAAAGATTTGACCGAAGAAGAAGTTTCACGAATTACCGCCGTAATTCAAGCTGGTAAATATAAAGTAGAAGGAGACCTACGTCGAGAAGTGTCTGCGAATATTAAACGGCTAATGGATATTGGTTGCTGGCGTGGCCTACGACATAAAAAAGGACTTCCAGTCAGAGGGCAACGAACCAGAACAAATGCTCGAACTCGAAAAGGTCCTCGTCGTAATGCGATGGTTATTGTAAAAAAAGAATCAACTGCAAAAAAGTAAGATAGTTTATAACTAAAAGGTGAGAATATGGCAGATAAAACGAAGAAGAAACAATTAAGGGGAATTACCCAAGGAATAGCACATATTCTGGCAACGTTCAATAATACAATTATAACAATCACTGACAAACAGGGTAATACTCTAGTTTGGTCTACACCAGGAACAGTGGGTTATAGTGGTTCTAAAAAATCCACCCCTTTTGCTGCACAAGTTGCTGCTTCAGAAGCAGCTAGAAAAGCAAAAGAAATTGGACTTAAAGAAGTAGATGTTTATGTAAAAGGCCCAGGACCAGGAAGGGAATCAGCTATTCGTGCTTTACAGGCAGGAGGTTTGACGGTTACTTCTATTAAGGATATTACTCCTATTCCTCACAATGGTTGTAGGCCAAAAAAGAAAAGAAGAGTATAAGGACGGAGAAGATATAATATGGCTAGATATACTGATGCAGTATGTAGATTATGTAGAAGGGAACAGAAAAAATTATTTCTAAAAGGTCTAAAATGTTCCAGTGAGAAATGTCCAGTTGGGAAAAGGGCATTTCCACCGGGCCAGCACGGTGCTTTAAAGGCAAGAACTAAACTCTCCAACTATGGACTTCAATTAAGGGAAAAACAAAAAGTAAAGAGGATGTATGGAATATTAGAGCGTCAATTTAGAAGATATTTTGCCATAGCCTCTAAATCCAAAGGTGTAACTGGTAAAATTCTATTACAGTTATTAGAAAGGCGTTTGGACAATGTTGTGTTTAGAATGGGTTTAGCACACTCAAGAGCACATGCTCGGCAGATTGTAAGACATAATTTCATTGCGGTTAATGGTAAACGTGTGAATATTCCATCATTTTTGGTATCTGAAGGTGATATAATACAAGTTCAAACAAAAGAAAAGAAACGCCAGTTATTTAAAGATATTTTAGAAATAACGAAGGGTCGTTCTGTGCCTTCGTGGTTATCATTTTCTCCCCAAGAACTAAAGGCCACTGTCTTGCGGTTACCAGAGAAGGAAGATATACAACAACCAATTGAGGAACAGTTAATTGTAGAATTCTACTCAAAGTAATATAAGAGTCGAGGAGGAAAAATGGGAGTTAAATGGAGAGATTTTCAATTGCCTAAAAAACTGGAGTGCGAAGAATCAACATATACTGATACCTTTGGTAGATTTTTTGCCGCTCCGTTTGAACGTGGTTACGGAATTACTTTAGGTAATGCTTTAAGAAGAGTATTGCTCTCTTCTATTGAAGGAAGCGCTGTTACATCTATAAAGATTGCAGGTGTGGACCATGAGTTTTCTACCATACCAGGTGTGGTTGAGGATGTGCCAGAGATAATTTTCAATATTAAAAACTTAGTATTAAGGTCGCATTCCAAAGTGCCTAAAACCGTAGAGATTAATAAAAATACTAAAGGAGAAGTAAAGGCAAAGGATATTCAAGTTGATGAAACGATAGAAATTATTAATCCTGAATTACATATTGCTACTCTTTCGCGTGACACTAAGTTTCATATGGAACTTGAAGTTGCACGAGGTAGAGGATATGTCCCCCAAGAATTAAATAGGAGAGAAGATCATCCGATAGGAGTAATTCCTGTAGATTCTATTTTTTCTCCTGTCAAGAAAGTAAATTACCTTGTAGAAAACACCCGTGTAGGACAAAGAACCGATTACGATAAACTTATTCTTGAAATTTTTACCAATGGCGCAGTGTCGCCTAAGGATGCACTTTTATATGCAGCAAACATACTTCAAAGACATTTGGACATTTTTGTTAATTTTGGCCAGTTACCTGAAGAAGTGGAAGAAGAACCAGAAATGACTCAAGAAGAGATTGCACTATATGAAAAACTACGACTCCCAATCTCCGAATTGGAACTGTCTGTGCGTAGTTCTAACTGTCTTCGTGAAGCGAATATTCGGACTATCGCTGATCTGGTTCGTAAGACCGAAGATGAGATGTTGAGTTTCAAAAATTTTGGAAAGAAGTCTTTAAGTGAAGTAAAACAATTGTTGGCAAATATGGGGTTGTCTTTAGGAATGAACGTAGATATGAAGAAATTGAAGAAAGGATAGAATTTAGCGTATGAGACACGCAAAACACAGGTATTTACTTAATTTAACTGCAACAAAACGCAAGGCCTTGTTAATTAGTTTGGCAAAAAGCTTATTTCGTTACCAAAAAATTAAGACAACATTAGCACGGGCAAAGGCAGCTAGACCTTTAGTAGAACGATTAATTACTTTAGCCAAACGCAACGATTTAGCTTCAAGACGTCGTGCCTATAGGATTTTACAGGACCATAAGTTAGTAAAATTCCTTTTTGAAGATATTGGTCAACGTTTTAAAAACCGTTCAAGCGGAATGACACGTTTTGTACGCATAGGCAGAAGAAGGGGTGACAATGCTGAGATGGTTATATTTGAATTAACAGAGATAAAAGAAACACCCAAGAAACAAACTAAGACTAAAGAAACCGCTTTGTCTGAACAAACACTTAAGAAAACACAACTATCTGAGATAAAAGATAAACCTTCAGAAGAAAAAGAAAAGGAACCTTCAGAAGAACAACCAATTAAAGAAGAACAGCCTATAAAAGAACAACCAACTCCAAAAAGTCCTAAAGAGAAACCTAAGAAACCTTCACGGACCTTTTTAAAAGGTATAAAAAACATTTTTAAGAAAGAACGTGATTCTCTCTGAGAATATATTTTCTTCGGAGAGTAAGTATTATGAAAATAGATGCATTATTATCTGAGCGTCTGAGAAAAATTCAGCCGTCTTCAACTCTGGCTATAGCTGCTAAAGCAAAGAAATTATTGGCTGAAGGAAAGGATGTTATCTCTTTAGCCGCCGGTGAACCGGACTTTGATACTCCTGAACCGATTAAAAAAGCCGCAATTGAGGCTATAAATAAAGGTTTTACTAAATATACTCCGAGTTCAGGTATTTTTGAGTTAAAAAAAGTTATTGCCGAAAAGTTTAAAAAAGAAAATACTATTGAGTATGACCCTTCGCAAATTGTTGTATCTTGTGGTGCAAAACATAGTATCTTTAACGCCCTTTTTGCTTTAGTTAATCCTAACGATGAGGTGCTTATACCTAGTCCTTACTGGGTTAGTTATCCCCAGATGGTTTATCTTTGCTCAGGAATACCAAAGTTTATTAAGACCTCACCAACCAATAATTTTAAGATAACCCCAGAATTACTTAAAAAAAACTGTAGTAGCCACTCTAAAGTGCTTATTTTAAATAGTCCATCTAATCCTACAGGTTGTGTTTATACAAAAAACGAACTTGAAGAAATCGCTGAGATATGTGTAAACAAGAAAATCTATTGTATATCTGATGAGATATATGAAAAAATTATCTTTGATAAACAAAAGCATTATTCAATCGCCTCTTTAGGAAAAGATATTTACTGTTTGACTATAACGGTAAATGGTTTGTCAAAAAGTTACTCAATGACTGGTTGGCGTATTGGATATCTTGGCGCCCCATCACCGATTGCACAAGCTATTGCAAATTTACAGGACCATATGACCTCAAACCCAACTTCTATTGCCCAGAAAGCTGCTCTGACAGCGTTAACTATGCCAGATAATTTTACCAAACAGATGTGTCAAGAGTTTGAAAAACGTCGTGATTATATCCTAAAACGTATCAAAGATATGAAAAACATTGCTTGTGTTGTTCCAAGTGGAGCCTTCTATATTTTTTGCAATATAGAGAAAACTGGGCTTGATTCTTTAACTTTCTGTAACCGTTTACTTGATGAGTACTTGGTAGCAGCTATCCCAGGAGTAGGTTTCGGTAATGATAATTATATCCGATTAAGTTTTGCTACTTCTATAGAACAAATAGAAAAAGCAATGGACAGACTTAAAAACTATTTGGAGAAATTTTAACTAATTAACTAGGGTTAAAAAGTATGGGAAAAACAATTGCTGAAAAAATATTAAGTGTTCATGCGCACAAAGATGTTTCTGCAGGTGATTTTGCGTTGTGTGATATTGATTTTACCTTTGGTCAAGATGGTACAAGTTCAATTATTATAGATAGAGTAAAAGAGTTAGGTCTGACTTCTTTTAAAACTTCATTCTGTATGGTTATAGACCATAGCGCACCTTCTCCAAATGAAGGAGTTTCTCGGGTACATAAAAAGATGCGTGATTTCAGCCAAAACTACGCAGTGAAACTGTTTGATGTGGGTTGTGGTGTATGTCATCAGGTAATCCCCGAGTCAGGTAAGATACTACCTGGAGACCTTGTTTTAGGGGCAGATTCGCATACCTGTACTTACGGTGCATTAGGTATTTTCTCAACTGGTGTAGGCTCTACGGATTTAGCGGTGGCCTTAGCCACAGGTAAAAACTGGTTTAAGGTTCCTGCAACTTATAAAATTACAATTAAAGGAAAACTTCCAAAAGGAGTATATGCGAAAGATGTAATATTACATATCATTGCATCCTTAGGTGCCAACGGTGCGACTTATAAGGCAATAGAATTTTATGGTCCTGTTATTAGTTCTATGGATATTGATGGTCGGATGACTATTGCAAATATGGTAGTTGAGATGGGTGCTAAATGTTGTTTTATGCCAGTGGATGAAAAAACATTGCTGTGGTTTAAAAAAAGAAAAGTAAACAAAAATAAAATACGTCCGGTTTGTGCTGATCCCGATGCTGTTTATGAGAAAGAATTTGTTTTTGATGTTTCTAGACTTGTTCCTCAGATTAGCATCCCTCACAATGTGGATACTGTAGAACCTGTAAATAAACTTTCCTCTATAAAAATTCAGCAGGCTTATATTGGCACCTGCACTAATGGAAGGCTTTCAGATCTAAAAGTTGCAGCTTCAATTTTAAAAAATCGACGGGTTACTTCTGGGGTTCGTTGTATCATTGCGCCGGCCTCAAGAGAGATTTTTCAAGAAGCATTATCCTTAGGTTTAATTGATATATTTATCAAGGCTGGTGCCTGTGTAGTTGTTCCCGGTTGTGGTCCTTGTGTTGGCACTCATAATGGGATTCCCGCAGATAACGAAAATGTTATTTCAACAGCAAACAGAAATTTTAAAGGTAGAATGGGCAACCCCAATGCCTTTATTTATCTGGCTTCTCCAGCAACAGTTGCCGCCTCAGCCATCACTGGGAAAATAACTGATCCTCGAAATTTTCTTTAAAAAAATAAGGAGGATAAATGGAAATACAAGAACTTTTACTACTATGTATAAAGAAAAGAGCATCTGATATACATCTAACTGAATTGGAACCTCCGATTTTACGAATAGACGGAAGACTTAATCGCACAGAATTGGCTCCTTTAAGCCGCGACCAGTTAAAGAAAATGATTTATGGAGTCCTAACTGATAATCAGAAAGAAATGTTTGAACGTGATTTAGAATTGGACTTCTCTTTGGCACTACCTGAACTAGACCGTTTTCGTGTAAATGTCCATCTGCAGAAAGGCGCAGTAGAAGCAGCTTTTCGTCGTATTCCCAAAGAGATACCTAGTATTGAACAGCTAGGTCTGCCACCAATTGCAATTGAACTTGCTAGAAAACCTAATGGATTGGTTCTAGTGACCGGTCCTACCGGAGTAGGTAAGACAACTACCCTTGCGGCAATGATTGATCTTATAAACAATGAACGTGAATGTTTAATAATTACAATTGAAGATCCCATTGAATTTATACATAAAAATAAAAAAGCGGTTATTAAGCAACGTGAGGTATATCAGGATACCCATTCTTTTGCAGAAGCACTTCGTCATTGTTTGCGTCAAGACCCAAATATCATTGTAGTTGGAGAGATGCGTGATCTTGAAACAATTTCTACCACTTTGACTGCTGCCGAAACAGGTCATCTTGTATTTGCAACACTTCATACTCCAGATGCTCCCCAAACAATAGAGCGTATCATTGATGTTTTTCCTCCTTATCAACAAGCACAAGTAAGGCTTCAATTGGCAGATTGCTTACAAGGAGTTATTTCCCAGACACTGATTCCTCATGCCTCAGGACAAGGTAGAGTTTTGGGGACAGAAATTATGGTAGCGACTCCTGGAATACGCAACCTCATTCGGGAACAAGAAATTGAGCAAATTCCAACACTTATGCAGACTGGTAGTCAATATGGTATGCGTACAATGGACAAATGTTTAAAGGAGCTCTATAACAAAGGCTTAATTACTCTTGATGCTGCTATGGCAAAGGTTAAAAATCCAGATGAATTCAGACAGCTTTAACTTTTTAAAGTGAGAAGGTAAAATGGAAATAATTAAAGCAGAAGCACTCAAAATTGGTGATAATATTAATACTGATTTTATTATTTCAGGGCGATATAAATTCTCTATAACAGATATTAACGAATTAGCTAAACATATTATGGAAGATATAGACCCTGATTTTGTTAAAAAGATAAAACCTGGTAAAACAGTTTTAGTCGCAGGTAATAATTTTGGAATGGGTTCAAGTCGTGAGCAAGCGCCGTTAGTGATTAAAGCAGCAGGAATACAGGCAGTAATTGCAAAATCTTTTGCTCGTATTTTTTTTAGAAATGCCTTCAATATCGGTTTATTACTTATCGAGACAGATACTGATTCTATACAGAATAATGATTTACTTGAAATCGATTTAGATAAAGGATTAATTGTAAATTTGACCAGTAGACAAAAACTTTCTATAAAACCACTTCCTGAATTTATGCAAAAGTTTCTACAGGAAGGCGGAGTAATTGAATATCTTAAGAAGTATAAAACTCTAACTTTCTAATGACTTATGACTTACACAATATCAGTTATCCCAGGTGATGGAATAGGACCAGAAGTAGTCGAAGCTGCGCGTCGTTGTATTGAGGCTACTGGTGTAGATATCTGTTGGGAAGAAGTTCTGGCAGGGCAAATTGCCTTGGATAAGTTTGGTTCTCTGTTACCCGAAGAAACATTAGCATCAATTCGAAAGAATAAAGTTTGTTTAAAAGGACCAATTACCACACCTGTCGGTTCTGGTTTCCGTTCAGTAAATGTAGCTATTCGTCAGGAATTAGATCTCTATGCGTGTCTGAGACCTGCAAAATCTTATATTGGAGTGCGCAGCCACTATCAGAATATTGATTTGGTTATTGTGCGGGAAAATAGCGAAGATCTTTATGCCGGTGTTGAATTTAAAGAAGGCGAACCTGATACAGAGCGTCTTATAAAAGAAATCAACAAATTATCAAAGAAAAAAATTCGTTCTGATTCGGGAATTTCTATAAAACCTATTTCAAGATTTGCTACTGAGAGGATTGTGAATTTTGCTTTTCGTTATGCTTTAGAGAATAAAAGACATAAAGTTACAGTGGTAACGAAAGCAAATATAATGAAGTTTACTGACGGACTTTTCTTAGCTGTTGCTAGAGAGGTTGCTAAAAAATATGATGGGAAAATTGAATTTGAAGAAGCACTTGTTGATAATATGGCTATGCAGTTGGTGCAGAAGCCAAATCAATATGATGTTTTAGTTTTACCTAATCTTTATGGGGATATAATTTCCGACTTATGTGCTGGTCTTATTGGAGGTTTAGGAGTTGCACCAGGTGCTAATTTAGGAGACCAGATAGCTGTTTTTGAAGCAGTTCACGGTTCTGCACCAAAATATGCTGGTAAAAACAAAGTAAATCCTACAGCAATGATTGCTTCAGGCATCATGATGTTGCGTTATCTAAAGGAAAATGAAGCCGCAAATCGTCTAGAAGAAGCTCTTCAAGCTGTAATTAAAGAAGGGATTTTTGTCACTTATGACCTTAAACCCCATCGTGATGATACTACAGCAGTGGGTACTAGCCAAATGGCAGATGCAATAATTTCTCGTCTTAAAAAATAAATATATGAAAAACAAAGTCCCCAAGATTAGCATTATTGGAGCAGGTAGTGTAGGTGGTTTAACAGCATTAAGAATTGCAGAAAAGAACCTGGGGAGAGTTGTTTTATTTGATATTGTTCCTGGACTTGCTAAAGGTAAAGCTTTAGATATAGAAGACTGCCAGCAGATACTTAAGACAAACTATTCTATTGAAGGAACAAACCAAATACATCTATTAGAAAAATCAGATATTGTTGTTGTTACTGCCGGTTTTCCTCGTAAACCGGGGATGACCCGTGAAGAACTCCTCCATAAAAATGCTGCGATCATAAAGGAGATTTGTAGTCAGATTAAAAGTTTTGCACCAGAAGCTATAGTAATAATAGTAACAAATCCTTTAGATGTAATGACTTATTATGCTTTAAAGTTACTTGGATTTAGTCGACAACGTGTTTTTGGAATGGGAGCAACTTTGGATGGGTCGCGTTTTGCAACCGCAATAAGCAATAGACTTACAGTTCCTGCATCTTCTATTAAACCTTTAGTAATTGCAAGCCATGGCGAGGCAATGTTGCCTTTACCTAATTTTACTTTAGTAAAAGGGAAACCACTTACAAAAATTGTTAAAGATAAAAAAATAATTGACGAATTAGTGAAAAAAACTGTTGAGCGTGGTAAAGAGATAGTGGATTTACTTGGTTCAGGAAGTGCTTTTGCCGCTCCTTCTGCAGCTATAGCTGAATTAGTTGAGATAATCTGCAGAAAAAAATCGGCAAAGGTAACAGTTTCTTGTTTACTTGATGGAGAGTATAATTTAAAGGATATATGTCTGGGAGTTCCTGTCGTTTTAACTTCCCAGGGAATTAAAAAAATAATTGAATTAAAGCTTAATTATAAAGAGCAGAAAAAACTTTTAGAATCTGCGCATACCATAAAATCTCTTATTACGCATCTAGGGGTTTAAACTATGTTTGATGTTATTATAATTGGCGCAGGTTGGGCTGGTTTTACTGCTGCAATAATTGGAAAAAAAAGTGGGCTAAAAATCGCATTAATTGAGAAAAATCATGTAGGGGGTACCTGCCTTAATGCTGGTTGTATACCTACCAAAACAATCCTTCAGTCAGCGCGGATTTTAGAACAAGTAAAATCCTCTTCGATATTTGGAATATTTTCTGATAATAGTTTTAGAATTTCTTGGGAAACAATTCTGAGAAGAAAACAGACGATTATAGAACAATTGCGTTCTTCAATGGAAAAACAGCTTCTGGGTATAGATTTTTTGCGTGGCTACGCTAAAATTATTTCTCCTGAATGTGTAGAAGTTGAAGGAAAGAAATTTTACAGTCGTTATATTCTTATTGCCACAGGCTCAACACCTACGATTTTAGATGCTTTCAATTTCGATAATAAAAAAATTCTTTCAAGTGACCAAATTTTGGAAATTAATGAAATACCTTCTTCTTTACTGATTATTGGCGGTGGAGTTATAGGTTGTGAATTTGCTAACATTTTCTCAATTTTGGGAACGGAAGTCACCATTTTAGAAATTACAGACCAGCTTTTACCAAGTATGGATAATGATGTCGCTAGGAAGTTAGAAAACTCCTTTAAGAAAAGACGCATAAAAATAAAACTTTCTACTGATCCCCAAACAATAAATATTTCGGAATTTGATAAAATTCTTGTGTGTACAGGCAGGAGAGTGCTGCTCCCAGAAAATCTTGAGAAAATTGGCATTCGCTTAGATTCTAACGGTTTAGTTCTTGATGAATATCTTCGCACAACTGTTCCAAGTATTTATGCTGCTGGAGACTGCACTGGCCAAGTAATGCTAGCACATTTTGCTAATTTTCAGGCAAAAATAGCAATAAAAAATATAATTTCTTTAGAAAATTTCCAAAAAATAACACCAGCATATGTTCCTTCGTGCGTTTATACTATTCCTGAAGTTGCTTCAGTAGGATTAACAGAAAAACAGGCAATTATTCAAGGTATTGACTATCAAATAATTCGTTGTGATTTTATGTCTTCTGCTATGGCGAAAATCATTGATGAAAAAGAGGGGTTTATCAAGATTTTGTTTGCTCCAAAAACGAAACTAATATTAGGAGCAGCAATTATTGGGCCTAAAGCAACCGAGCTGATTCATTTATTCGCAATAGCTGTTTCTCAACAAATGACTCTTCCACAGCTTAGTAAAGTTATTTTTGCTCATCCTACACTTGCTGAAGCAATTAGTGAGTGTATTCAAAAAAATGGAGATAATTAATTTAGACCTTATTGATTATCAAGATGCCTATCAAATACAAAGAGAACGTCTTTCTCAGATAAAAAAAGGGAAACAAAAAGAATGCATTTTTCTTTGCCGACATTATCCTGTTATTACTGTTGGTCGTAAAGGTTCTTTTTTAAACATAAAGGTAACCAGAGAGTTTTTAAATCATAAAAAAATAAAAATAATTGAAACTGATCGCGGAGGAGATGTTACCTATCACGGTCCAGGCCAGATTATGATTTATCCAATAGTCTTTCTTCGGCGTTTTTCTAATAACCTACATACTTATTTTCGTCTTTTAGAGGAAATAGCTTTGAAGACACTCTGCGATTTTAAGATAAATGCTAATAGAAGAGAAGGATTAACAGGAGTATGGGTTGGTATACAAAAGATATGTTCTATTGGTATTAAGGTAAGTAGTGGTATAAGTATGCATGGACTGGCTATAAATGTAAAAGATAATGATTTAGAAAACTTTTCCTTAATTAGACCTTGTGGTTTGGATATCAAGATGACTTCTATTGAAACAGAGATAAAAGAAAAAGTAAACTTTGAAGATATATTTTTTTCTTTAAAAAGGAGTATAAACCTATGCGTGCTGTAATTCTTCCTGAATTGGGTCCGGCAATTGAGAAAGCAGTTGTTTCTTTCTGGTTTTTTAAAGAAGGAGACCAGGTCAAAGAAAATGAGGACTTAGTGGAATTGACTACAGATAAAGCAGCTTTTAATATACCATCCCCTTGTAACGGGATACTTGTAGAGATATTTTTTAGAGAAGGAGACACAGTTCAGGTGGGGGAAGTTCTAGCAAATATTCAAGAACTGCCAGAGGATAAATAAGTTTTACAATAAACCATTAACTTTATAATTAGACATTCGTTGTGAATATAGACATCGGAAGAAAAAACTTAACTTGGACTATCTTTTTAAAAAAAGTTGTAACTAGCTGAGGTTATTGCAATAGGAAAAGGCAGAATTTATAGATAATACTAATATTATTGTGATAAGGTTAAACTAGGCAATAAAATTTTTTATAATAATTACACTTTTAATCCAATTAACAATGGAGTGGAAAAAAAACTGTCACTTTTAAATTAAGATAATATCTTTGCAATAATAAAATGGGCGGATAATAATGGTTAAACAATTATTGTTTCAAGAGGATGTGCGAAAAAAAATTTTATGTGGGATAGAGCTTTTAGCAAAGGCAGTTAAGGTTACTTTAGGGCCTAAAGGGAAAAATGTGGTAATTGATAAAAAATTTGGTTATCCTACAATAACTAAAGATGGAATTACGGTTGCAAAAGAGGTTGAATTAGAAGATCCCTTTGAAAATATAGGTGCACAAATGATTAAAGAGATAGCTAAAAAAACTTCAGATATTGTCGGAGACGGCACAACCACCGCAACAATTTTAGCAGAAGTAATTTATCGTGAAGGCCTTAAAAATATAACAGCTGGGGCAAATCCTGTATCTTTAAAAAAAGGTATCGACAAGGCAGTAGAAAAAGTAGTAGAAGAATTAATGAGGATGTCAATTCCTATCAAGGATAAAAGAGAAATAGCACAAGTTGCAACTATTGCAGCTAATTCTGATAGCTTTATTGGAGAACTTATTGCCGAGGCAATTGAGAAAGTGGGTAAGGATGGAGTAATTACTGTAGAAGAAGCAAAGTCAATAAATACTACTTTAGAGGTAGTAGAAGGTATGCAATTTGACCAAGGTTATTTATCCCCATATTTTGTAACTGACACGGAGAAGATGGAAGTAACGTTAAATGAACCATATATTTTTATCTATGAAAAGAAAATATCTTCAATTAAAGATATTTTGCCACTTTTAGAGAAAGTAGCCCGTTTAGGGAAACCACTTCTAATTATTGCAGAAGATGTAGAAGGTCAGGCTTTAGCAACATTAGTGCTAAACAAGTTAAAAGGAACTTTTGTTTCTTGTGCTGTGAAAGCCCCTGGCTTTGGTGACCACCGGCGTGCGATGTTAGAAGATATTGCTGTATTAACTGGTGGAGAAGCAATAACAGAAAATTGCGGTATAAAATTGGAAAATGTAGATATTGATTTTTTAGGAAGGGCAAAGACAGTGAAAATAGATAAAGAAAATACCCTTATTGTTGAGGGAAAAGGAAAAACCACGGCAATCAACAGAAGAATTGCAATGATAAAAAAACAAATAGAAGATTCTGACTCTGAATATAATCGAGAAAAACTACAAGAACGTTTGGCGAAGCTTTCAGGAGGGGTTGTAGTAATAAATTTAGGCGCAGCTACTGAAACAGAATTAGAACAAAAAAAGGCACTTGTTGAAGATGCTCTACATGCAACAAGAGCTGCTATACAGGAAGGTATTGTACCTGGAGGCGGTGTAGCTTTGTTACGGATAATTCCATTCTTGGACAAGATAAAAGTAGATAATGAAGATGAAAAAATTGGCATTGAAATTGTCAAACGTGCTTTAGAAGAACCGATTAGACAATTAACTCAAAATGCAGGCTTTGAAGGTTCAGTAATTGTTCAGAAGGTAAAACAAGAAAAAACCAATGTAGGTTTTGATGTAAATCAGAATAAATTCGTAGATATGTTTGTAGCAGGTGTGATCGACCCTACTAAGGTTATCCGTTTAGCTTTACAAAATGC
>JAOAET010000011.1 GCA_026416665.1 Candidatus Omnitrophota bacterium | reverse complement strand
GCGTTGCGAAGCCATATTCTTGTGCCGCCCATAATAACACTCCACCTGCCACACTCAGTAGAGTTATTATGAACAGCGGATTTTTCAATATGGAAGTAAAGTAAATATCAGACCAATTACTCCAGTTTATACCTGTTAACTCTTCCCCAAGAGCAATAACCTTGTCTCTTAAAACAGGTATATTCTCTTTAATAACCTTTATAACCTTTTTCACTCGTTTGGTAACAACACTAACAACTGCTCCAAGTGAGGAAGAAGGAGTA
The DNA here is from genome assembly GCA_026416665.1 of Candidatus Omnitrophota bacterium. Taxonomy (GTDB): domain Bacteria; phylum Omnitrophota; class Gorgyraeia; order Gygaellales; family Profunditerraquicolaceae; genus JAQTMD01. The sequence continues at coordinate 12,368 of JAOAET010000011.1, read as the reverse complement.
GTTACCCTTGGTCGTAACCAACCCATTGTGCTGGTCAATACCTGCTTTAACCAACCCAAAACTACGGAGAATGTCTTAATTAGGTAAGCTTTTATGGAGGAAGTTTGTGCAGAAACAATAACCTCTTTTATCTTATTATTTACTTTTCCTATTATCTGCCCCAGTGGAGGAGCTAAACCTGTGGCTACACCTACCAGATGTTGCTTAATCCGTTCAACCTCTTTCAGTAACAATCTCTTACTACCCTTGTTCATAACTTGGTAAAACCTTTCTACTCTATTGCTATTCAGCCTACCGCCATCTCTTTGGCCAAATTTAACAATAATATAAGCATTACATTTTTCTTTTCTTTGCTTGTCTGTCTTCTCTGATGCCTGACTATTTAGCTTCTTATTTTTAGCTAACTTAAGCTTAATTTTTCTCAGATTATCCTTAATTAATTCCCTTATCTCATCAGACTCTTTGCTTTTTAATTCAATCTTTACTGAAGGTATTAACTTAATCTCAACCCCTACCATCTTGGCAAGTCTTTGTGTCAACCAATTGGCTACTCTTAATCTTCCTTTTTTGTAATACTGGGACGGTTTTAGTAATGTTTCAATCCTAGCTAAAAGCATTAATGGCTCACTCTCATTAAAAAGTGGTTGTCCATAAATAGGAACTCCTCCGTAATAGACTACGACATCTCTAATCCCACCGTAAGTATTTAATGCCTTTTTCGATACAATAAAACAATCAGCTACTCTTACCCCTTCTCTCTCGTAAACAGCTAATTTCTCGGTTATATGATAGAATAGATAAGCACCTATTCGTAAAGTAGATATTGAATCACCTTTCACAATCACTAATATATCTAAATCGTCTCCTACAGGAAATTTTTCATTCCCAAACTTTTTAGTGGCAAAAAATTCTATTACACTGCCACCTAAAATAATGGAGACAATTTTATCTGAACTTATTCCGTATAAAGCTAATAACTTATTTACAAAACTAATAATGTCCTGCTGAATATCAAAAAGCAAACCCTTAAGTAATTTCTTTCCTTCTTCATCTAACTCACTCCATACTACGTTTTCTGTACTTTTTAGATAGTTAATAATATCATTTCTACCAGTTATTTGATATTTTCCTTTAAGCTTTAATTTCTTTTGGAAAAGTAAACGATATATAATCAATTTTATTTTATCCAACAGTTCTCTTTCCTGAACAGTTAGCTTATTTTCTCCACCATCTTTGAAACTATTAGAAACTACTTTGAATTTATCAGTTTTATTTTCTTTGACACAATTTTCACAAAGATTATTCTTTAGAAACTTGGCAAATTCCTCTATATAATATGTTTTTTCATAATAAGGATTAAGGTGTTTTAACAAATTCTTAAATTTAAAGTCTAGAATATTACCGTACTTTATTTCATAGGAAAGCTCAAAGTAAGTACTTGCATTTTCCTCAGAAATGATAAATGGAGACTGTCCAAAGAGTAGAAGAATAAGGTTCATGATTAAATTACCAGTCCTATGGTTGGCCTCATCAAACATCTGATTTTCTCCAGCCAAAATTATAATATACGCCTCTGTAGCAGTACGGTAGGGGTCATCACCTTTCCTAATACTCTGTTTAAACCATTTGATAAATTGCTTAAGACGCTCTTTATTCTTTATAGTTAACTCCTTTTTATTATTTAGGTATAAGAATCTTTCTCCCCACCTGCTAAAACCGTTCGTATCCACAAGAATATTGACAATGTTTCTTTTTATTCCTTGTCCTAAATATTCATTAAGTTTTTCGCAGGCTAAAATAAAGTAATCAATAACCTCTTCACTAGGAGCCTCTGTCCAAGGACAAGCCGCTTTTATTTTTCCAAAGTTACTGGCTAATTCTTCTAAACGTTTTCTTACTTCTTCTGTATTTATACTATTTTTAGACTTTAAGCTCTGACCACCGTCTCTAATTACTTTATTACGTTCCAAATTAATCTTAGCTACAATAGCTGTTCCTTCTAAATCTAACACATTTACTGCCGAAAAATCTTTTATTATATTCTGAGCAACAACTTTTTTATCTTCAATTCTCGAAATACCACCTTTACTCACTACCACAAGATTATCTACATAATGACTAAGTACTCTTGTTCCTTGCCCCTTTCCTGGGCTGTCCCGACGTTGTTTAAAACCAATAAACTCTCCCTGGTTGTGCTTAAGAAGCTGGTTTGGCTTTATACCTCTTCCTTTATCTACAGCTATAATTGTGGCATATAAACAATCATTCTCTTCATTGATTTTGGCCATTATAATCCCTTTACCTGTCGGGTGGCTTTTTTGTTTGTGTTGTAAGATGTTCTCAAAAAGTACAAAGAGCACTTCTGTCAATTGCATACCTACAAACTGTGGTTCGGCCACTTTTTTAGGAAGAGGTACAAGTTCTTGTATAAATTCACGGATATCCTGCATTATTCTTTGTGTTTTGCTGTTAAACTTTCCTTCTACCCCAAGAACTTTATAACCTTTCTTTTCCCATTTTAAATAACCATCTGATGAGCCACTGTTTAATTCTTCCCATAACTTCATTGCGTCTTTTAATGTGTCTTCAGATGTTCCGCCATCTCTATTAGAGTTTGAAACAAAGGTAGTGTCCTTTTCTTCTTCAATTTCTTCTAAATCCCTGATTAGTTTCTCTAACCATTCTGAAGTTGACTCCTTTGTTATAATCTTTGATGCCCAATTATTCAGAAATTCAATTTGTTTTTTCGGTGGCTTTTTGCCAAATAGAAGGTGATACTTTAAAGTTAATTTTATTGCTCTATACAATTTATCCTTTATATCCTTGACTGACGAAGGTTCAACCCCAAATACTGCTTGTTCAAGACGTCTATAAGCACCCGCATTAGTTGAGAGCACTTCCACAACAGGTTCAAGTTTTTCCCCGGTTAGTTTACTTAACTGGCTACGATTATCTTTATTGTTAACAAAAAGACCTTCATGAGCAACCAAGTTTTCTCCATCTGCAACAGGAGTTACCAAAATTATATCGGCCAATACATATGCACCCAATACCTTTTCAAAAGGTTTGTCACTAATATTTAAGATTACAAAAGGAACTTCTTCTTTACGGGAAGGTCTTATAATTTCTTCATCATTATAGATAATTCCGTTCCATTTAAACTTACTGTTAATTTCTTCCGTCAACTTAATTATTTTGGCTTTTAACTGATGATATTGTGGTATATCACGTTCCTTACCTAACATTACCAATAAAATAAGTTTGTCACGCAATTTAGGATATTCGAAAAGTATTTGTCTAAATGCCTCTAATGCCTCTACTAAACCCTTTGTGGGGTCAATACGTGCTCCGATACTAATGACAATCTTATCTCTTAACAATGGGGCGGTATTTTTGATATATTCTACTGTTTTAGAAGAAAGTAACTGCTGCTTAATTCTCTTACTATCAATAGAAATTGGTCTTACTTTTGTAAAAAATTTATTTTCTAGACCTTTGTCATCTGTATACTTAATTAATCCTGTTTTTAAATCAATCTCTGCAGAAAGTATTTCCTGGCAAAGCTGCATAAAGCGTTTTTGATAATCAACCGTATGGAAGAACACAATATCGTTATTTGCCAAACCGAATACTATAGACCTTAAAATATCTTGTGGTATACTCTTTTTAATGTATTCTTTTTCTGGCCAAGGAATGTGCAAAAACAAACCAATTCTTGCACCAACGTTTTCATCACGCAACATCTTCGCTAAAGGATAAAAGTGATAATCCTGAATTAATATTTTTAAGTTAGGAATCTCTTTTATAAAATACCCAACATCTTTAGCAAAAAGTTGGTTGACTTTCACATAACCCTCAAAATATGCTTGACGTGTTTCTCTATCAAAAACTAAATTTGACATATTTTGAAGATTTAAAAGATAACCTAACCATAGAGGTAAATAACTTAGAATGTTTTTCAATGTCGGCCGACTAATCAAAAGTTCAGTTAAGTTATGCTGAATAAACCATAGGATAGGATTAGCAATCACATTGTAATAGTTTTTGTATTCTTTTGCTGGTATATCTAAATATCGTATCCATATATTATTATCAAGCTTTAGTACCTTTCCTTTTTTAGCTAAAATCTTTTCTGTATCTGTAATTGGAGAACAAAAAACTACTCCTCCTTGGTCCAACAAAGCACTATAAATGGCTGGTGCTGCACCACCAGCTGAGCGAGTTATTTCTAAAGCAGTATCCTTTCTCCAATTGATGCCAAAAGGTCCTCGGTTTATTATAAAAATAACAGAGTTTCTATTAAGTAATTGTTGCATCTGTTGCTTAGCTATAGCGGGATCCTGAACTTCTATCTTTTTGCCTTCTACTGTTATCTTTTGCAATTGCTTTATAAGTTCTTTCGCTAAGATTTCCTTATCTCTAGTGGTATCTCCACCGTCATTTTGTTTTCCTTCCTCTTTTAATTTAATAATCTTTTTAAGACCCTCTTGAACTTCGGAGACATTTTTAAGATAATATTTAGCAGAACTGTCTGTGTTTCCTACGGAAGCCGTTGTTCCTTTGCGTTTATTAACTTCTCTAAACATATTTTCATCAGTCTGGTCATCCCCTATGGCAATGATTATGGCATCTGCTATATCAATTTTTTCAAGGATATTTTTTACCGCTACCCCTTTGTCACAATTTATCTTTGGCTTTAACTCTATAACATTTTTACCTTTGTCTATTTTTACTTTATTCTTAAATGAACCTGTACTTATTAGTTTGACTACTTCTCTCCAAACTTTTCCAAATTCAGCATCTGGACAGTGGATTGTTAAAGTATATGTTTTGTCCTCTATCCAAACATCGTTATTTTCCTTTGTCGTTTTCTGTTTTCTTAGGCTCTTTTCAATTTTCTCTATTAAATCTTTTCTAATAGAGCAAGAAAACTCTAATGCTTCTGATGGAATAGAATTATTTCCTATTTCAAGCCCATGATTTCCTACATATAAAATACCTCTTATTCCAACCATGGTTTTAACATCTTCTAATTTTCTTCCACTAACAATGACCACCAATACATCTGATAAACTGTTTAGCCTTTGGATTGTTTCCTGCATTTCTTCTGAAAGCTTAGCCTGACTGGGTACAGGGGTTATTTCTGCTAAAGTACCATCGTAATCTAAGAAAATAATAATTTTTTTATTTTTAATTCTTTGCTTATTTGCAATAACCCAATTGTTAAAATGTCTGCTTATAGGTATATCATTTAAACAAATATAAGAAATCAGTTCAGCTACTAAAATAGCCTGTAGCCTGATGATTTCACTTATTCTTTCTTTTAAGATGTCATTATCAGAAGAAAGCACCAATTCTATCCACTCATCTAGAAACATATTATCTTCTAACAAAGAAATTTTTGCTAATTCGGCGCAACATTGTAATATTTTCGCAAAAGCACTTCTACCTACAAATGTCTCACAACCCTTACTGTGTGCTTTGACAGAAATAATCCCTGGCCAGGAATTAAAACGAACTATTCCAGCCTTATTACTAATTCTGCAATTTTTTAGAGGGCTTTGCTTAACTACCTCTGGACTATGCTGAATGTGTGACTCAGATAAAGCAATTATTCTTCCCTGCTGGTCAGTCTCTAAGAAAGCAGTTCCTAATCCCGTTCCTAGCCCTAAATACAAAACCTTTTTGTTTATCAGCTTTCTACGAAGTTGTTGGTAACCACCCAATGCCTGCGCTAAGGCATCATTTAACCAGAGCACTCGGAAGTTTCCTTCTTTCTTTAGTGCCTTCTCTAATTCATAGGCAGGATTAATCAGTTCAAAGTTCCGCTTATTGGTATCACCCATATTGGGGTTACTGCCTTTTGCAATCTTATCGTTGTTAAGTTTACTTCCTGGATGAGCCATACCAATGACCGCAGATACTTTTTTCCCATCTGCTTCGGCTTTTTTCTTCAACGCAACAATAGCTTTGCCTATCTGGAAATAGAAATCTGCAGGCTCAGTAATTTCAGAGATATTTTTTAACATGATTCGATAATTGGTAAGTTGCTGTTTACAGCGATCATATAACGCAATCTCTACACTTGTTCCGCCAACATCAACCACCACAGACAACTCATCACTATAACTTAAAGCTTTATTTTCCATAACATAAGAAGCTGTTCCCATTAAAGCAGCTTCTGCTGGTTCAGGGATATCAAGTATTTCTAGCTTAGCTTCAGGCAGTATCTTTTGAAGGTTCTTCTCTAATTCCCTCTTAAATAATTCATCTGTCTTATTCTTACGCAAAAATCCCCCACCTCTAATAACTACCCATTGTTTCTCACCACCATCCTTCGTTTCTTTGGTAACATTTGACTCAACTGCACGTTTAAGATAATCTCGCAACATAAAGATTAAGGTATGCTCAAGCATTAACTTATAACCTTCTTCTGCTACCTTTTGATAGTGTTCTTCAGAAGTATTCACTGCCTCTTCAATTTTTTCGGCAAGTAGTCTAACAAATTCACCAACGAGTTTCTTCTTCTGAAAATCTGTTAAGCTATATTCTTCAGGAAGCTGCTCATTCTTTTTATCTGTCAACCAACTCATATCTTTAATACCTTTGATAAATTCATTTATTTTAACTATCCACGCTGAACCCTGTCTATTTAAAAAGCGTTGGCCTAGACCTCCAACATCAGTTACAATTACTGCAGTCTTTTGTGCCGAAGCCTCATCTACCATAAGGTTAAATCCTTCTCGTATAGAGAAAGCAATATAAGGTAATTTATGATACGCCGCTAAACGATACAAAGCACCTACTTGTTTTCCTTGTGGCTCTTTAATTATGTAAATACGGTTTTTAATCTCTGGTTCTAGTGTATCAACTGTTTTTAGAATTTTTTGGTAATAGGCACTGCCTTCAGGATCATCAGAAGCATAGTTGCCAAATATTAATAGATTTATGTCGTTATCAATAAGGTCTTTTTTAACTAAGCTTGCAAAAGCAAGCAGCACAAAATAATGCCCCTTCCAGTAATCAAAACGGGAACCTGTAATTATGAACTTTTTAATTTTATATTTTCCTTCCTGAGTAAGTTCAATAATAGATTTACCCAGCTCATCTTTTAATTGTCCAAAGATAATCGTTGCTGCTTCGTCTTCGTAAGGATTATTGCTTATTTTAAGAGGTTGGTTTTTATCATTGGTTACATCAATGCCAGGATTTTGTATAGCAGCAGATATACCAAAATCTGAAAATTTGGTATTTTCTTGAAAAGTAGTCTGTTCAGCTGAGGTTAAAAACTTAAGATAACTTAATAGTTTTTCCCACACCTGCACTGACTCGGGGATGCCTTGTTCTACTCCTGAAAAATCAATGTGATAACGAGGAGCAAGGGGGATGTAAACACCTGCTTTTGCCTGTTCTTCAACAATGTATGGTATTAATCCCGTAACTTGTGGATCCTCTACAGCAATCAAAAATGCATCGGGGTCGGTAAATATATACCTAAATAATTTGGCATTCTCTAACATAACTTTTTCATACAGCTGCCATTCTTCAGCAGTTACTTCTTGTGCATTACCTTGAATATTGTTATGAATTTTCTTGGTAACTTCGTAAAATGCGGGGTCCAAAGGATAAATAATATGCCAATCTAATTTCAGTCCATAAGCCATCAATAAATAAGCTAAAGTTGGCATCATCTCCGCTACTCCGCCTCCAACAAAAGTAGCGTTAAAAATAACCATTTTTGTTTTACCCTGCTGCTTAATTATTTGGACATATTTCTCTAATTCCCTGAAAACCTTGTCTCCCAAAACAGGGGTAATAATTTTCTTCCACTCTCTTAATCGCTGTGTTGCTTGCTCATAAGAAACATCAGAATGATACCTTAGTGCTTGATAAGTAACCTCAGGATTAATTTGCGCAAGTTTTTGTAATAGCTTTAATGCCTCGCCAAAATCTTCTTTATTTCTAAAGTATGGATTTTCATAACCTGCTTTTATACGCTTAACCATTAACTTAATCTCATTGGGTTTAATATAAGTTACAGCATCCTTACTTGCTAAACTAATATGTTTAAGTAAGGTATCAATATCCCGTCGTAGATTTTCTGCCTCTTCTTTGTTTCCACCGTCTTTCCGTGATTTTCTTTTAATACGGGTGACTACCAAAGCGCCGAAGATTTTGGTAATCGTTACTGGAAAAACAATACGTAAAATGGGAAGTGTTGAGGAAAGAATAGTTCTTTTAATTCTTTGCCATCTTTCAGCTAACCTAAGGTTTTGTTCTTTCTGTCTTTTGTCAATATATCTTGATACTAACTGGAGAGGCAGGCCATTGTTTCCCCACCAGCCACGGAAGGTAGAAACAACAGCAGATACTGCCTCTCCGAGTTGATACTTAATGTTTAAGGTATTACTGTTGATTACTTTTCTATAACGGGGCAATAGCTTATTTATTATTTTAAAGAAATTCACAGTAAAGCGGTTTAGCCTACCACCATCTTTATTATTAAATAATTTTTCCCGTAGCAGCTGACGCCAGCCATTATCAAAAGTTATTGGAAGCCAATCCAAACTGTCTAGGTAAAGCAAGGCTGTTATCTCTGGCACACCTAAATGTTCTAATCTTTTGTTTCTTATCTGTGTCTCAGTAGAATCTTCTAACAACCAATGGCTAAGTTCATGAATAATTACATCTTGGGCAAGTATTCTTAAACCACTGCTTATTACCGAAAGATCTTGTTTTTGTTTTTTCGTTAATGGATTTAAATTATATTTTTGGACTTGCTCAAAGAGAATAGGAGCACTTACTAAAACATAATGTAAATGCAACCTTCCATCTTTTAGAAAAGCAAGTTTTGACGGGGTGTTATGTTCAATTTGGATAGGTAAGTTAACTGCTACTTTTTCTTTGTTTGGCGGTGCATTTGCCATACCAATAAATGCTTCCTTAAGCTCTTTTAATTGTAAAGCATTCTCTATTAAACTTTCTAAGAATCTACTATGCAGAGAATTTAGTTTAAAACCTGCACCAGGACTGTCTACTTTGACTTTTATCTTGTTCCCAGTTACAACAATTTCCGCCTCTGTTTTAAAACTTATCGGTGGACAAAGCTTTTGCGCGAAATCAAAATAGGTGCTTTTTTTTGTTTTACTTGCCCAAACAGTTGCCGGATACTCTAACTGCCACTGCACATGTCCCATTTCTTCTTCTCTAAATTGTGAAATAACTGCCTCAGTAAAAAACCAGGTCAATGGCCAGAACAATATGTCACCAGGACTAAGTAAATCCTCTCCTCGTAAATTAAGTTCTACAAAATCCATCTTACCTGCTTCTTCTACTGTGCCCGGCAAAAAGAATGCTAAATCAACTTCTTTTTCAAGTTCTAAGTTTTCCAACGCAGTAATGGCTACTACCTTCGCTTTAACTTCTCTTGCTGTTTTTATTACTTCTTTGAATTTCTGTTCATTACTGTTTGCACCAATTACAATAGCTATGTCTCCTTTGTTTAATCTACTCTGCACATGACGAACGCCTGCAACATCTACAGGCACATCTAACTGACGGAGTCTGGTCATAAATAATAATGCTATTTTGTGGCTTATGCCGTCTCCTGAAATATAAATTTTATTTTTCTTTTTCTTCCTTATATGTTCAATATAATTAACCAGCTCTTCTATTCTTTCGTCCATTAAATTGATTTTAAATTCTTTTGTCTCTAACCAAGAGATTACTAAATTTAAATAATCACGTATGCATTTTTCTAATTCTTCTTTAGTGTCTAATTTTTTCATCAATGCTTCTATCATAGCCATTAGGTATAACCCTACGGATAGTTCAAAACTTGTTCCCATTGGTGCTGCACGTTTGAATCTGGCTAGCTGTTGCTCATATTCAAAGGAAGTAGCAGGATGCTCTAATTTTGTCCGACCAGCTATTTCAATTATTATCTCAGGTTCAAGTTCTTTCCATATTTCAGCATTGGGATTGGCAGTCAAAGCAACTATTCTTGCACCTTGCTCTTTTGCTATATGCAGATATCGGTTTACTGAAGGCGTACTACCTGAACCCGTAACCGCTATTATCAAGTCTCCTTCTTTAACAGAAGGCGTCTGCTCCTCTGTATCAATACGATAAATTATCTGCGTCTCTAAGTCTTTCGGTAACCCTGGCCACAACCAATTAGCTATACAATAGCGCAAGTGTTTAGAAATAAGTTGCTTTTGTTTTCTTCGTATAACTTCAAAGCCATAGAGGTTTAAAAGTATTGCAAACATCGTTGACGCATGACCACTTCTTCCAGCAGCTACGTAATAAATCTTAAACTCCCTTTTATTAAGCGCCTCTTTCAATAACTGATAAAACTTAGAACTTGCTTCAAAATCTAACTGTTCTAAGAATGCCTTTCTTAAATGCTTACACAAAATTTCTACCGCCTCACAGGGCGTAATACTTACTTTATTTTCGTTTCCTCCGTCACTTCTTGAATTTAATTTGTGGTTTTTGTTTACCATCTTTTTATTTTGCTCTTTCTGTATAAGCTTTATAATTTCTAAAAATTTATTTTTTAATATCCCAAAATTTCTTTTACTTTGTAATTTTCTATGCCAATCGGTAGTTGTGTAGTATTTGTTATCATTAGCTCCGAGTATTGCCGCTAAGAAGTCTGGCAGTCTTTCTGGGACACCATATAATTGTTCAAACAGAAAAGCAGGGTTAGCAAACAAACCTAATGTCATAATATTCTCTGCCTTTGGGGCAAATCTTTCCGTAGCTATCTTGACTGCATAAAGTGTTGAGCCGCTTGATACCGTAGCATCTATTATTAGAATACGCCTGCCTTCACAATTAATACCTCTTAGACACTTAGCTAATGTTTCTTTAATACGCTCAATTTTTTCTTCGTTACTTTCATCTTTGCCCGGAATAGTTAAATGTACCTCTGCATTTACAAGATGTCTAGTTGTAAAACCCAATTCCTTATACACCTGTTCAAAGACCCATCGTAACGGAATAGCTTCAGTTGCTATAAAAATTACTATATCAAAATCATAACCTTTTTCTGCTATCATTTTTAATGCTTTAATGAAATAGATGACTGCTGGCTTAACTTTTAGTGAAGCAACTTGAACTTTTTTCTTGAGGTCTTTTGTACACCTATTTTTAATTTCATAATCTTCTTCATTTGTTATCGCTGCAACTTTAGGAATTTTCCATCTTCCGCCGAGAAAATTAAAGAGAATTCCCTCATTAAGTTCTAACCGAACTATTGCCTGAAGTCCCATTTCTCTGGCTATTGCTTCCATTACCGTCCAGATATTCCGTAATACCTTATGGTTAAGATAATTATCATTTAAAAATATTTGTAGCTTTGAAACAACCGGCTCATTATTATCTGATTTAAGATGCATAAATATAACTCCTACTGCTTGTCCCTGCCTATTTAATATTCTAAACGCTATCGTCATATGGTTTTCTAAGTAAGCCGAGGCAGTTTTACTATAATCGGAGATATAACCAATCTTTTCAGCTAACCTCACTAACTTAAGAAATTGAAGAATTTCCTTTTTGTTGACATAATCAATGATTAAATATTCACTATCACTCTTACTCTCTTGAATTTTATTTAATCTTTTAAACAACTTTTTAAAATTATCAAATAGCTTATAATAAATTAACTTTAGTACTGAGTCGTTTTTATGTATCAACTTACTTATCTGCTTAACTATTAATATAAAATCTTCTTCGTTATTTACCAAATTTTCTAAATTAAGATTTATCTTTTCTAAACTATCTATCTGTTTTATTTGACTACCAAACACACCACATAATTCTCCCTTCATATTTTTTATCAATCTTCTCAATAACCTCTTTAAATACCTTGCTAACTCTTCTTCTAAATCTTGCTGAAAACCTAGCAATTTCTTAAGTTCTGCTTCCTTCTCCTCAAAACTTTTGTTGCTGGTAACTATAGCTAAAATCTTCTCTCCAACGCTATATTTTACTTCACCTATCCGATTAAGTAAGTAGTTAGCCACTATCACAAATTTCAATTTCTCCCAATTTATCTTAAATAAATTCTCAAGTTCTTTAAATTCTTTCGGATCTATTTTATAATGAGTTTTTCCAGACGATATCTTTTGTCGAATAAGACCGTCTTTATCTACCAAATAACTTTCTGGTGGCAAAGGCACTTCTCCCTGACTTAACCTGGCAATTATCTGATTTACTCTATTTCTGTCTTTAAACTTTAGTCTTTCACTTTCTGCATCCTTTGAATTAGCTAATTTCTTAAGTTCTTCAATTACTTTTTTAAACTCTTTAAAAGATAAATCATCAGTCATATACGGTTGTAGGAAAAAGACATAATAGTA
>JAOAET010000017.1 GCA_026416665.1 Candidatus Omnitrophota bacterium | reverse complement strand
AGTTGCCCCCTGTGGATTCGAACCACAACTAACTGGTCCAGAGCCAGTCGTGCTACCATTGCACTAGGGGGCAAAAAATAGGTGTGGTCTTTAAGGAATTTTAAGAAAGGATTTTTTATAAAAATTTTTGCTAATAGCAAGCAACTATTCTTTAAAAATAATCTTACTTTTGATGTCTTACCAGAGGTTTTTCTTTATCCAATCGTCAGCCTTCTTGGCGTCCTCATAATCCATTTTCGCACCTTCTACCGCACCTTTAGAGGTGTGATAAATGGTGTGGCAACCACTGGCAAGTAGACTAAATATTAATACAAAAAATACTACAGAAACTCTGAACATCTTTAACTCTCCTGTTTTATCCAACGGGATAAACGCTCTTTCGTGCGCTCTTTACCTAATACCGCAATAACCTCAAATAACCCCGGCCCTACGGTCTTACCAGTCAAAGCAACCCGTAAGGGATGAATTAAGTCCTTTGACTGAATACCAAGCTCAGATACCAGTGCTCGGAATTCTGCCTCAATTGCCTCTGGCTTAAACTCAGATAAAGATTCAATGCGTTTAAGAAATAAACTAAATTCCCTTGATAAATTACGGTTTAGAAACCTTTCTTTGTCCTTTGGGTCAATGGTTACCTCTTTTACAAAGAACGAATCTGCCCGTTCTATAAAATCATGCACAAAAGTCATACGGCTTTGAAATAATTTTATCAAAGAAATAAGATAATTTCTATCAAAATTATTTTTATCAATGAGGTTGCGTTCGCATAACAAGGGAATAATCTGTTCAGCAAGTTTATCAGCGTCAGCCCGTTTAATATATTCTGAGTTTATCCAGTTAAGTTTTTCTAGGTCTAACACTGCGGCGGTTTTATTTACTTTTCGTATATCAAACAACTGAATCGCTTCTTTTATATCAATTATCTCTCGGTCTGCACCTGGAGACCAACCCAGTAATAACAAGAAATTAACCAGTGCCTCTGGCAAATACCCCTGGGCACGGAATTCAGATATAGCCGTGGCTCCTTTTCGTTTTGAAAGACGCCCTCCTTCTTTAGCTAGAATTAGCGGCAAGTGGGCAAAAAACGGTTGCTTGAATCCTAGTGCTTCATAAAGCAAAAGTTGTTTAGGTGTATTGGATATATGGTCATCACCACGAATTACGTGGGTTATGTTCATTAAGGCATCATCAATAACACAAGCAAAGTTATAGGTGGGTGTACCATCAGATTTAATTAATACTTGGTCCTTGATTACTGATGTGTCAAATTCAATAGGCCCGCGAATAAGGTCTACAAAAGAGGTCTTCTGCTGAGGGACTTTCAAAATAATTGCATGCTTTGTTTGCTCCGAATAAAATTTGTTCTCTTTTTGCTGGTTACCGTCTCCATTGGCAGTTTCTTCTATAGGCATTTTTTCAGCATAATAGGCCTTTTTTTCTTTTACCAGTCGCTGGGCATACTCACGGTAAATATCAAAACGTTGACTCTGATAATAAAGTTCGTCCCAACGAAAACCTAACCATTCCAAACTATAAAGAATCTCATCTAAATATTGCTTTTTAGAACGCGCTGCGTCTGTATCTTCAATACGTAAGATAAAGGTTCCTTTTTGCGACTGTGCATAAAGCCAGTTAAAAAGAGCAGTACGTGCTCCCCCAATATGTAAGAATCCTGTTGGACTTGGTGCAAATCTTACTCTAACCATTTCTTTTTCCCTTACTTGCTTACTTTATGCTCTTATTTCTAATCTCTTACTTAATTACTTTACATCTTGCCCCAGAATAAATCCTTCTTCAAATGCCTTTAGATTAAGTTCAATTATTTGTGGACTTACTTCTTTTGCCTTAGAACGAATAATCTCTATTGCTGTTTCTTTCCTTACCAATTTAACCACTGCCAGAAAGCAACCTAACGCCACTATGTTGGCAACTTTTACCGACCCTACTTTCATTGCAATGTCTGTAAACGGCTGATAGATCAAACGTATCTTTTTTTTAGGAAAAGCCGGCTTTTCTACTAATGAGGCATTTAACAAAAGAATTCCGCCAGGCAACAAGCGATTTCCAAACCGCTCAAAAGAAGGCTGATTAAAAATAATCAAACTATCTGCTTGATCAATGTAAGGCGAACCTATCTCTTCCTCAGAGATAACCACCATACAATTGGCTGTACCACCGCGCACCTCTGCACCATAGGAAGGCAACCAAGTAACTGTTTTATTATCTTTCATTGCTGCTTCGGCCAAAATCTTTCCCAAAAGCATAATACCTTGACCACCTGCTCCTGCCAGAATAATTCTGTGTTCCATTACTTTATCCTTCCCAGCGGGAATTCTTTTACCATAAATTCCGCAATCCAATCCATTGCTTCCTGAGCAGAACAATTCCAATATGTCGGGCAAGGTGACAAAATTTCTACGAGAGAAAAACCCTTTTCTTCTATTTGATTTTGAAACGCCTGTTTTATTGCCTTTTGAGCATTTATAACCTGCTGCGGGGTATGTAGAGAAACGCGTTCAACATAATAAACACCCTCTAATTGGGCTAATAATTCGCTTATTTTTAAAGGCCTTCCTTCTTGCTCCTTCCTTCCATGAGGAGTAGTTGTTGTTTTTTGCCCTAGGAGAGTAGTTGGTGCCATCTGTCCACCCGTCATTCCGTAAACGGCATTGTTAATAAATATCGTGGTTAAGTTTTCTCCGCGGTTTGCCGTGTGAATCGTCTCATTAGTCCCGATTGCTGCCAAATCACCATCACCCTGATAGGTAAATACTACTGTCTCTGGCCGCATCCTCTTTATTCCTGTAGCCACTGCCAAGGCCCTTCCATGGGCAGCTTCTGTGCAATCAAAATTCCAATAGTCATAAGCTAAAACTGCACAACCAACAGGTGCAACAGCAATAACCTTTTCACGTATCTGCAGTTCATCCACTACCTGCGCAACAAGTTTATGAACAATTCCGTGCCCGCAACCAGGACAATAATGAGTTACTACATCATATAAAGATTGTGGCCGGCTATAAATTTTTTTCATCTTAATAGCTTGTAAATTTTTCTCGTAATCTGACCCGTATCAGGTATAGCACCACCTGCTCTACCTAAAAAATATACTTTCTTTTTATCTGGTACGGATAAACATACATCTTCAACCATTTGGCCATAAGACATCTCTACTACTAAATATTTAACTGTTGTCTTTTTGCGATTAAATGCCTTGACGGGAAATGGCCAAAGGGTAATGGGACGGATATAACCAACTTTAAGTTTTCTTTGACGTAACTTTTTAACCACACTTTTAACAATTCTTGCCATTGCGCCATAACTTACCACTATAACTTGCGCATCATTTACAAAATCCTCTTCAAAACGTTGCTGGGTTTTTTCAATCATTTGATAACGTTTCTGTAAACGTTCATTGAGTGCCTCTAATGCTCCTTCTTTTAGGTAAAGCGAACGAATAACATTAGGATTTCTATCTTTACAGCCTGTTAAAGCCCAAGGTTTGTCTATATTTTCAGAAAATTCTAAAGGCGCTGAATGAAGAACTACTGGTTCCATCATCTGTCCCAGCATACCATCTCCCAGTATCATAACAGGTGTGCGAAATTTATCTGCCAAATAAAAAGCAGCAAACATTAAGTTGTATGCCTCTTGGACCGAAGAAGGAGCAAAAACTATACTGTGATAATCTCCGTGACCGCCACCTTTAGTGGCTTGAAAATAGTCTGATTGTGCAGGTGCAATATTACCAAGACCTGGACCTCCACGCATAATATTTACAATTACTGCTGGTAATTCACATCCTGCTAAATATGAAATTCCTTCCTGTTTTAAACTAATCCCAGGACTTGAAGAAGAAGTCATTGCTCGAAATCCCGCAGCACTTGCACCAAAAACCATGTTAATCGCTGCTAACTCTGACTCTGCCTGAATAAAGACCCCTTGGTATTCTGGCATATGTATTGCCATATAAGAAGTTAATTCGTTCTGGGGGGTAATTGGATAACCAGCATAGAAACGACAACCTGCCCGCAAAGCACCTTCGGCAATGGCGTCATTTCCTGTCATTAAAACTTTTCTGAAACAGTTTTCTTTATTATTACTTTTCATCTTTTTAACGCTCTATTTCAATACAACACTCAGGACAAATAATTGCACACAAACAACACCCACTACAGTTTTGTTTTGTATATATACTTTTTACAGGCGTATACCCTTTGTTATTTATTTTATCATCTTTCTCAATAAGTTTTTGAGGGCATACATTAATACACAACAAACATCCTTTACATTTCTGTTGGTTAATACGCATCTTTGCCATAAAGCCTTCTTTTTATCGCAGAAGCAATACTTCCCGCACTTAATCCATAACATTCTAAAAGCACATTACGCTTGCCATGAGTAATAAATTGATTAGGAAGACCAAACCGTAACAGAGGGCGATTAATTAATTCACTTAATGCACTGCCAAAACCACCATCAACTACGCCCTCTTCTATAGTTACCACTAACTTGACGGATTCTGCAATTTTATTAAAAAATTCAGCATCTAAAGGTTTAACAAAACGGCTGTTTACTACCATTGTAGAAATACCGTCTTTGCGCAATAACTCAAAGACTCTCAGGGAAACCTCTACCATACTACCTAAAGCAAAAAGTGCCACATCCGAACCTTCTATTAGTACTTCTGGCCTGCCTAATTCTAAAGTTTCTGACTGCTCTCTAATTGGTTTTGGTATTACTGCCTTCGGATAGCGTATTGCCGAAGGTAAATCCAAGGTAAGTGCAAATTCTAACATCTGCTTAAGTTCTTGGCCATCTTTAGGCGCCATTATTACTATATTAGGTATCATCCTTAAGAAAGCAATATCAAAAATTCCTTGATGCGTAACTCCATCTTCTCCCACCAAACCTGCTCTATCAATAGCAAATAAAACAGGTGCTTTTTGTAAACAGACATTTTCTATAATTTGGTCAAATGCTCGCTGAAGAAAAGAAGAATAAACGGCGACTACTGGTCGGAAACCATTTAAGGCAAGTGCCCCGGCAAAACAACAGGCATGTTGTTCAGCAATTCCCACATCAAAAAATCTTTCAGGAAAGTGATTGGCAAATTTATCTAAACCTGTTCCTTCTGGCATTGCAGCAGTAATAGCCAAAATATTCTTATTGTTTCTAGCCAAATCAACAAGGGTTTCACTAAAAATTTGCGTATAAGTGGTTGGAGTCTGTTGTTGAATAAAAGTTTTACCAGTAGCTATATCAAAAGGTGGGGTGCTATGAAAACACACAGGATTCTCTTCAGCAGGAAGATAACCTTTTCCTTTTTTAGTAACCACATGCATTATACGGGGTCCACGAAGATTAATTATATTCTTTAAAGCAGAAATAAGTGTAGCCAAATTATGCCCGTCAAACGGCCCGAAGTAGCGAAAACCCAACTCCTCAAAAAGTATCCCTGGCACAAACAAACCCTTTAATCCTTCTTCAAATTTATTTGCTAAACGTAACAAGCGCTTACCGCCGCGCACGCGCGAAGAAAGAAATTCTTCTAATGACTGACGAAATCTGTTGTAGATAGGAAGAGAGATTATTTTGTTAAGATAAGTGCTCAAGGCTCCAACATTTGGTGAGATACTTAATTCGTTGGTATTGAGAATAACCAAAAGGTCATTTTTTAGATGGCCAGCGTTATTTAATCCTTCAAAACATAGACCACCGCTTAAAGAACCGTCGCCAATTACAGCAACCACCCGAAATTTCTGTTGTTGAGGCAAATACAACTGTGCACAAACAAAACCTAATGCCATTGAAACAGCATCAGAACTGTGTCCTGAAGAAACCACATCATACTCTGATTCTTCACGTAAAGGAAAACCGCTTATGCCTCCAAATTGTCTTAAGGTATCAAAACGGTTATTTCTTGCTGTCAGTATCTTATGAGCATAAGCCTGGTGGCCAACGTCAAAAATAATTTTATCTTCTGGACAATTCAAACAATAGTGCAAAGCAACTATCAGTTCTACTGCGCCTAAACTAGAAGCAAGATGACCACCATTGGTACTGACTACCGCCAGAATCCTCTGACGAATCTCTGAACAAAGTTGTGTTAGTTCTGGGATAGAAAAACGTTTTATATCTTTGGGACTTTTAATCTGTTCTAGAATCATCTTCTTCCTCTTCGGAAGTTATTTTCGCCTCATCAAATGGCTTTAATTCAAACTCGCCCTTTTTGTTTTTTACTAATACATCTATTTTTTTCTTTGCATTCTCAAGCCGCGATGCACAAATGCGGGACAATTCTATCCCTTCTTGATATTTCTTTAAGGCCTCATCTAGAGAGAGTTCTCCGTTTTCTAATTCTTCTACTATCTTCTCAAGTTTCTTTAGTGCCTCTTCAAACTTAATCTCTGCCATCATGAACCTCCGTTACTGTACTGGTTATCTGGCCTTTATATAATCTGGTGCGTAGAATATCTCCTTTTTTCACTAATCTTGCTTCTTTAAGGATACTCATATCTTTGGCGAAAAAAGTAACACTGTAACCACGGCTTAATATATTCAAAGGATTAAGCCCTTCTAACTGTTGGATTGATGCAACCAGACGTGCCTGTTTAATCTCTAGTATATGTGCCAACCTCACCGCCATCCGCCGCGCTATGTTCATAATCTTATCGATATGTCCAGGGATAACTACCGCAGGATTAAGAAGTTGTAGTTTTCTCACCGCTGAGTCAAGCCTTCGGGCATCTAATTCCCAGATATGAACAGTGGCTAATCTTAAACGGCGATAAACATCCTGCAAGTTATCCCAACCCAAAACCACTAAATCCTGAAACTGTCGATGCATTCTCTCTCTTAAATCCGCTATCTTTCCTTTTAGGTCTTCTTTAGGAGGAATGACTAATTCCGCGGCTACCGAAGGAGTGGCTGCGCGCATATCTGCAACTAAATCCGCAATTGTGACATCGCGTTCATGTCCTACTGCCGAAATAACTGGAATTTTAGAATGATAAATAGCTCGTGCTACTATCTCCTCATTAAATGCCCAAAGGTCTTCAATACTGCCTCCTCCTCTTCCCACAATTAGAACTTCAATACGTTTATTTGCAGGAACCAGTTCATTGAAGCGGTTACACTCTTCAATTGCTTGGGCTATTTGTTCTGCTGCGCCTTCTCCCTGTACACGAGCGGGTGCAAGAATAATATGAATATCTCGAAATCTTCTTTCAAGTACCTTCAAAATATCTCTTATTGCCGCTCCTGTCGGAGAAGTAACTACTCCTATACAAGATGGTAAATACGGAATAGGCCTTTTGCGTTCAACAGCAAACAATCCTTCTTTTTCTAATTTTTTTTTAAGTTGTTCTAAAGCAAGTTGTAAACTACCTATTCCTTTGGGCTGGATGCTTTCTACTACTAAACTATATTTCCCATGTGGCGGATAAACATTCAAACTGCCATAGCAAATAACCTTAAGGCCATTCTCTAGTTTAAACTTTATCTTACTAACTGCCCGATTAAAAATAGCACAAGCAATCACTGCTTCCTGACCACCAACCTTATCTTTAAGCGAGAAATACCAATGGCCAGCGCTGGAGGTATTAAAATTAGAAATCTCTCCTTCTACCCAAATGTTGCTAAAACCTGCTTCAAGAATCTCTTTAATGGAAGCGGTTAGTTGGGAAACTGTGTAGATATGATGTTCTGGAGGTTGATTTATATTAGTTAGAAAGAATAAGTCTAATTCTTTTTTTGACATAAAAATTACGGGGCGCTGGTATTTACCTTTTGCTCCTTTACCCTATCAGACTTTACTGTATACTTTGAATTGCTTTTGTAAGCGGAACTAACAGTATCTGAATCAGAGGATTTATCGTCCTTGTTACCATCAGATTTTTTTTGCTCTGTTTTATCTAAATCAGTTGTGGTGGGCTGAACAGCTTCTGTTTCCGGATTTGCTGTTACCTCTTGCCGTCTGGGAGTTAGCAAAATCAAATGAACTGAATAAGGTGCAAGAGAAATCTTTTCACTGTAGCTTTCTTCAACAGGTACAATAACTTTTTCCTCTCTCGGATAAAACTCACAATTTATAGGGCAACTTGAATCAATAACAAATCGGCTATAGTTATAAGCTTGTCTTTTTAACTGTTTAAGAGAAAGCTTAAATTGTCTTGGTTGCTGACTTAGTCGTTGTTGTGTCTGGTGTAATTCCAGTGCTTTTTTAAGTAGGGTCTTTACTTTAGAAGAAACCCTCAAGTTATTAATATCAATCTGTCTATCTTTTATCTTTACTAATTCTCCTGAACGTACTACTGACAAGAATTTCTTTCTTTCTCCGTCACTTAATGAACCAATAGCCCGAGAGATTGCACTACGAAAAATATCAGGGTCAAGATAGTTATAAACAAGAATTGCTATGGTTTCAGCTTCTTGGTCTGTATCGTTTAAACCAGGGGTTCGTGTCGCCAATACACCGACAAACTCGTCATTTAACTTTGAAGAGGACACATAAAGTAATGACCCTAATTTTTTAAGTAGTTGAAAAACATTATAAATTGTTTTTGTGCCACCAGTATAGCCTTTTTCCTGTTGCTCAAACCAGAAGGCTCCTAAATTTCGTTGCACACCCTCACGATTATCTTGAAAATCCTCTAAACAGAAGAATATCTGCTGATTAATATCTGCCTCAAACATATTTTTTAGACGGGCAGGAATGTAACTTGCTGTTACAAAGGACCTCTCTTTACGGTCAGCAGTAATATTTGCACCATTATCATAATTCCATTCACTAATTACTAACGGTGTATCTTTAGAAAAATTAAAATAGGAAAGCCAGTCACGAATAAGTGCAACTGCAGATTTGTTGTAAGGAGTTGTTTCTTTGTCTACACGCGGGTCAGTAGAATAGGCATGCCAACTGATAAAATCCAATGGCAAACGGTAACGATAACAAAATTTAATTAGATTATAAATAAGACTGCGCTCAGGGGTGGCAATGGTGTTGCCCTCACTGGAACGAAACCACCAACTTGTCCCTGGACCACCAACGGGGATGTGAACTTTTGTCTCTTTCTCTAACTCCCGCGCACTCTCTGCTACTGCGCGATATATCTGAAGATATTCTTGATCCCTGCCTAAAAAAAAGAGGTCTAAATCTGGAGCAGTCCAGACCTCGTACCAAACATTTAATTTTTTTGTGCAACTTATCCTGCGTATATGGCGTTTGATAAAGGTTTTAAAGGCACGGATATCTCCCGGCGCACTTTTTCTATCTAAAACTTTTCCTTGGGTCTCAGGTGTACTGAAAATATTTAAAATTACCAAACCACCTGCATCATTAATTTTTTTAATAAGGCCATCGTAGTGGGCAATAAGTCTTTCTTGCATCTGGCGATTAGTACGTAGCGATTCTATTTCCCACAAATTATATTGCAGACGATAAACACCCACAAACCCTATCTCTTTTTGCCAACGATTGATTACCTCATTAGCTGCTACGGTTTGGGGCCAGCTTAAATCTCCACTAAATCCGCGTCCACTTATATCAATATTCGGATAAAAAATTCTTGGCAAGGGTATGGTAGCGGAAGAGATATCTAAAATAAATTCTATCTCATCCTGTGCCCACAGCAAAGAACAAATGGTAGATAATAAAAAAGTAAAAAGGATAAATAAGATATAATTTCGGACTCTCATTTTTGTTTAAATGGCACCTGCAGCCGCTGAATATCTTCTGCCCTACCAGTTCTCTCATTAATGCGAATAATTACAGCGCAAAGTTTAATGTTGTCTTCTGCTACTTCAAATCTCACCGGCACCCCAGATAAAAATCTTTCTAAGACATCTTCTATGCGCCTGCCAATTACAGAGTCATACGGACCAGTCATCCCTACATCTGTAATGTAGGCTGTGCCTGCAGGCAATATACGTTCGTCTGCAGTCTGAATATGGGTATGCGTACCCACCACTGCGCTAACCTTTCCCTGCAAATACCAACCTAAAGCAACCTTTTCAGAAGTAGCCTCAGCATGAATATCTACAATAATGTTGTTAGTTTCCTCTAACAACTTCTCCACAGCTGTTATAGTGGTTTTAAAAGGACACTCTAATGGGTCAAGGAAAACTCTACCTAAAACACAAATTACACCTATTTTTATCCCTGTTTGTGTGATAAAAACTCTACTTCCTAAACCAGGCACTCCTGATGGAAAGTTAATTGGTCTCAGAATACGCGTCTGGGCAGCAATAAATTCAAATATTTCTTTTTTCTTCCAAATATGGTCTCCTGAAGTAAGTACATCTACTGAAGCATCAAATAATTCTTGGGCAAGCGGCAGGGTAATACCTGAACCACCGGCTAGATTCTCAGCATTAGCAATTACAAAATCCAAATTATACTGTTTACGTAATTGCGGCACCAATGCCTTAACTGCTTCTCGGCCAGGTTTTCCTACAATGTCGCCGATAAAAAGGATATTCATATCTTTCTATTTATAATTTGCCCAGATACAATTTTGCTGTGTCAGCTAGATTATTATTTTGCGTATTCAATTGCCCGTGTTTCGCGAATAACTGTCACTTTAATTTGCCCAGGATACTCCATACCTTCCTCTATCTTTTTACGGATATCGCGCGCAAGGGCAATTGCATCATTATCACTTATTTTTTCTGGCTGCACAATAACGCGAATCTCTCGCCCTGCCTGAATAGCATAGGATTTATCTACTCCTTTAAAGAGATTAGCAATGGACTCTAATTTTTCAAGACGCTTAATATAAGTCTCTAAGGTTTCTCGACGGGCACCTGGTCGAGCAGCGCTAATTGCGTCAGCAGCAACTGCAAGCACTGCATAAAAACTTTTTGCTTCGGTCTCTTCATGATGCGCCTCAACTGCGTGAATAACCTCTTGAGGTTCATTAAACTTCTTAAGGATATCGGCACCAATCTTTGCGTGTGTACCTTCTACTTGATGATCTAAGGCCTTACCAATATCGTGTAAAAGCCCCACACGTTTTGCTAATTTAAAATCTAACCCTAACTCTGAGGCCATTACCCCTACTAAGTAAGAAACTTCTTTAGAATGCTGAAGAGCATTTTGGCCGAAACTGGTGCGATATTTTAGTCTTCCTAGAAGCTTAATCAATTCAGGATGAAGATTATCTACCCCTGCCTCAAAAGCTGCCTTTTCTCCTTCTTCTTTTATTTTCTCTTCTAATTCTTTTTTTGTTTTCTCTACAACCTCCTCAATACGTCCAGGGTGAATTCTACCATCGGCAATAAGTTTTTCTAAACTCAAACGCGCTATCTCACGACGAACTGGGTCAAAACAAGAAAGAGTTACTGCCTCAGGTGTATCATCAATAATTACATCCACACCCGTAGCCATTTCTAAAGCACGGATATTACGTCCTTCACGTCCAATAACCCTTCCTTTCATCTCATCACTAGGAAGAGTAACTACGCTTACCGTTGACTCCACAGTATGTTCCACCGCGCAACGCTGAATAGCTAAGCTAATTATCTCTGCTGCCTTTTTCTCAGCCACTGCACGCAATTCTTCTTCCTGACGTTTAATCAAAACTGCCTTTTCATTATTTAACTCTTCATTTAAACGATTAAGCAAAATCTGCCGTGCCTCTTCTACAGATAACGAAGCTATCTTCTGCAGGCGCTCCTTTTCTTCGTTAATAAGGGCGTGTAACTGTATTTCTTTTTGCCTTAATGCCTCTTCTTGTCTCTTTAACGATTCTAATTTTGACTCTGCATCTTTTTCTTTTTTCTCTAAAAGGTCCATGCGCCGGTCAATATTCTCTTCTTTTTGCGCAAGGCGTTTTTCTAAATTGAGAATTTCTTGGCGCCGGTCCTTGGTTTGTTGCTCAAATTCCTGCCGCAGACGATACATTAAATCCTTTGCTTCCAATTCGGCTGCTCGTTTTTTGTCTTCAGCTTCACGTGTTGCCTGCTGAAGAATAAAGCGAGCACGTTCTTCAGCATCTTGGGTCTTTTTCTCCGCAATATATTTGCGTAAGTAATAACCTAAGATTAAACTAATTGTTGCCAACATAAGAAACAATATAGCTGTAACCATTTTATATTACCTCCTTGCACACGGCGAGACTAAAACCGTAACAAACCTCTATTAACGAGGATAAAACATAAATCTTGTCCCGCGCAACTGTAAAGAATAATTACGCAAAGATAACTTTGTGGACGTCTACGTCGTTGGGAGTGGTAGGAACTCTCGAAAGGATTTGAAAATCAAATGCCAACCCTATAGTAGCTGTCTTTTCAGGAAGCATACGTAAAAAACGGTCATAGTAGCCTTTGCCTCTACCTAAACGCCTGCCTTTTTTATCAAAGGCCAGCCCAGGAACGATAACCAAATCCAGGCGTTTTAAACTTAAATGTCTTTTTTGCGCTGGTTCTGGAATACCATAGGGACCAGGCAATAAATTAGCCCCTTGTTTCCATAAACAAGGATGCATCTTTCTATTCTTTTCACATACGGGCACTACCACCGTTTTACCGATTTCGTGTGCTTCTCTAATCATTTCAGAAGTATCTACTTCTCCTCCAAACGACATATAGAACATCACCGTCTTTGCGTTTTTAAATAACCGACTTCGGAAAAGCTTTTCTTTAATTTGTCTACTCTTTTTTATCCGCTTAAGCTCCTTCTGCATTTTAAGCTTATATAAAATTTTATTACGTATCTTTTGTTTTGTCAATGTTATATCATCAAATTTTTTCACCATTTCTACCTAATATCCTGAACAAAATGAGGTTTTATAGACTTAGTATAGTCGCGTGCAGGCAAAATTCTTTTAAATATCTCTAAATTATTTTTGTTTTGTGCCTCCTTCCAAATCAAAACCCATGCACAGTCACGGTTTTTATCAACTTCACATTTTCCCTTATCCATACCCCCACATGGACCATTAAGCAAACCTTTAGGACAAAGTGTTATTGGACAAATCCCCTCTGTTTTATCCAAAAGACATTCCCCACAGAAAGAACACTTCTCAAGAAATCTTCCTTGACTATCTCTTAAAACAGCTGCAACGGTATTATTTGCTGGTAAAATCACCAGCCCCAGACGGTCATTATCTTTAACTGACTGCACCCCAAGGCCACAAGATAAAACAAGCACTACCTCTGCTTTCCGCAAATTTATTATTTGTTTAGCAAGTTCACTTTTCAGTTTAGCAGAAACACAAGTGGACTGGGGAATACACCACCCTATAACTGTTTTTCCAGCCTCTTCAAGTTTTTGTTTTAGAAGTAAGAGCTCTGGCTCTCCACCGGTTTTACAGGCAGTGGCACATTCACCACAACCAATAAGGAAAATCTTGGTCTTGTCTTTTAAGCTATCTAAAATTTCTTCAAAGGGTTTTGCTTGTGTTAAAATCATAGAGCTTCTCCTTTTTCATTTTATCATGTGCCGCTTATCGCTTCAAGCTCAAAAACTGTTAAGTTACCTTAAAAAAATTTTTTCTTTCTTCAAAATTAAAATGGGTGCCTTAAGTAATGGCACCTGTGTTTAATTTTGTTTAAATCGCTAATGTTATACCTTTTAAAACTTTAATACCTTTTAACAACTCTTCTGTGGTTGATTGCTTTCAACTATTAAGAATTGTCAAATGTTTTGTTTGCTAAGAATTCATTTTGGTAGATTGAAATCTATATCAACATCTTTTCTTTCGGTATCGGTTATGTTAAATAATTCTTTATCACTGAAACCACATAATCTGGCAACAAACATATCAGGAATTTGATGGATACGAATATTATAGTTGTTAACAGAATCGTTATAAAGCTCACGACGATCAGCAATTTGATTTTCAAGATAACTTATGCGCTGTTGTAACTGTAGAAAAGTTTGGTCTGCCTTAAGAGATGGGTAGTTTTCTGCTACCGCGAACAGTTGTCGTAAAAGACTACTTAGTTGCGCCTCTTTTTGAGCTGTTTCCGCTACTGTTTTTGCCTGAATACAAAAAGTCCTTGCCGCAGTGATCTTCTCTAAGGTATCTTGCTCATATTGCATATAACCTTCACATGTTTTCACAAGTTTGGGAATCTCATCACGGCGTTGCTTAAGAATTACATCAATATTTGCCCAGGCCTTTTCTATATTGCGTGATAACCGTACTAATCCATTGTAAATAGCTACCGCATAAATTATAATCCCTAAAGCCACAAAAATTAGTACTAACCACAACATTACTGAGATAACCATCCAATCCTCCTTTTAATAAGTTAATTAAAAAACCCCATTCCCTTTAGTCTCCAAAGTATATACCCTAGTGCACCTAGACTTAACAACGGCCCACCCAAAAGATATTTGAGCATATCCCAGGAAAAATTTTTAATAATCAAATGCTGGTTTTCTGTGCCAATAATAAAAACCTCTTCACTATTTGCTTTACAGATTTTTATACCAGAGGCATTATCTAATGAAGAATCCTTTATAGCACTAGAAAGCAGTTCACTCTCAATTTGTGCTACTGCTTTATCCCACTCTTCCTGACTAATATAACCATCTTGATTGGTATCAATTTGTTTTATCCACTGTGGGTCGGACTTTAGCTCTTCCAACCGCTGTATCAGACACTGTTTATCAACCTCCAACGACTGTTCGTTCTCGGGCACAGCCGTGCCCAATACATAAATAGGTTCTCCTTCTAGAAAGTATCTTTCAGTAAAACGAAACTTTTTTGTCCCTAACCAACTACGATACTTAATACCGTTTTTCTCAAGAAAAGTAGTAAGAAAGTCTGGAATTTGTTTACGAAAACCACCCGTAATGTAGGAGAGTCTATCCGACCACAACATTTCTGCTTCTTCTGGGCATATCTTTACCTTGCCAGTCTTGTCTTCTAAATAAAAAGGAACCTTAAAGCTATTACCATAAGCAACTGTTACCCATTTATCATCTTTTCTATGTTCACAGTATTGCTCAACTTTGTATTCATATACACAACACTCTGTAAGTGTTATAGGTGAACGCAAAATAATAGAAGGACGGGCAACACCTTGTAATTCTACTAACCCTAATGCCAAACCTCTTACCGTAGAGGTAGGCATATCTTCAATTAATCGTTTACGTCTAAGTTGCATAAAACCATAGAAAAAGAAAATAAAACCCATAATAAAAATAACCGCTGTCCCAATAATATCATCTATATTATTCTCCATATATGCTCTTTTAGACTTATTTTATATCAAAACTAATCGATTTTAATTAGACTTTGTTACTTACTACCCGCACTAGTTAATTAAGTTAACATGTATAATTAAAATCCCCGCACTGTGCCGTTAGCGTCCTTGATGGCTGAACCCGGTTTCCCAGGTGGGAGCTCTCTCGACTAGCGCAATGCGCATGCCGAAGTTAAACCCCCTTAATAATGGTGTTGGTTCACCAATTATCAGGTACGCCTCACGAACACGGCAGGGAGTTCTTTCTAGAATTTAGTATAAGACGCGTATAATCTTTCGTCAAGTTTTAACGGAAAGTAGCCCCAAAGATCTTACTTAATTTCTCGCGAATACGCGCATCTATTGGAGTTATCTCATCTTCGCTGAGAGTATGGTCACAACCTGAGTAAAGACAGGATACAGTAATATTTTTATAGCCTAAAGCTATGGGCTCACCTTTATAGTAATCAATAACTTGTACATTACGAATAACCTCATCAGCTTCCTTTTTAATTGCTTCCAGAATATCTTCTACTGATACACTATCTTTAACCACAATACTTATATCCCGCGTAATCGCAGGAAAACGACTAAAGGCTTGATAATCTCTATGTCTGCGATGTAACTTAAAAAGCATCTCTAAATTAAGCTCAGCACAATATACGTTTTGGTTTTTTACATCAAGTTTAGTAAGAAAATTTCGATTGACTTCTAACATACGGCCTATAAGGTAACCATTAATTTCTATATTCCAACTTCCATCTAACTGAGCAACAAAAACACGTTCTGTAATACCTAGATAAGACAATATAGTATCAACTATTCCTTTTGTATGCAGTAGCCCTTGGTGGTCCTCTATATGTTTTAACTCTGGTTCAAGCCAAACTATCTTTGTTCCAGCGATAGCAAAGCTTAAATAGTATTTCTCTTGGGGTTGGTCTTTATCTTTGTAAAATACTTTTGCTATCTCAAATAGCTTTACTTCTTTTTGCTTTTGACGAAGATTATAACAGACACTGCGCACCAAACTCGGCAGTAAAGTAGGCCGTAGTATCTGTTGTTCTTTACTTAAAGGATTCACTACACGAATAAGTACATCTTCTTTCCCCCAGAAACCTTCTAATGTCTGCTGGTCAACAAGACTATAAGTAATGGCTTCATTTAATCCTAAACCTCGTAATAGTGATTTAAGCTCCCTAATAAAATGATAAAGTGTATAGGTGTCTTTATTACTTTGTAAGATTACTGTAGGCAAACTCGCTGGGATTTTCTCATAACCATATATTCTGCTTACCTCCTCAACCAAATCAATTGGTGCTTTAATATCTCTTCTAAAAGAGGGTATACTTACTTGCAGTCTTTCTCTGGTAAGCTTACTTACTTTAAAACCTAACCGTGATAGTATCTGAGAAATAGTAGAACTGGAAAGACTAATTCCCAGATTATTGCAGAAATAGCTACTGTCTACTTCAAGTTTCAACTCTTTTGGAAAAGGCAAGTGTAGGGTGTGTACCCCAACTCTTTTCGCATTACAAAGCTTTATCATAAGTTCTGCTGCGCGCTCAGCTGCCTTTAACACTGTCTGATAATCTAATCCGCGTTCAAAACGATAAGAAGACTCTGTCTGTATACCAAGAGATTGCCTTCCTCTTCTAATAAGTACAGGGGAAAACAACGCTGCCTCTAACATTACTATTTTTGTGTTATTATCAACTTCTGTATGCCTTCCGCCCATAATCCCTGCTAAGGCCACTGGACCTTGGGTATCGGCTATCACTAAATTCTGAGTAGAAAGTATGTGCTTTTGTCCGTCAATAGAAATAATGGTCTCTTGTGGTCTGGCTCGTCTAATAAAAATAGTATCACCTTTTAATTTATCACGGTCAAAGGCATGTAAAGGTGCTCCCAACTCAAACATCACATAATTTGTAATATCTACAACGTTATTTATTGAACGGCATCCTACTGCCTCTATACGTTTACGTAACCACTCAGGAGATGGACCAACACGGACGTTTTCAAATATCTGAGCAGTATATAAAGGGCAATCGTTTTTATCTTCAATAGAAATACTATACTTAGAAAGTTGTTTTTTGGGTCGAGTAAGCAAAGAATATTTTTCTATTTTTATAAGTTTCTTATTTAATATAGCAGCGACTTCTCTGGCAACGCCTATTATGCTTAACCAGTCGGCACGATTAGAAGTAATTTCTATCTCGTAGACAAAATCATCTTTTATTTTCTCAATGCCTTTTACTTCCAAACCCGCCATGGTTAATTTTTCAGCAAGCACTGATGGATTTATCCGAATATCAACAAACTCTTTTAACCATTGATAAGAGATTTTCATCTGTTTTTAGAATTGTTTTAAGAAACGCAAGTCATTTTCAGTAAATAAACGAATGTCATTTATCCCGTATTTGAGCATAGCTATCCGCTCAATTCCCATACCAAAAGCAAAACCTGTATATTTTTTAGTATCGTAACCAACGGTTTTAAGAACATTGGGATGAATCATTCCTGACCCTAAAACCTCAAGCCATCCTTTTCTGCCACATACTGAACAACCTTTTGCCTTACAGATAATACAGGAGATATCCACCTCCGCAGATGGTTCGGTGAAAGGAAAGTGATGTGGTCTAAAGCGCATAGAAACATCTTTTCCAAAAACCTGATGCACAAAAAATTCTAACACCCCTTTTAGATGGCCGAAGCTAATTGCTTTGTCCACCATAAAACCTTCAATTTGATGAAACATAAACGAATGTGAGGCATCCACCGCATCTGGACGATAAACCCTACCTGGAGCAACTACTGCAATAGGTGGTTTTCTTATGCTCATTGCGCGAATTTGAACTGTGGAAGTTTGACTACGCAATAAGTATTTACCCTCTTTGACAGAGGGTAACTCAAGATAAAAGGTATCAAATGCTTCGCGTGCGGGGTGATCTAAAGGAATATTAAGACCAGTAAAGTTAGCAAATTCTGTCTCAATTTCATTACCTTCTACAATTTCAAATCCTATGCGTTCAAAGATACTACAAATCTCTTCTATTACTTGAGTAATCGGGTGGCTATTACCTAAATCTTGTGCAATTCCAGGCATAGATATATCTACTACCTGCTTACTCTTGGGTTGCTCTATAGCTTCTAAATCTGCTAGTTTCTGATTAAATAACTGTTGCACTCTGCTTTTAAAGGCATTAACCTCTTTACCAAAAGCGGCACGTTGTTCAGCTGGCAAAGACCCAATGGAACTGGTAAGTTGTGCCAAGAGCCCTTTTCTTCCCAGATACTTTACTTTTAGTTGTTCCAGGCTGTCTAAATTATTAATTTCTGTTAATTCCTGTTCCAATGTTTTCTGTATAGATGTAATATCCATACTAACCCCAAAATTATACCAAAACCCCAAGCAACTTTTTTCTTTACAGGAGGAATTTCTTCCTCAATTTTTCTGCCTAATTCCGTTACTTGAATCTGTTGTGCATGTATATCTAAATCCCCACCATGTTCAAGACAACGGCGGTTAAATACTCCCCTAACCTTTATGCGGTCACCAATTTGGCAATATTTTCCGCTTAACTTTATCTTCTGGGCATGTTCTGACAAAACCCATACGCCTATGGCAGTATTACCATCATACACATTAATCCAGCTATGGCTGCCTCGTCTCATTACCTCGCCAATTACCTCACCTTCATATTCAATTATCTTGCCATCGTAAATTGAGGCATTTATTATTAACTCTTGGCTTGAGACAACTGCAGCAGAAGAGACTATTGGACATAATAATAAGCTTGTTGCGAATAATATCTTTAACATTCTCCTTAATAGTTAAACAGCAAATTATTTTCCCCTTATGGCGGCATAAACAAAACCAACCAAGGTAAATACGGACATAAATTCTAATCGCCCTGCCCACATCTGAATTATATAAGTAAGCTTAAGACCCACTGGCATATTTGGACTGGTAATACCGCAAGAAAGCCCAACATTTGCTGCTGCAGAAACAGATTCAAATAATGATTCCAAAAATCCATAACCGTAAAACATACCAATTAAAGCCCCTAAACAATACAATAAAAAATAAGCCATTGTGATCATTAAAGCAGAACGAACTAATTTATCTTCTAAGAAAATTTCTTTCACATGATGAAACTTCTGCACAATTATTGCCCGCTCAGGGAAGATAATTCTTTTTATGTCCTGCACCAATGCCTTCCATATAATTCCCAAACGCGCCATCTTTATGGCACCTGTGGTAGAGCAAATTGCTCCGCCCAGTGTCATAGCTGCCAACACCCCTATACTTGCAAGGTCACCCCATTGTTTTACAAACTCTTTTGCATATACAGTTTGATACCCTGTACCAGTATGTCCTGAAATTAGTTGATAAAACCCTTTGCGAAATAATAAAGCG
Source organism: Candidatus Omnitrophota bacterium (assembly GCA_026416665.1). GTDB lineage: Bacteria > Omnitrophota > Gorgyraeia > Gygaellales > Profunditerraquicolaceae > JAQTMD01. Next base: position 44,225 of record JAOAET010000017.1, on the reverse strand, counting down.
GGCTTGGTAAACACTCCTTGATTAACTAACCCCATAGCCACAATAAAAAAGGTAATTAATACACTAAAGAAAAAGGTTCTGGTCTCAATATCCTTAGTTATTTCTGAAACATTGGCGGTCCAGAGATGATAGTGTAACTTAAAATTCATTGCACCAATAATCATTATCACCACGGTAATTAACTCAAAAGCAACGCTATGATAATACAAGATATTCTGCGATTGAGGACTAAATCCTCCTGTATCAAAAGCTGCCATAAAAATACAAAGGCCATGAAAAAATGCGCGAAAAGGCTCCATCCCTTCACAAATACCACAAACCGTTAACGCAAATGTCCCTAAACATAAAAACACTAAACTTACCAACCAAATAAATCTCCCAGTATGCGCCACATTAGGGAAAATTTTCTCCTCTCTTCCCTCGCCAACATACATTGTAAATGCACCGCTTAGCCCAGAAACAAATAAAGATACTGCGATAATTACAATTCCTTGTCCACCGATAAACATCATCAGATGCCGCCAGAGATTATGTGCATAAGAAAGATGATCTACATCTGTTACTAAGGTCAACCCTGTTGTAGCAAACCCTGACATTGCATCAAAACAAGCATCAAGATAAGATAACCAATGGCCACTTAAATAAAGAGGGATAGCACCGATAAGCGTTGCCAAAAGCCATGACAAAGAGACAACAATCATTCCGTGCATCCAACTTAATGTAGTAAGAGTGCTTTTATTGAAGGTAAGCAATACTCCTATTAACAAGGCAAGTTCTGTAGATATTAAAAAATCATAAGCAGGCGAAAACTCTCCTAATATCACGGCAAAAACAAGTGGTATTGCCATCGCCAAAGCAAGCCCTATTGTAACCTTGCCTAGGTAAAAACTAATTAATTGTAAATCTTCAATGTGGGGTTTAAGAATCATGGTTTGATAATGGTAGCAACAAGGCAGAGTAAGAATGCAGCTGACATAATAACTACAGCATATAAAATTTCCACAAAGATTCCTTGTATAGTCAACCCTAATGATTTTAGTTTCATTTACAATTTACCTAAAAGAAAATTCAGTAACTGTGATTCATTACCTACCGTGGTAATAGCAATCACATCATCATTAGCCATAAAGACCGTATCGCCCCTTGGGACAATTACTTTATCTGCTCGTAAAATAGAAACAATTACCGAATCAGCAGGTAAAGATAGTTCTTTTATCTGCTTATTTACTACTGGTGACTCTGGCGCAAGGTCAACTCTTACTAAAGCAAGTTTTCCCCGTTTAAAACTCATCAGATTCACAAAATCCGCAAAAGATACTTCTTCTTCTATAATTTTACCTATAATCATGGTAGCATCTACCGGTACATCTATACCTAACTCAGTAAAAGTGCGTTCATTATCTGGATTATTGACCCTTGCCACTGTGCGTTTGATATGAAATAACTCTTTGGCAAGCTGACAGATAATCATGTTATCCTCATCTTCACCTGTAACTGCTGCTACTACATCTGCATGGCGAACCCCGGCTTCTTCTAATATCTGAGGATCACAGCCATCGCCGTAAATAACTAAAGCCTCCAGTTGTCTGACAATTTCTTCACAAATCTGTTTGTCTTTTTCTACTATACTCACTGTATGCTTTGCTGTAAGCAGACGCCTAGCTAAGAAAAATCCTACTTTCCCTGCTCCGACAATAACTATCTTCATTTTTTATTTCCCTACGAAAGGTTAAACCGTTTACGTATCTTCTCAAGACTGGTAACTTTCACCACTGCCATAAAAGTATCTTTTTCCTTTAACACGGTCTGTGGTTCAGGGATGGTAACTCCCTCTAATCTACGAATTGCTACTACTAGAAATTCGCCAGGAACATTTAACTCAGAGACTGTTTTCCCTGCTAAGGTTTTACTTACTTCAAGCTCAATAACTCCTAAGTCTTTTGTCTCAATAAGATAACTGGTAAAACGGCTTTCCACGATTTTGTCTCGAATAAGTGAAGCAAAAAGGATGGTGCCACTTAAGATATCTAAACCTAATGCCTTGTAGATATGGGCTCTTTGGGGATCATAGATACGAGCAATAACTTTAGGAACTTTAAATATCTTACGGGCAACCTGTGCAGAAATAAGATTGGTGTTGTCACCGTTGGTCACTGCGCAAAAAGCATCTGCTTTTTCAATACCTGCCTGTCTAAGTAACATACAATCAAATCCATTTCCAACTAGCATTATACCATTAAAACTATTGCCTAAGCGGTTAAAAGATTCTTGTTTCTTATCAATAATTACCACGTCGTGACCTTCGCTAGACAAAAGCTTTGCTAATTCAGCCCCTACTCTACCACAGCCTACAATAATTACATACATAGATTTTTTATTAGTTTGATTTTACTGTTTCAAACAATCTTTTAAAAACAGCCGGTTCTCTTACTGCAAGCTCTGCTATAATCTTACGATCCAGACCAATCCCTGATTTTTTTACTGCTGACATAAACTTATTATAAGACATGCCCTCCTGACGCACTGCTGCATTTATGCGACTAATCCAGAGTCTACGAAAAGAGCGTTTTCGCGCCTTACGATCACGGTAGGCATAGACCAAGGCATGCATAAGTGCTCTTCTTGCCTGCTGAAATTGTTTACTGCGGTCTCCCCAAAAACCTTTGGCTTGACGAAGCACCTTCTTTTTTCTTCGTTTTGTAGCTTGACTATGTTTAACCTTTGTCACTTTCTCCTCCTTATATTATTAAAAAATCCGTCCTAAATTCTCTTCTTGCCATTCTTTTTATTACAGACAATTTCTAATAAGAAGAAGTTTTATCCGTATGGAAGCATCTTCTTTAAATAAGCCGACTCTTTTTTATGTTGTAGAATACGCGCTTTTCGCAGTTTACGCACACGTTTTGCTTCTTTATTTGTCTGTAAATGGCTTTTTCCAGAAGGATTGTATTTTATTTTTCCACTTTTGGTTATACGAAAACGTTTCCTAACTCCCTTTTTAGTTTTTAACATTGTCTGACTCCCTATAGTTAATAAAATTTACAAAACCGATTTTTTAGAACTAACCTGCTCGTTTTGGTGCCAATACTAAGGTCATTATTTTACCTTCTAAAGTAGGTTCCTTTTCTACCTGCCCTTCTTGCTGGGTATCAGCAATAAATCTATCTAAAATTTTTCTGCCTAGGTCTAAATGTTCAATTTGCCTTCCTCGAAAAAAAAGATCCACTTTTACTTTATCTCTTCTTTGCAAAAATGAAATAGCCTGCCTTAACTTGACTTGATAATCGTGTTCATCAATATTTGGATGTAGGCGAATTTCTTTTACCTTTCCTTGCCTCTGGTGTTTTTTGGCTTCTCTTTCTTTTTTCTCCTGGTCATACTTAAACTTATTAAAATCCATTATTCTGCAAACAGGTGGCACTGCCTGTGGAGCAACTTCAACTAAATCAAGATTATACTCTTCAGCTATCTGCCTAGCACGGTCAGTAGACATAATTCCTAATTGATTACCCTCTGGTCCAATAAGACGCACCTGAGGCACTCGGATACGATCGTTTATTCTGATAAACTTTTTTATAGCAACACCTCCTTGTTTTAAACAGAGTCTAGCGCTACCGCTGTTTATCGGCGGCTAGCAATCTCTGTTTGAAGATGAGTTAAAAATTGTTCAGGCGTTTGGGTAATTTGCTCTTTTATCCCTCGCCTGCGTATAGTAACAACTTTTTGTTGTATTTCTTTATTCCCAATAATCAATATGTATTTTATTTTATCCAGCTCTGCTTGCCGAATTCGTTTATTCAGTGTCTGGTTGCGTAAATCACAATGTGTGCGAATACCTGAGGCCTGTAGAAATTTACACACTTGCTGGGCGTAAGTAAAGGTTTCTTCTGCGATAGGAATAATCCGCACCTGCTCTGGTGCAAGCCATAAAGGAAAATCTCCTTTATAGTGCTCAACTAAACAAGCAATAAAACGCTCAATGCTTCCCAAAATTACTCGATGTAGCATAATTGGCTGTTTGGCTGTGCCGTCAGTATCTATATATTCTAAATTAAAACGTTTAGGCAGAGAGAAATCGCATTGAACGGTTGCACACTGCCAAGACCTTTTCAGAGCGTCTTTTAATTTGATATCTATTTTCGGACCATAAAAAGCACCTTCACCAGGGTTAATTTTATACTTTAACTCTAACTGTTTTAACGAATTCTCTAGAGAAGCTGTTGCTAATTGCCAATCCTCATCGCTACCAATAGATTTTTCGGGACGGGTGCTTAATTCAATTTCTATGTCATTAAAACCAAATACCTTCATTGTCTCAAACACAAATTCTATGACCGAACGTATTTCTTCTTGCAATTGACTGGGTAAACAAAAAATATGCGCATCATCTTGAGTAAAACCTCTTACCCGAAGTAACCCGTGCATTACTCCTGCTTTCTCATGCCGATAGACTGTTCCAAGTTCAAAATAACGAATAGGTAAATCTCGCCAACTGCGAACCTTAGATTTATAAATTAAGATATGCCCAGGACAATTCATTGGTTTTAAAACAAATTCTTTATTCTCTATTTGTAAGGTGTACATATTCTGACGATAATACTGATAGTGTCCAGAGGTCTTCCATAAATCTGCTTGCATAATGTGCGGAGTAACTACTAATTCGTATCCGCGTTTAAGGTGTTCTTGTTTTTCGTAATCCTCAATTATTTTTCTAAGTAATGCACCTTTAGGATGATAAAATACAAGTCCTGCTCCCGCTTCTTGTTGGTAAATATCAAAGAGCTCTAAATTAGGTCCTAATTTTCGATGGTCACGTTGTTTGCGCTCTTCAAAATCTCGCAGGTAAGCTTCTAATTCTTGTTGAGATAAAAAACAAGTGCCATAAATTCGTTGAAGCATAGGATTATTTTCGTTTCCTCGCCAATAAGCACCTGCTAGCGAAAGCAATTTAAAAGCTTTAATCTGTCCCGTTGATAAAATATGTGGACCGCGACATAAATCTACAAAAGATTTTCCGGTATAGTAAACCGATACTTTATCATCGGGTATTTCTTTTAATAATTCAAGTTTATAGGTCTCTTGCATTCCTTGAAAAAGTTCTTCTGCCTCTTTTTTAGACAACTCTTTACGGATAAATGGTTCGTCTCTTTGGATAATTTGATGCATACGTTCTTCTATAGTAAGTAAATCTTCTTCAGAAAATTGCTCTGGTCTATCAAAATCATAATAAAATCCATCTTCTATAGCTGGCCCTATAGCAAGGCGTGTCTCTGGCCACAATTCTTTTACTGCCTGTGCCATTATATGTGCACAAGAATGCCGTAATGTCTCTAAATCCATATTTTTCTGGTGGGCCCATGAGGACTTGAACCTCAGACCTTTGCGATGTCAACGCAACGCTCTAACCAGCTGAGCTATGAGCCCACAAACTTTCTTTATGCCGAGGGAGGGAGTCGAACCCTCACGCCCTTACGGGCGGCGGATTTTAAGTCCGCTTTGTCTGCCATTTCAACACCTCGGCAAAAATTTCTCTATTAAATAAAGGCGACGAGCGGACTCGAACCGCTGAATAACTGTTTTGCAGACAGTTGCCTTACCACTTGGCTACGTCGCCAATTTTATTTTCTTATTAACCCCAATGTCTTCTGCACAATCTCCTCTACTGAAGCTAAGCATCCTTGACCTACTAAACCACAAGCTAATTGTCCTCTGCGTGGTTCTACAATGTAAACACCTTGTTTTTTTAACTTTTTTATATTCTCCTGCGTTATGGGATTTTTATACATCTGTTCATTCATTGCTGGACAGACTAAAATCGGTGCAGTTGTGGCTAAAGCTATACATGTTAATAGATCATCGCAAAGCCCAGCAGCCATTTTAGCAATTACATTAGCGGTTGCAGGTGCAATCAGAAGCACCTCTGCGCGTTGTGCTAGTGATATATGCTCAATCTCCCATTGTTGAGGAGTATAAAACATTGAGGTATAAACCGGTTGACCAGAAAGTGATGAAAACAATAAGGGTCTAATAAATTCTTCTGCTTCCTTTGTCATAACGACACTAACTACACAGTTGTGCTTATTTAAAAGACGAACAATCTCACATGCTTTGTAAATTGCAACGCTGCCGGTTACACCTAAAACAACCTCTGTTTTTTTTGTCACTATTGGCTACTCCTTGAGTTTGACTTTGCCAGTTTCAATTTCTTTTAAGGCAATGGTCGTCGGTTTTGCCGTAGAAGACAAATCTTCCACCAATTTGGGCTGTCCATCTGCTATTTCTAATGCCCGCTTAGCTGCAAGAACCACTAATTTATATACTGACCCTCCAGTTTTATCTAAAAGATTCTCCAATGCTGCTTGATACATCTTTCTGCCTCCTTAACTGGTTAAGAATGATCTGCTTTAATTTCTGAACAGCTTTTCTAAGTTTATCGTTAACCAGACAATAATCATAAAACTTGCTAGCAGTTATCTCTTTTTGTGCTTGGAACAAGCGGTTTTTTATTTCATCTTTTGTTTCTCGCTTGCGCGCCATTATACGTTTCTTTAGTTCCTTTAACGAAGGCGGCATAACGAAGATAGTTATTGTATTTTGAGGATAAAGCTTTTTTACTTTACGTGCACCCTTTATATCAAGACAAAGAATAAGGTTCTTACCTTTTTTAAGTATTTGCTCAACTTTGTCCTTGTCTGTTCCGTAATAATACCCTAAATAGCGAGTCCATTCAAGTATTTTTTGTTTCTTAAGCTTCCACTTAAAGTCCTCATTAGAAATAAAAAAATAGTCCCTCCCTTCTTTCTCTCCTCGTCGACGTGGACGCGTAGTAAAAGAAATGGAACGGCCTAACCATTTATTTAATTTTCTATCTTTTAAAATTGCTTGAGCAAGTGTAGTCTTGCCTGAACCAGAAGGACCAGATAAAATAAAAATCATTCCTCTTTTTAATTGGTCATCTTTATTCTTTATGAGACTACTCAACATTCTGCACTTGCTCACGCAGCTTTTCAATTTGACTCTTCATTCTTACTACTGCCGAAGATATTTCTACATCACAAGACTTAGCGCCAATAGTATTTGCTTCTCTATGCATCTCTTGACAGATAAAATCTAATTCTTTTCCGATAGCACCTTTATCCGTTAATTTCTGATGAAAACTGCGCGCATGAAAAGATAGCCTATCCAATTCTTCAGAGATATCTATCTCCTTTAAAAACGCTGCTCTTTCAAGCTCTGTTGGAATGCTATCAAGGCGTTGTTTACTTACTACCTCAAAACGGTGTTTTACAAAGTGCACAATATCAATTAACTGTTTTACTTCTCGTTCAAGAAAAACTGATAAAGCTTTCCCTTCTTTTTTTCGCATATTCATAAGACTTTCCAAGGCCTTTAAAAGAATACTCCTCAAAACTGGCCAAATTTCTTTTGCCATTATCTTTTTTTCAGAAACAGAAAGCACGCCTGGTAAAGTAATCAATGTTTCTATACCTAACTGTCCACTTAAGTGATAGCGTTGCATAATCAGTTTTAGTTTCTTTATATAACAAGCAAGCAATTTTTCATCTATATAAATTTCATGTCCTTGATAAGCAGAGACGTTTACTACACAATTAATCCTACCCCTTTTAATTTTTTGCTCTAACGTCTTTTTAATCTTATCTTCAAGTATAAGTAAGCCTTCGGGTAGATGCGATACTATTTCTAAGTATTTGTGATTTGTGCTACGTAACTCCACAGAAATTCTTCCTACTCCTTTTATCACACCTTCTTCTGTTCCAAAACCAGTCATACCAATCATAATCTAAACCCTTTATGTTATAACCAGACTTTATGTTTACATTCCTTTTCTACGACTTCTTTAGTAGGATATAAATCTACAATTATCTCATCGGGTCTAAACCACAACTTAATTTCTCGTTCCGCCTCTTTTTCGTCGGATGATACATGAATCACGTTTTCATAAAGACCAGTAGTAAGTATGCGGCCATACGAACCACGAATGGTAGTAGGCTCTGCCTCTTCAGGATTGGTACTTCCCGCAATAGCACGACATTTTCTAATCGCATCTTCTCCCCAGTAAATTAGAGCCATAACTTTGCGGCGATTATGTAATTCTCCTTGGATATATTTGATTAACTCAGGAAAAAAAGGCTTATCCCGTAAATGGCGATAATGTTCCTCAGCCAGTTCTCTTGATACACGCACCATTTTTGCTGCAACAATCTCCAATTTTGTTTCAGAAAGACGAGTCAAGATATTACCAGTTAAAGATTTTTTTAACCCGTCGGGTTTAATAAGAATAAGCACTGCCTTGTTTTTGTTGTCCTGACTCATACCGCTGCTTCTCCTTTTATCTTACTAACAATTCGCTCTAGTTCTTCATTTGAGTAAAACTCTATAGTAATTGTTCCTCTTTTCTTCTTCTTAACAATTTTTACTCTAGTAGCCAAAGCTTGCTGTAACTGCTCTTCTAAAACTGCAATATAAGGGTCTGATGTCTTTACTAAACGAGAAGATTTTACTTTCACAGAAAAAGGTCTACGTAACTTAATTATATTTTCTAACTCTCTAACAGACAAAGACTTAGAAATAATTTCCTGAAGAATTTTCCGCTGAAGATTAAGGTCAGATATTTCTAACAGTGCTCTTCCATGGGCATAGCTTATCCTCCCATTCTTAATTTCTTCTTGAATTTCTAAAGGTAACTTCAATAGTCTCAATACATTAGCAACAGTAGCTCTGGCCTTTCCCAGAACCTCCGCTACTTCTTCTTGAGTAAGAGAAAATTTTTCGATTAAAAATTGATATGCCTTGGCTTCTTCAATTGGATTTAGTTCTTTTCTCTGTAGATTCTCAATTAACGCAATTTCTAGCGAGTCTCGGTCATCCACATCTTTTACAATAGTAGGAATCTCTTTTAATTGCAAAATTGCTGCTGCGCGATATCGCCTTTCTCCAGCAATCAATTCATAATCATCTCCTTTAGGCCTTACCAAAATAGGTTGAATAATACCTTTTTCACGAATGGATTGAACTAACTCTTCCATTGCTTGCGGGTCAAAATCTTCTCGTGGTTGATATGGGTTAGGTTTTATACGATTCAAAGGAAGAAAAATAATTTTCTGTGACTGTTGTGCGTCCGCAGGGGGTATAAGCGCACTAATACCTTTTCCAAGGGCTTTGCGTTCCATTTTTACTCCTCATTATTGTTTTAATTGAATTTGTGGTTGGGAATTGATATTTTTATTATCAATGCTAATTTGTGCTGAGAACTGTTCACCTAATATTTCTTTAGTTAATTCTTCATACTTTATTGCTCCTAAATTAGTCCGGTCATATAAAGAAATAGGTTTCCCATAACTAGGCGCTTCGCTTAAGCGAATACTACGAGGTATTACTGTAGTATATACTTTTTCTTTAAAATTTTCTTTTACTTCACGAATGACTTCTCTACTAAGATTTGTTCGAAAATCTGCCAAGGTAAGCACAATACCTTCAATTTTTAATTGAGGATTAATGTTATCTCTTATTAAATTAACTGTATTTATCAATTGAGAAAGCCCTTCTAGAGCATAATATTCACATTGCACAGGAACCAAAACAGAGTCTGCAGCACACAAGGCATTTATTGTTAAAAGCCCTAAAGACGGAGGAGAATCAATAAAAATGAAATCAAAATTATCTTTCTCTGGTAAAAGTGCTTTTTTTAAACGATATTCCCTACCTATGGCTCCTACCAATTCTACTTCGGCTCCCGTTAAATCTAGATTTGATGGAGCAAGATAAAGATTTTCTATTTCAGTTTTAAGAAAAATTTCTGCTATTTTTATCTCTTCTAAAAGAACATGATAAGTGCTTTTTTTAATTTTATGTCTATCTACCCCTAAACCACTGGTAGCGTTTGCTTGAGGATCAAGGTCTACCAACAAAGTCTTTTTACCAAACAATCCCATGTATGCGGCTATGTTTATTGCAGTTGTAGTTTTTCCTGTTCCTCCTTTTTGATTACAAATTGCTATTATTTTACCCATTATTTTTCAAAAAGTTAGAACTGGTTCCGCGTGGAACATCTTTGATTATACTTCTTTTCAATTATCTTATTAATTTTGCGAGCTGTCAAGATGTTTATTTTTTAAAAGAGTAATTTTTATTTTTGCTGGTTTTGCACCTGGCATACCAAAAAGACCTTTTTCTTCTTCTCGTAAAATCTCTATACGAATTTCTTCTCTTTTAACTCCTAATTCCTTTAAAGCTTTTTTTATTGCTTCGGTGACTGTTTTTCCTTCAAATTCAAAGGAATTAGAATTTTTATTCATTTTGTTTTTGCTAAACGTATTTGAAACGTTAAGGTCAATAAGCTATTTACAAGCCAATATAAAACTAAACCTGCGGGCATATGATAAAACAGCACTCCAAACATAATTGGTAAAATAATGGTCATTAATTTTTGTTGTTCTGCTTGGGGACCAGATAATGTTTGAGTAGTTAATTTCTGCTGAAAAACCATTATAATTGCCATCAATAAAGGTAAAATGTTGATTTCATTTCCAATAAGCGGTAAAGAATTGGGTAGCATAAGAATCCGATCGGATTCAGAAAGATCTTTTATCCATAAAAAACTCGCTCCTTTTAAACTTATAGACCTAGAGAGCACCTGATATAAAGCAAAAAAAACAGGTATTTGCAATAAAATTGGCAAACATCCACCCATTGGATTTATTTTATGAGCTTTATACAATTCTAATATTTCTTGGTTAAGCCGCTGTGGATTATTCTTATATTGTTGACGCAATTTTTCTACCTGGGGTTGCAATATTTGCATTTCTTTCATAGATTTCATCTGCTTCAAAGTCAGAGGATACAAAACCAAGTAAATAAAAATACTAAGTGCCACAATGGCCCAACCCCAGTTTTTAAAAAACAAGTAAAATATCTCTAAAATTTTTAATAAACCTTGTGCAATAAAATCCAATTTACCGAAATAAATTACTGCTGTCCAATTAGGATCTACTTTCGCCAAAATTCTCTTATCCTGTGGACCAATAAAAATTTTATAATTTTGGATAATTTTTTCATAAGGACCAATCTTTTCTGGTATAGAAACGCTTATTTCAGTAGAATTATTACCTAATTTGTTAATATAAGCAGAATAACCCTTTTTCTGCGGCTCAAGGATAATACAAAAATATCTATTTCGTAAACTAACAAATTTGACATTATGAAAGGTTTTGCTGTTTTTTAAATTAGGATAAAATAATTTTTCTTCATCCCACACCGTTGCACCTATAAAATGCATGCGGTCGTTAGCTGTAACATCAGCCGTACCTAAACTCAAAGGCAATTCTATATTTAGTAAATTTCCTGTTAAATTTTCAATAATAATTTTTAATTGCAAACCATAATCTTCTTCATTAAAAATAAAATCTTTTATAATTCTTTTTTCTTTATCAACATATTCATATTTAACTTCTTTATTATCAATTAGTTGCTTTGAAAAAGGCATGTCTCCAAAACCAAATAATAAAGCATTTTGCAAAGTATAAATTGAATCTTGATAATCTGAAAAAGTTATTTGTTTAATACAAGATTGTGGTTCAAGAAAAATTATTTTCCTATTTTTCAAAGTAAGTTCAAAAAAAGAAGGGGGAAGGTTAACTTTTTCTTTTTGTGGCAAATTAATAGGTTTTGAAGGAGTTTCTTCAATTTTAATGTTCTGGTATGATTCTGATTTTTTAAGAGATTTAACTGCTTGTTGTTTTCCAACAATATTAGCCCAAACAAAAAGAAATATAAAAGACAAAGTTATTGCAAAGAATAAACGTTTTTCCATAGCTCACTCTATAGGGTCGTAGCCAAAACGCTTTGAAAAAGGATGGCAACGAGCGATTCGTTTAATAGAAATTAGTGCTCCTTGTCGTAGCCCAAATTTCAAAATTGCCTGTTTTGTATATTCAGAACAACTTGGTATAAAACGACAAGTAGATGGCAAAAACCTGCTCATCGTGTTTTGGTAAACACCCAAAAGCACAATTACAAATTTCTTAAAAATTATGGACACAGTATTTTTCTTCCCTTCCTTCGTCGTCGAGCAAGAATTTTTCTTCCGTCCTTTGTTGCCATACGCGCACGAAATCCTTGCTTACGTTTTTGAACAAGATTAGAAGGGGTTTTCAAATTTTTTTTCATTGCCTACCTCAAGTTAAAACTAATTATACCACAGACAAAAGCTTCGTCAACACAAAGCCTTAAGACTTTAAGAGTTGTTATTGTAACATAAAAAATTTGACTGTCAAGCAATAGCGGTTTAGTTTAGTTTAGTTTAGTTTATTTTCTATTGACGCCATTCTAAAAAGGTGTATAATAATTTTGTTTTGGATTTCTGAAAAAAATTTTTCCCCGTTAAAAGTTTTCCACAAAGTTATCCAATCTGTGAATAATCTGTGGATTGTGTGAATGGATAAAAAACCATCTTTTTTACTTATTTGGGATCAAGTCAAAGAACGTTTAAAAGAAAGATATAAAGAACCTATTTTCTCCACTTGGTTTGCTCCTCTTAAACCCAAAGAATACTCAAACAACATTTTTTTATTGGAGGTTCCTGATAATTTCTTTGGGGAATGGTTACAGACTCATTATCTTAAGGATTTGGAACAAATAATAAAAGAGGTTGTTCAAGCACCGCTTCAATTGCGTTTTGAAGTGGCAAAAGAGGAAAGCTTACACTCCACTACGCAGATAGAACCAACTGTTAGAAAATATTCAGATACTGGTAACGATTCTCTTTTATTAAACTCACGTTATACCTTTGAAAATTTTATCGTAGGCCCTTCTAATAGACATGCTCATGCTTACTCATTAGCCGTTGCAGAAACACCCGGTAAACTTTATAATCCTCTTTTTATATATGGCGGAGTGGGTTTAGGAAAAACTCATTTAGTACAAGCTATTTGTCATCATATCTTGAAGAAATTTCCCCATTTAAAAATTCGCTATATGCCATCTGAAAGATTTACCAACGAACTCATTGATGCCATAACCCATAAAGCCACTGCTTCTTTTCGTCAACGTTACCGTAATGTAGATGTTTTGGTTTTAGACGATATACACTTTATTGCGGGAAAAGAATCTACCCAAGAGGAATTCTTTCATACTTTTAATGCTCTATATGACGCTCACAAGCAAATCATTATTTCTTCTGATCGCCCCCCAAAAGAAATAGAGAATTTACAAGACAGGCTTGTCTCACGATTTGGTTGGGGATTAACTACCGATATTCAACCCCCGGATTTAGAAACACGGGTTGCTATTTTGAAAAAGAAGATAGAGCGCGAACCAGTAACTGTTCCGGACGAAGTTATATTTTTTATTGCGCAATTAATCAAAACCAACATTCGCGAATTGGAAGGAGCACTTATTAGAGTAATTGCTTATGCCTTGTTAGAAGAAAAACCAATTACTTTGGTTTTAGCAAAAGAAGTTCTTAAAGATTTATTAAAAGAGCCCAAAAAACTAATTACTGTAGATTTTATACAACGTTGTGTTGCGGAAGAATTTGGTATTTCACTATCAGATTTAAAATTAAAAAGACGAAATAAAACTATTGTTTTACCTAGACAGATTGCTATGTATTTAAGTAGAGAACTCACGGAACTTTCTTTGCCAGAAATAGGACAGTATTTTGGAGGAAAAGACCACACAACTGTTCTTCATTCTTATAACAAAATTAAAGAACAAATACAACAAAGAGAGGATTTAAAAGCTAAAGTAGAAAGAATTATTAACATTATTCAACAATAAATTCACAATTTTATTTCTTAAAAATTTTTTTACAACCCATTGATTTTAAAAAAGTTTTCTTTTTATTAAGAAAATAAGCACATACGATTATGATTAATAATTTAATAAATATAAATAATAGGAGGTAGTAATGAAAATAACTGTGGAAAAAGAAGTACTTATTAAAGGAATAGAAACAATACTTAATGTTATTAGTACAAAAGCAACTTTACCAATTCTTTCTAATTTTCTTTTAGAAACACATAAAAATTCTTTAAAGATGACCGCCACAGATCTAAATATTGGAATTTCCTGTGTAATTCCTGTGGAAGTTCATGAACAAGGTGCCATTACTATTCCTGCACGAAGATTTAGTAGTATTATTAAAGAATTACCAGAAAACACAATTCATTTAACTACTAAAAAAAATAATATTATTTCTATCGAAACACAGAATTGTTATTTTAAAATAATTGGGTTAGCAGCAGAAGAGTTTCCCAAACTGCCCGAATTAAAAGAAAAACAAGAAGTAATTATTGAACAAGGTATATTAAAACAAATGTTAGAACAAACTGCTTTTGCGGTGTCTATTGATGAGACACGTTATATATTAAATGGAATATTATTTACTTCCAAAAAAGACTCTTTGACTTTAGTAGCTACCGATGGCAAACGGTTAGCAATTAATACTAAAAAGTTAATCCAGCCCACAGAAAAAGATTTTTCTATAATTGTTCCTTTAAAAACAATTCAGGAATTACAACGAAACATAAAAAATGAAGATTCAGAATTAAATATAGTGATTGGTTCTAATCAAATTCTTTTTCATTTAAACGGAACCACTATTATCTCTCGTCTTATAGAAGGAGAATTTCCTGATTATACCCAAGTTATACCACCACCTACTGACAATAAGATGCGTATTGAGCGCGAAAAATTCCTTTTAGCTATTCGAAGAGCTTCTTTATTGTCAACTCCCGATTATCAAGCAGTGAAGTTTGAAATATTTAAAAATAAACTTGTATTATCAAAATCTACCCCTGATATAGGTGAATCTCGAGAAGAAATTCCTATAGAATATAATGGAAAAGAAATGATTATTGGTTTTAATCCTAACTACCTTATTGATGTGTTACGTAATTTAAATGTAGAAATAATTGATTTTGAAATAACTGGTTCAGAACGGCCAGGAGTAATACGCATGTCTGATTATATCTATATTGTGTTACCGATGCGGTTAGGATAAGATGGAGCAAATAAAGGACACTATTTCTATAGTTTTATCTAAATGGCAGAAAAGACAGAATTTTTTATTTGTTGAAGAGATAGAGAATATTTTAAAACAAGTTTTTTCTGCAACGGAACAAAAACACTTAATGTTGGCTTCTTGGAGACAAGGGGTATTAGAGCTATCAGTTGATTCTTCTGTTTGGTTATATTATTTTAGTCTTCATAAAGAGAAATTTTTTTTACATTTGAAGCAATTGATACCGAATCTTCAGCGATTAGATTTTCGATTAAAAAATAGCCTTAGTGAAAAGAAAATATTTGCAAGGAAAAAAATACGCGATAAAATTTAAAGATTATGTAAAAGTAAGGAACGTATTATGGTAGAAAAGAAAGAAAATCAAAATACCAAGACAGATCATAAATATGATGCCAGTGCTATTCAGGTTTTAGAGGGCCTAGAAGCTGTGCGTAGAAGGCCAGCAATGTATATTGGGGATACTTACAGCCGAGGTCTGCATCATTTAGTTTATGAGGTCGTAGATAATTCTGTTGATGAGGCCCTGGCGGGTTACTGTTCAAAAATAGAAGTAGTTATTCGTTCTGATAATAGTGTAAGTGTTGCCGACAATGGACGAGGAATTCCTGTGGATATGCATAAAACTGAAAAAAAACCAGCAGTTGAGGTTGCTCTAACTACTCTTCATGCAGGAGGGAAATTTGACCATCAAGTTTATAAGGTATCTGGTGGTTTACACGGTGTTGGCGTAAGTGTAGTCAATGCCTTATCAGAGTGGCTTGAGGTAGAGGTAAAACGCGACGGAAACATTTATCACCAACGATATGAGCGTGGTAAAACCGTAACGAAACTTACTATTATTGGTAAGGCTAAAACAACCGGGACAAAAGTTACCTTTAAACCAGACAAAGAAATTTTTAAATCTATTGAATTTTCATTTGATATACTTGCGCAACGCTTAAGGGAGCTGGCGTTTTTAAACAAAGGTTTAGAAATCAGCCTTAAAGATGAACGCAGTGACAAGGAAGTCGTATTTAAATTTAACGGTGGTATTGTTCAATTTGTAGAACATCTTAATAAAAATAAGGTGCCTTTACACAATAAGGTTATTTACTTTGAAAAAGAAAAAGAAGGTATTCAATTAGAGGTGGCCCTTCAGTATAATGAGGGGTATTCGGAAAGTATTTATTCTTTTGCTAATAATATTAATACTATTGAAGGTGGTACACATGTATCCGGATTCAAATCTGCCTTAACGCGAGCAATTAATCAATATGCCAAAGCAAAGAATTTACTCAAAGATGAAATTGCTATAACCGGTGATGATACGCGCGAAGGTTTAACTGCAGTAATATCAGTTAAGATTCCCAATCCACAATATGAAGGTCAAACAAAAACAAAATTGGGTAATTCCGAAGTAGAAGGATTAACTGCCTCAACAGTTTTTGATGCCCTTACTAGTTTCTTTGAGGAAAACCCTTCCATTGCCAATAAAATTTGTGAAAAGGTAATTCTTGCTTCCCGAGCACGTGAAGCAGCGCGTAAGGCCAGAGAGTTGACTCGGCGTAAGGGAGCACTTGATTCAGGTGGCTTGCCTGGTAAGCTTGCAGATTGTTCTGAGCGAGACCCACAGTTATGTGAACTGTATATAGTGGAAGGTGACAGTGCAGGTGGGTCAGCCAAACAAGGCAGAGACCGTAGATTTCAAGCCATTTTACCCATAAAAGGAAAGATTCTTAATGTGGAAAAGGCACGTTTAGATAAGATTCTCTCTAATGAAGAAATACGAACAATTATCACGGCTTTAGGAACAGGAGTTGGTGAAGAATTTGATATCTCTAAGTTACGATATCATAAAATTATTTTAATGGCTGATGCAGATGTGGATGGCTCACATATTAGAACACTTTTGTTAACTTTGTTATACCGCCAGATGCCTAAATTAATTGAGGAAGGATATGTGTATATAGCTCAGCCACCACTTTATAAAATAAAAAGAGGGAATCGAGAAGAATACATTGATACCGAGCAAAGAATGAACGAGCTGCTTTTAGATTTAGGTAGAGAAGGAACTGTATTTATAAACCTTGCCCAAAAAAAGGAGTTTACTGATAATCAATTTGCAGAATTACTTAAAATATTGGCAGAATTAGAAAAAATAGAAAGAACATTAGAAAAAAGGGGAGTAAATTTTCAAAAATACCTTAGTTTTAAGCATCCAAAGACCAAAAAAATGCCTATTTATAGGGTAAAAGTGGATGGCAAAGACCATTTTTTATACTCTGATGAGGAATTGGCGGATTTAGCAAAAAAGCAAGGAAGAGATGAAATTGAACAGGATATTTTAGAAATTTTCGAGGCCTCAGATATAGAGCAAATGGCTGGTAAGTTGGAGAAAATGGGAATAGAAATTAATACTTATGTGTGCGAAAAAGACGAAGCAAAGCTTGATAAAATAAAAGAAGATAAAAAGAAAAAAAGTTTGTTTAGAATAATTATAGAGCAAAAAGAAGAAAAAGATTTTTGCTGTTTAAAAGAAGTATTAAGTTTTATCAAAGAAAATGCTATGCGCGGTATGCATATTCAGCGCTATAAAGGTTTGGGCGAGATGAATCCTCAGCAACTTTGGGAGACAACTATGGATCCTGAAAAACGCACTATATTAAAAGTAACTCTTGAAGATGCAGTGGAAGCGGATGAGATGTTTACAATATTAATGGGAGACCAGGTGGAGCCACGCAGAAAGTTTATTGAGGATTATGCCCATCAAGTAAAAAATCTGGATGTATAAAAAGAAAATAAAAATTAAAAAAGGAGAACAAAATGGATCAAGAAAAAGATAATATTCATCCTATAGAATTAATAAAAGAAAGCTTTGTTCTCTGGAGCAGATATTTTTGGTCATTAACAGGGATTTATCTTATAATTTTACCGATTGTTTTACTAAATATATTTTTTTCTTTACAAAAAAATTCAAATTGGCTATTTATTTTAATGCAAACAGTATTATTTTTTGTGGGTTTAATAGTTATAATATGGGTGCAAATTGCTCTTATAGTGACGGTTTTAAATTTAACAAAGGAAAAAGTTATATCTATTGGGGAAGTTTTACGAGAAACAAGGATACATTTTTGGCGTTATCTGGGCACTACTTTTTTAATAAGTCTTTTTTTAGTGCTGTTTGTTTTTTTATTATCAATGGGTATGGGCTTTATTTATTACTTCCTATCACAGAACAGTTCTTTGTGGGTTAATGTTTTAGTGTTACTTGCGATGACTGGGATTTTTGTTAGTTTTTTAGTTTTTTATGGTATACGTTGGTCTGTTTCCAATATTGCTTGTGTAGCAGAAAACCTCTCTCCTTTGGCGGCAATTAAAAGAAGTTACCAGTTAGTTTCTAAAAAGGTAAATTCAGTTATTGGTGTTTGGGTACTTTTATTTTGCTTTATTTTTTTGTTAGGAATTATGCAGACCATCTTTGTTTTGCGTTCAGGTGGCTTTGTCAGAGGGGCGGTTAATGATATTTTACAATTTTTAATTGGAATGATATCTTTACAATTATGGATAGTGATTTCAGTCAAACTTTTTACAGCGTTACATAGCGAGAATAATCGAAAGTTAAATGAACAAACAACAGAAGCTCAAGAGGTAGTTTAATGTACACCCGAAACGAAAAAATTATACCTGTATCCATAGAATCGGAAGTTAAAGATTCCTATCTTAATTATGCAATGAGTGTTATTGTTGGACGCGCTTTACCAGATGTCCGAGATGGTTTAAAACCTGTGCACAGAAGAATTCTTTATGCAATGCGCGAATTGGGACTTGAGCACAACAAGCCTTTCAAAAAATCTGCGCGTATCGTTGGGGAAACCTTAGGCAAATATCATCCTCATGGAGACACAGCTGTCTATGATACATTGGTACGTATGGCTCAGGATTTCTCCTTAAGGTATCCTTTAGTAGATGGACAAGGCAACTTTGGTTCTATTGATGGTGATACTGCGGCAGCAATGCGATATACAGAAGCACGACTTGCACCTATTGCTGATGAGATGCTACAAGATATCGATAAAGACACGGTGCCTTTTGGACCTAACTTTGATGCCTCACTCACTGAACCGCTTTTATTACCCGCAGCACTACCTAATTTATTAGTTAATGGTGCAAGTGGTATAGCCGTGGGTATGGCCACAAATATCCCCCCCCATAATTTAAATGAGGTAGCTGACGCCATTATCTATGTCTTAGATAATCCTGATGTAGAGCCTAAGGATTTAATGCGCTATATTAAAGGACCAGATTTTCCAACCGGTGGGGTTATTTGCGGCAAAGAGGGTATTAAAGAGGCCTATGCAACAGGGAAAGGTAAAATTGTTGTTCGTGCTAAAGCCAATATTGAGCACCAAAAAAGCGGTAAAGATTTAATAGTAATTACGGAAATTCCTTATCAGGTACAAAAAGCAGCGCTGATTGAGTCTATTGCAGCATTAGTAGAAGAAAAGAAAATAGAGGGAATATCAGATATTCGTGATGAATCTGATAAAGAGGGCTTACGAATAGTAATAGAATTAAAACGTGATGTTGAACCACAGATTATTTTAAATCAACTTTATAAACACACCCAGCTGGAAACTACCTTTGGCGTGATTATGCTTGCTTTGGTAGATAACCGACCACGGATATTGAATCTACGCCAGATGATTGATTGTTATATTAGCCATCGTAAAGTAATTATTCGTCGGAGAACCCAGTTTGAATTAGATAAGGCCCTAAAGCGAGCGCATATTTTAGAAGGATTAAAGATAGCGCTTAAATTTATTGACCGCATAATTAAAGTTATTAAAAGCTCCAAAAGCATACCTGTAGCAAAAGAAAATTTAATGAAGGAATTTGAGCTTTCCCAGATACAGGCAAGCGCAATCTTAGAGATGCAACTACAACGTTTAACTGCTTTGGAGCGCGATAAGATTGAGGCAGAATATTTGGAGTTATTGAAAAAGATTGAATTGTGTCGGTCAATTTTAGCTTCTGAAAAAAAGATAGAGGGAATTATAAAAGAAGAATTAACAGATATAAAGAAAAAATATGGTGATCCTCGTAGAACTGAGATTATTGGGCAAGTAGAAGAGTTAGAGATAGAGGACCTAATTGCTGATGAGGATGTAGTCGTTACCATAAGCCATAATGGCTATATAAAACGGTTACCTGTAAGTGCTTATCGTAAACAAAAAAGAGGAGGAGTAGGAGTAACAGGTGCAGAGGTAAAGGAAGAAGATTTTATTGAGCATTTGTTTGTTGCCTCTACCAAAGATTATCTTTTAGTTTTTACAGACCAAGGAAAGGTTTATTGGCTAAAAGTCTACGAAATACCTCAGGCCAGTCGTCAGTCCAAAGGAAAAGCTATCGTTAATCTGCTTGAACTTAAACAAGGAGAAAAAGTCAGTTCTACAATTCCTGTGCGCCAGTTTTCTTCCGATAAATTTTTGGTAATGGTTACTAAAAATGGCACAGTAAAGAAAACTTGTCTTGATGCCTATAGTAATCCGCGTAAAGGGGGCATTATCGGGATAACCTTAGACGATAAAGATGAATTGATCAGCGTGGAACTTACCGACGGCAAACAAGAACTTTTAATCGGTACAAAAAATGGTAAGGCAATAAGATTTCCTGAATCGCAGGTTCGGGATATGGGTAGGGCAGCAAAAGGAGTGCGTGGTATAACCTTAGATAAAAAAGACGAGGTTATTTCTATGGTATTAGTACAGAAGGACGCAACAATTTTGACGGTAACTGAGCTTGGGTTTGCCAAACGTACACCCGCAAAAGAATATCGCTTGACCCGTCGCGGTGGAAAAGGTATTATAAATATCAAAGTTACCAATAAAAACGGGCCAGCAGTTAACTTAAAGACAGTAAGTGATAAAGATGAGCTAATGGTTATTACGCAAAACGGAATGTTTTTGCGCTGTTCAGTGAAAGATATCCGCACAACCGGTAGGGCAGCTCAAGGAGTGCGATTGATTAAGTTGCAAGATAATGATCGTGTTGCCTGTGTTGCGCCAGTAATTGTAGAAGAAGAATAAAAATAGATTTGTCCCCATCGTCTAGCCTGGTCTAGGACAAGAGCTTTTCAAGCTCTCGACCGGGGTTCAAATCCCCGTGGGGACGTAATTTTTTTTAGAAAATCTATGTGCGGAATAGTCGGATACATAGGAAAACGACAAGCCCAACCAATACTTCTTGAAGGGCTTAAGTCACTAGAATACCGCGGCTATGATTCAAGCGGTATGGCAGTAATTCTTTCCAATAAGCAAGCCCTTTCCATTAGAAAAACACCGGGAAAAATAAATGTCTTAGAGGGACTTCTGAAGAGAAAACCCCTTTCTGGTTTTGTAGGAATTGCCCATACCCGTTGGGCAACCCACGGTGCTCCTAATCAAGAAAACGCTCACCCTCATATAGATTGTAATGAAGAGATTGCAGTGGTACATAATGGGATAATTGAAAATTATGCCATACTAAAAGATGAACTAATGAGTAAAGGACACCGCTTCAGTAGTCAGACAGATACAGAAGTGATAGTGCATCTTATAGAAGCATATCTTAGCGAAAAAAATAATCTAGAAGAAGCAGTTGTTGCCTGTCTTAAACGCTTGGAAGGGTCATTTGCTATAGCAGTAATAACCAGCAGAGAGCCGTGTAAAATCATTGGTGCTCGTTTAGGTAGTCCTTTAATTGTGGGTATAGGTCAACAAGAGTATTTTTTAGCTTCTGATGCCCCTGCAATAATTAATTATACGCGGCAGGTGATTTTTTTAGAAGAAAATCAACTTGTTATTCTTACTGCAGATTCGGTGATAATTAAAGATTTTAATGGTAAAGAACTTCCTTACAACATAAGCAGGATTGATTGGGATGTGGCTAGTGCTCAGAAGGCAGGGTATCCACATTTTATGCTCAAGGAGATTAATGAGCAACCGGCGATCCTTACTGAATTTTTTAATCGGCGCATAAAGCAAGATAATCATATTTACTTTGAAGAGCAGCGTATACCCGAAGAGACATTAAGGGCCATAAAGAATATTTCAATTGTTGCCTGTGGTACTGCCTACCACGCTGGTTATGTTGGTAAATATGTGTTAGAGTCACTTTGTGGTATACCCACAACTGTAGATGTATCCAGTGAATTTCGTTATCGTGACCTTTTAATTGATAAAGATACATTGGTGCTTGCTATTAGCCAATCTGGCGAAACTGCGGATACACTAGCAGGGGTACGGCAGGCAAAAAAAAGAGGCTCGCCAGTTTTAGCTATCTGTAATGTTTTAGGTTCAACTTTGACTCGCGAGTCAGATAGTGTTATATATACCCATGCCGGACCAGAGATAGGAGTTGCTTCAACTAAAGCATATACTGCACAATTAGCTGCTCTTTATCTATTTGCCCTTTACCTTGGAAGGCTTCGCAACACAATTTCGGGTGAGTTTATAACAAGTTTGCTAAAAGAGTTAAGCAATATCCCCGCGCTTATAGAAAAATGTTTAGCAGACCAGCATGATGTAATGCATATTGCCCATCGACACACACATTTTGGTTCCTTTCTATATTTAGGTAGATATATAAATTATCCTTCTGCTTTAGAAGGGGCGTTGAAACTTAAGGAAATTTCCTATATTCCCGCTGAAGGCTATGCGGCAGGAGAAATGAAGCACGGTCCTATTGCGCTTATTGACGAATACCGAGCAGTGGTTTGTATTGTCTGTGCTTCCAAAGTGTATGATAAGATGATTTCTAATTTACAAGAGATAAAGGCACGTAAAGGAAAAATTATTGCCATAGCAACAACCGGTGATACAAAGATAAGAGAACATGTTCAGGAAGTAATCTATGTACCACCTTGTCGGGAACTTTTTTCACCTTTGGTAGTAGCGATTCCCTTACAACTTATTGCTTACCACATTGCTGTCCAGCGGGGTTGTGATGTGGATCAGCCGCGTAATCTTGCTAAATCCGTAACAGTTGAATAGAATACAAGGGAGGGAAGAATGGGAGAACGAAGAAAAGTAGGCGTAGCGTCATTTACTTTGCCTTTACTTAAATTACTTATTGGTATTTTGATAGCGTTTATTATCTCAGCGCTGATGTTCTTATGGCAGTCAGTAGCACAGTTAGGTGTTAGTGTCAATTGGAGACTGCAGTTTATTAATTTCCAGATTGCTTTTATTGGATTGGCAGTAGTGGTATTGTTAGCACTTATGTATCTTCTATTACAACGGGCAATTGGAGCATTACAACGTTTAGAGGAAACGCTAGATAAGATTATTGCAGGAGATTTTAGTTTACGTTTAAATGTGCGTGAACAAGATTTTCTTAAATCTTTAGTTAATAAGATAAATAAAATTATTGATTTAGCCCAAAAGAACCAAAAGTAAATTTGGCAATGGTATGCTTTATATTGTTGCCACGCCTATTGGAAATCTTAAAGATATCAGTTTAAGAGCTATTGAGACATTAAAGAAAGTAGACCTGATTGCCTGCGAAGATACCCGCCATAGTAAAATACTTTTATCACACTATCAGATTACTACTGCAACCACTAGTTTTTTTCAGCATAATCGTTTTGTCAAAGGAGATTATCTTCTAAAATTATTAAAAGAGGGTAAAGATATTGCGTTAATTTCTGATGCAGGAACTCCCGGGATACTTGATCCCGGATATAATCTGATAAATATGGCTATAACCAATAATATTCCAATAAGTTTTATTCCTGGACCATCAGCGCTTATTGCTGCTCTGGTTGTTTCGGGAAAGCCGGCAAACAAATTTTTTTTTGAAGGATTTCTGCCACGAAAAACAGAGAGTCGCAAAAATAGGCTTAAGAAATTAGCTGAGCTTGATTGCACAGTAATATTTTATGAATCTTGTCATCGTATTTTATCTACACTAGAAGACATCGCACAGTTATGGCCAGAAAAAGAAATTGTAGTTGCACGCGAATTAACTAAAAAGTTCGAAACGATTTTACGGGGCAAACCTATTGATGTTATTTCTGCGATTAGAAAATCTTCTAATAAAGGGGAGTTTGTGGTAGTTATCTAAAATATAATAATTCTTAAAATACTTGCTTATTTTTTTATTTGACAAGACAAAAATGCTGTGGTATATTTAATAAAATTATAAACCTTTAAGCAGGCCCAGCGAGGTCTGTAAGGTAGAGAAAAATGAGGAAAAAAGATTACAAGTAGGCCTAACTTAAGAAAAAAGTTAGGCCTTTTTTATTTCAAGTAGCAGAGTAATACTGAGTTCATCTAATAACAATTATTCTTAATTTTTAAGCCAATGGTGAAACGCCAAAAAGCCCAAATACTTGACCAGGAGACTTTAAATCGTAGTCTCTTACGCATCGCCCACGAGATAGTTGAGCATAATAAAGGAATAGAAAACGTCTGTTTAGTTGGAATTCGTACCCGCGGAGTTTTCCTGGCTAAGCGGTTGGCAGGTTTTATTAAAAACATTGAACAAAAAGAAGTCCCGGTAGGAATACTGGATATTACTCTTTACCGTGATGACCTGACTTTGGTTGCCTCACAGCCGGTTCTGCATAAGACAGAGATAGAGTTTGATATAAACGACAAACATATTGTTTTGGTAGATGATGTTTTGTATACAGGAAGAACTATTCGCGCAGCAATGGATGCTTTGATTGATTTGGGCAGGCCCCGAACAATACAACTGGCTGTGCTTATTGACCGAGGGCATCGAGAGCTACCAATTCGTCCCGATTATGTGGGCAAAAACATTCCGACGGCAAGACAGGAAACAGTGGAAGTGCGTCTGGTTGAGAGTGATGGAAAAGATGAAGTGGTAATTGTAGAGCAAAATGGCTGAAGTTCGCTGGAACAAAAAAGATTTACTAGGTTTAGAATATCTTTCCAAAGAAGAAATAGAGTTAATTTTAGAAACAGCAGATTCTTTTAAGGAGGTAACTACCCGCGAAATAAAGAAAGTTCCTGCTTTACGTGGCAAAACAGTGGTAAATCTTTTTTACGAACCTTCCACGCGCACACGCGTTTCTTTTGAATTAGCTGCTAAACGCTTGTCTGCAGATGTAATTAATATCGCCACAGAGACCTCAAGCGTCCGCAAAGGCGAAACGTTAATTGATACAGGAAGAAATATTGAGGCACTAAAAGCCGATATCATTGTGGTGCGACATAACTGCTCAGGCGCACCAGTAATGTTGGCAAAACATGTTTCAATTAGTGTGGTTAATGCTGGTGATGGTTGGCATGAGCATCCTACACAGGCGCTACTTGATATGTTTACCTTAAAAGAACGTCTGGGAAGAATTGCAGGTATTAACGTTACTATAGTCGGTGATATTGCGCATTCACGTGTGGCGCGTTCTAATATATGGGGGCTGACTAAGTTAGGAGCAAATGTCACGGTGTGTGCTCCACCTATGCTTATACCCGCAGGAATTGAGCAGATGAATGTACAAGTTACCACGGATATTGAAGAGGCACTTGGCAATGCCGATGCGGTCAATGTCCTGCGTATGCAATTTGAGCGGGATGTGCAGAGTGCGTTTCCACAGCAGATAGAATATTTTAAGAAGTATGGTATTACCGAAGAACGTCTAAAGAGGGCAAAAAAAGACTTGATTATAATGCATCCTGGGCCGATTAACCGTGGTATAGAAATTGCCAGTGAAGTAGCGGATTGTTCACAGTCAGTAATTTTAGACCAGGTAACTAATGGTATTGCTGTACGTATGGCAGTATTATTTCTAGTGTCTCAGGCAAGAGATGAAAACCAAATTTAATTCATTGAAGAAATGAAGATATTAATAAAAAATGGTCGTTTGATCGACCCTGCAAATAAGATTGACCAAGTATTAGATATCTTGGTGGATAACACGAAAATTGTTCGGCTAGACAAAAATATTACTAACGGTCAAGCAACAGTTATTGATGCCACCAACAAAATTGTTATGCCTGCGTTAGTAGATATGCATGTGCATCTGCGCCAACCAGGTAGAGAAGATAAAGAGACTATTTTTTCGGGCACACAGGCAGCCGTACATGGAGGCGTGGGAACAGTTTTGGCTATGCCCAATACCGAACCACCCATAGATAGTCCCGAACAAATACGTCTACTAAAAAAAATAATTTCCCAGACTGCCAACGCTAAGGTATTAATTGCTGCCACCATTACTGTTGGTCGACAAGGGAAAGAGTTAACGCCTATAGCGCAACTAAAAAAAGAAGGTGCAGTAGCCATAACCGATGATGGTTCGTCGGTGGATTCTGCTGAGATTTTGGCTAAGGCAATGGTTAAGGCACGGCAGGCAAAAATTTTAATAATTTCTCATTGTGAAGACAAGACCTTATCCCAAAATGGGGTGATGAATCTAGGTGCAATGTCTACCCGGTTAGGTTTAAGAGGTATACCCAATGCTAGTGAATATAAACGTGTTCAGCGAGATATTGAACTTGCTGCTAAAACCAAATGTCGCTTACATATTGCTCATGTCAGTTGTCAAGAATCAGTAGAGATAATTGCCAAAGCAAAGAAAAAAGGAATTATGGTAACTGCTGAGACAGCACCGCATTATTTTTCACTTACTGAAAAAGCACTTTTTGACTACGATACTAACAAGAAAATGAATCCGCCTCTTCGGACCGATAAAGATGTAGCAGCAATAAAAGATGCATTATCCGACGGAACAATAGATGCTATTGCCTCTGACCATGCGCCTCATACAATGCCCGATAAAGATATTGAGTTTGACCATGCAGAGTTTGGGGTTATTGGTCTTGAGACAGAATTGGCTGTCAGTATTACCAATTTAGTTGAAACCAAGCATTTAAGTTGGTTAGACTTAGCTAAGGTAATGAGTTTAAATCCTGCCAGAATTCTTGGTATTGACCGCGGGAATTTATCTGTTGGGAAGTCTGCAGACCTTATTGTGGTTGATCCTGTTAAGACGTGGCAGGTGCGTAAAGAAGAGTTTCTCTCCAAATCAAAAAACAGTTGTTTCTTAGGAATGCAACTAAAAGGTAAGGTTCTTTATACGATTTTAGGTGGAAAGATTGTTTATAAAGTAAAGGATAGTGAAGATATTAGTCACTAAAGAACTAGGCAGATTAGCCAAATGGTTGCGGATACTTGGAATTGATTGCGAATATAGCCGTACGCAACAAATATCATCAATAATGATGCAGGCTTTAAGAGAAGATAGAATAATCTTAACACGCAACCGACATCTGCCTGCTTCAAGAGGAATTACTATTGTAATTGTTGAAAGTCAAACTATTAATGAGCAACTACCAGAAGTTTGTGCAAAAATTGGGATAAGTATAGAACACCAAAAACTCTTCAGCCGATGCACTATTTGTAATAAAAAGTTACAAGAAGTTTCCCCGGACACGGTGCGTGATTTTGTCCCTGAGTATGTATTTTCAACTCAAAAAAACTTTTACCAATGTTCCAATTGTAAGCGCATATATTGGCAGGGTACACATTGGGGTAATGTCCAAGAAATTTTGGCGAAGATAAAAACTTAAATGGAATTCATTGCTGATTTACATATTCATTCTAAATACTCTCGTGCGACCAGCCGCGATATGGATATTGAACATATTGCACAGTGGGCACTGCTTAAGGGTATTAAGTTAATGGGAACAGGTGATTTTACTCACCATTTATGGCTTGAGGAGTTAAAACAAAAACTCCAAGATACTGGAACAGGACTTTTTATATATAAAGATGTGTACTTTATGTTGACCGCTGAGATTTCCAGTATCTATTCAAAGAATGGACGTGGTTACCGTATACATAATTTAATTACTGCTTCTTCTTTTAAGACTGTAGAGAGAATAAACACAGCCTTGGCACGTTACGCAAATCTTGCTTCGGATGGTCGTCCCATACTGGGATTAGATGCAGAACAGATAGCACAAATCATCTTTGATATCGACGAAAATTGTATGGTTATACCTGCACACATTTGGACGCCATGGTTCTCATTATTTGGTTCAATGTCTGGTTTTGATAAGATAGAAGATTGTTTCGGCAAACAGACTGAAAAAATATTTGCTTTAGAGACAGGGCTTTCTAGTGATCCGTCAATGAATTGGCGACTGTCTTCATTAGACCGATTCAGTTTAATAAGTAACTCTGATAGCCATAGCCCTTCTAAGATTGGGCGTGAGGCAAATGTATTTTCTTGCGCATTAACTTATGCATCCATTCGTCAGGCATTACGACAGAAAAATAAACAGGAATTTTTATATACTATTGAGTTTTTCCCTGAAGAAGGGAAGTATCACTTTGACGGTCACAGGAACTGTGCAGTGCGTTTTTCTCCCCAACAGACAAAACAAAATCGTGGGATTTGTCCAAAATGTAAACGACCGCTTACAATAGGAGTGATGAATCGCCTGGAGCAGCTGGCGGACAGGTCAGAAGGTTTTATACCTGACAATGCCATTCCTTTTAAGAGTGTAATTCCGCTTGATGAGATTATTGCGGAGGCACGAGGGCTGAAAAAGGGCTCTGCGCAGGTAGAAAAAGAATATATGCAGATAGTAGCGCGTTTTGGCACAGAGTTTGATGTTCTTCTAAAGGCAAGTGAGCAAAATTTGAAAAATGGTTTAAACCCGCAAGTAGCTGAGGGGATAATCAGGATGCGTAAAGGTCAAGTAGTAAGAACTCCTGGCTATGATGGAGAGTATGGTATAATATCTGTATTTGACCCCTCTTTGCAATCCTCACAATCTAGCGAACAGCAATTAAGTTTATTTTAAAGATGAAAAGTGTTATTGTATTCTATTCTTATTCAGGTAATACCTACGCAGTAGCCAAAATTTTGGCAGAATATTTAGAAAAAAATTCCGAAGTAGAACTGCGCAAGTTAGTGGCAAAGGATGAGGCGCAGACATTTTTAGGTCAATGTAAAAGGGCATTTTTTAAGAAAAAAGCACTGCTTGCACAAGTAAGTTTTGATTTAAGTAAAGCTGATATTTTTTGCTTAGGAACACCTGTCTGGGCTTTTGGACCAGCACCGGCGATAAATGCTTTTATTGAACAGTGTTCTGAGATAAAGGAAACCACTATGGTGGTTTTATTTACCACCTATGGAAGTGGTGCAGGAAATGAACGCTGTCTTAATATTATGCAGGACAGTTTAAGGAAAAAAGGTGCTAAAAACTTCAAACGTTTTTCTATTCAGGAAGCAAAAGTAAAAGACAAAGAATTTGTTCTTAGTCAGATAAAGAGGGTTTTGGAATAAAATTGCGCCTGTGGCCCAACGGATAGGGCAATAGCCTCCGGAGCTATGTGTACAGGTTCGATTCCTGTCAGGCGCATTAAAAGAAGTTGGAAGATGACAAGAAAAACCATAGTTTCAGTAATTGGTGGCCATAGTTGTGAGCCGGAAGTGGAGCAATTAGCCCAAAAATTAGGAATAAAACTGGCTAAAGTGGTAGATATTTTAGTAACGGGGGGCTTAAAAGGAACAATGATGGCGGTTTGTAAAGGATTTAAAGAAGCAGGAGGGATGACTGTTGGGATTATTCCAAGTTATGATAAAGATACTGCCAATCCCTATGTGGATATAGTAATTCCTACAGGTATGGGTATAGCCAGAAATGTAATTGTGGTAGCCTGTGCAGATGCAATAGTAGCTTTGCCTGGGGAGGCAGGAACTTTATCAGAAGTTGCTTTTGCTTTACAATTGGCTATACCAGTAATAAGTCTTGGTTCTTGGCAAATAAATGGGGTAATTAAAGTAAAGACTTTAGAGGAGGCAGAGAAGACAATAAAAAAACTATTAAAAAGTAAAAAGGCTGAACATAAACAACAGATAAAAAAACTTAGTTTGAAACTGGGATTTTAGTTAGAAAGAACTTTTTTAATGTTAAAAGATGGAGAAAAGATGAAGGCAATTCTTATGTTGGAGGACCAAAAAACATTTGAAGGTAAGTGTCTAGCAGGAATAACAGGCGAACGAATAGGTGAAGTAATGTTTAATACCACAATAGTAGGTTATCAAGAAATACTTACCACTGCTGCTAATGCGGAAAAAATAATAGTTTTTACTTATCCACTTATTGGTAATTACGGAGTAAACGATAAGTTTAATGAGTCAGAAAAGGTATGGGCGCAGGCAGCAGTATTAAAAGAGCCATCGCGCATCTACTCTAATTGGCAGGCCACTGGAAGTTTTGAGGACTTTGTAAAAAAGCACAATCTGTTGGTTTTAACGGGTGTAGATACGCGTGCATTAACAGTGCATTTACGGCAAAAAGGCCAGATGCTGGGGATTATTTCCACCACTCGTTTTAACACAAAAGAGCTTTTGGCTGTTTTAGAAGATTTTAGAAAAAGACAACCTGTTTCTAAAATTGCCCAGATATCCATTGCTAACCCAAAAACCGTAGGCAAACTTAGCAAAAATAAAAAAAGAATTGCACTAATAGATATAGGACTAACCAGAAGTCTTCTTGCTCAACTTGAAGAGTGCGATTTAGCAATCTCTATTTTGCCTTATAGCGCAAATAGCCAACAAATAGTTAAGACAAAACCACAGGGTTTAATTATTTCTGATGGCCCGGAACAAGATTTAGGCCTGCGGCTTGTTGAACAAAATATAAAGCCACTTATTGGAAAATTACCTATCTTTGGAATAGGAACAGGGATGCAAGTTGTGGCCTCTTGTTTAGGGGCAAAAGTGTTTAAGATGCATTGTGGTCATCACGGTGTTAATTATCCCATTCACAGACCAGGTTCTTATAAAGGCCAGATAACCATGCAGAATCATTCTTGGGTGGTAGATGCAGATTCACTTGCACGTAGAAAAGATATAAAAGTTACCGCCTATAATCTTAATGACCATACCGTAGAAGAAATAGAAAGTAAGAAGTTAAAAATATTAGGTATTCAATATGTGCCAGCAAGACCAGGCTTTAATGAAATCAACCCCGCAATTTTACGATTTGTTAAGATGATGGAAAGGAGAAAGTAATGCCTAGAAGAACAGATATAAAGAAAGTTTTAATGATTGGCTCAGGACCTATTGTTATTGGTCAAGCCTGTGAGTTTGATTACTCTGGTTCGCAGGCTTGTAAGGCACTACGTGAGGAAGGATATCATACTATTTTGGTTAATTCTAATCCTGCCACCATTATGACCGACCCAGGAATGGCTGATGTTACCTATATAGAGCCATTGACTGTAGAAGTGGTTACTAAAATTATTGCTCGTGAGCGTCCAGATGCAATTCTTCCTACTTTAGGTGGCCAGACCGGACTTAATTTAGCCTTCTTTTTAATGAAAGAGGGAGTGTTAAAAAAATATAAAGTTGAGTCTATTGGTGCCTCTGTTTCGGCTATTTCTTGTGCTGAAGACAGAGAGTTATTTAAGAAGGCAATGCAGGAAATAGGAATTGCTGTTCCCAAAAGCGGTATTGCCCGCAGTGTTGAAGAAGGTATGAAGATAGGTTTATCTATTGGTTTTCCTCTTATTTTACGACCTGCTTATACTTTAGGCGGTTCAGGTGGTTCTGTGGCCTATAATAAAGAAGAACTGGAAAAGTTTCTGATTAAAGGTCTTGAGACAAGCCCTGTGCATCAGGTATTAGTTGAGCAGTCGGTTTTGGGATGGAAAGAAATTGAATTTGAAGTTATGCGTGACTGTGCAGACAACGTGATTATTATCACCTCTATGGAGAACGTTGATCCAATGGGCGTTCATACTGGTGACAGTATGGTAGTAGCACCTTGTCAGACCTTGACCGCAGAAGAGTATACTAATTTTGTTAATCTTTGCCGACGCATTATCCGAAGAATAAATATAACTGGTGGAGGAGCAAATATTCAGTTTGCTCAAAATCCCGATAACGGAGAAATTGTTGTTATAGAGGTAAACCCGCGTTTGTCCCGTTCTTCCGCACTTGCTTCCAAGGCAACAGGTTTTCCTATTGCCAGAGTAGCTACCAAGTTGGCGGTAGGACTGACGTTGCCTGAAGTAATGAATCAGATAACTGGAAAAACTACTTCTTTCTTTGAACCAACCGTAGACTACTGTGTGTTTAAGATTTGTCGTTTTGCTTTTGAGAAGTTTCCAAGGGCAGAGAGAGTTATTAGCACCTCAATGAAAGCAGTAGGCGAGGCAATGTCTATTGGTAGAAACTTCAGAGAGGCATTGCAAAAAGGAATTCGTTCAACGGAAATTGCTCGTTATGGTTTAGGAGCAGATGGAAAGGATGTAATTAACGATAAGATGCTTGCTAATCCTACACCTGAAATTCTTAAACAGATAAAAGATAAAATCCGCATTCCTAATGATGAGCGAATATTTTATCTTCGCTATGCAATTAAAGCGGGTTTGTCTGATGATGAGATTTACCAACTCTCAAAAATTGACAAATGGTTTATTGATAATATTCGGCAGATTGTAGAGACCGAAGATAAAATTCGCCAATATCGGCTAGATAATAGTGAAAGCGAGATCCATCTGCCAGTAGAACTTTTAAGTAAGGCAAAAGAGGACGGTTTTTCAGATAGACAATTGGCTTTTCTGTTAAATACCACGGAGGATAAAGTGCGACAATATCGTCTCAAGAACAAACAAAAAGCAGTTTACAAATTAGTGGATACCTGTGCGGGTGAGTTTAATGCTAAACAACCCTACTTTTATTCTACCTATGAACAGCAAGAAGAAGCAAGGCCTTCTCAGAAGAAAAAAGTAGTGATCCTGGGCGGAGGGCCAAATAGGATTGGTCAGGGTATTGAATTTGATTATTGTTGCTGTCATGCGGCGTATGCGTTAAGGGAGGAAGGTATTGAAAGTATTATGATTAATTGTAATCCAGAAACCGTTTCTACAGATTACGATACTTCTGACCGACTTTACTTTGAACCGCTTACTATTGAAGATATTCTTAATATTATAGAATTGGAAAAACCTATTGGTGTAATTGTGCAGTTTGGTGGGCAGACCCCAATTAATTTAGCAGTACCTCTACGCAAGGCAGGGGTTCCTTTATTGGGAACAAGCGCAGACAGTATTGATATTGCTGAAGACCGAAAAAGATTTAAGGAGATGTTGCACAAACTGGATTTGTTACAACCAGAAAATGGCACTGCCTTTACTTTTGAAGAGGCAAAAGAGGTTGCGCGCAAAATTGGTTATCCAGTTTTAGTGCGGCCATCGTATGTTTTAGGTGGCAGGGCGATGGAGATTGTGTATGATGAATCTACCTTAGAACGTTTTATTGGTGAGGCAGCCAAGGTATCTGGTGAGCACCCTATTTTGATTGATAAATTTTTGGAGGATGCTATTGAGGTAGATGTAGATGTAATTGGCGATGGAGAGACTTTTGTTATCGGAGGTATTATGGAGCATATTGAAGAGGCAGGGATTCACTCGGGTGATTCAGCTATGGTTCTTCCGCCTTATACTTTGTCTACAGACCTTATAGAGAAGGTGCGACAGGCAACTTACAAACTGGCCAAAGAATTAAATATTATTGGTTTAATGAATGTGCAATATGCCATTAAAGACGAAAAGGTTTATGTCTTAGAAGTTAATCCGCGTGCATCCCGCACCGTGCCGTTTGTTTCTAAGGCAATAGGTGTGCCTTTAGCAAAATTAGCTACTCAGGCAATGCTGGGTAAGAAACTTAAAGATTTGGGGTTTACCAAGGAAATTATTCCTCCACATGTCTCGGTAAAAGAATCAGTGTTTCCTTTTAATCGTTTCCCAGGAGTAGACGTTATTTTAGGCCCTGAGATGAAATCAACTGGCGAGGTAATGGGGATTGATAAAGATTTTGCACGTGCTTATATTAAAAGTCAGATTGCCGCAGGACAACGGCTACCCAAAAAGGGAAATGTTTTTGTTTCTGTGCGCGACAAAGATAAACGGGCAATTGTGTTTATTGCTAAGAAACTGGCAGATTTAGGTTTTTCACTCTATGCTTCCCAAGGCACAGCGGCTACCTTAGAGAAAAATAATATTCCCGTAAAGGCATTGCCTAAAATCGCCGAAGGCAGACCAAATGTGCTTGATTTAATGAAAGATGGCAAGATTCAGTTAGTAATAAATACACCTTCTGGGCGTATACCAAGAGAAGATGAGGTAAAAATCCGCTCACATGTAATTCTCTATAACATCCCTTACACCACAACTATTTCAGGTGCGCAAGCAACGGTTAATGGTATTGAGATGCTTATTAAAAAAGACCTTGAAGTAAAATCTCTTCAAGAGTATCATAAGGCATTAAAGGCAAAACAGAAGACATAATCTCAGAGGCCTTTACAGGCTGTTGGTTAGTAAAAATTGGTAAATGGAACAGATAGAGATTAACACGCATAGCCGTATAGAATTAGTAGATATCACTGCCTTAGTAGAAAAAGTAGTAGCAAAATCCAAAGTGCAAACAGGTATCTGCGTTATTTTCTGTCCACATACTACAGCGGGTCTTACCATTAACGAGAATGCTGACCCCTCTGTTAAGCGTGATATTATTAAGACGCTTAGTTTAATTGTTCCTCAAAAAGCAGATTATCAACACCAAGAAGGAAATGCCGACAGCCACATTAAATCTTCGCTTTTTGGTTCGTCTATTTCAGTTATTATAGAAGAGGCAAAACTTATGCTGGGCACCTGGCAAGGTATATTTTTTTGTGAATCCGATGGTCCCCGTAGACGCCAGGTTTGGGTAAAGGTAATAAAAGAAACATGAAATTAAATAGTCAAAAGGAAAAAATCTATGCCTGAATTACCAGAAGTAGAGACGATAAGAAGAGAGTTATCCGAGACAGTGGTAGGTAAAAGAATTGTAAATGTAATTATCAACAATCCTAAAGTAATACGACAACCTCCTGCGGAAAAATTCAAGGCAGGCTTAATAAATGCAGTGATTAAAGAAGTTTTACGTCGGGCAAAGGTTTTGGTAATTGCCCTTTCCAATAATAAATTTCTGGTTATTCATCTTAAGATGACAGGACAACTTATTTATCCTGGAGACGGTAAAAAAAGCCGAGTTACCTTTTGTTTCGCTGATAAAACTGCTTTAGATTTTAATGATGCACGGCTTTTTGCAGAGTTACATTTAGTAGATGACTGGCAGAAGTTTCCTTTTATTAAACAATTAGGTCCTGAACCACAAGATATTACCAAAGAGGACTTCAAAAAGATGCTTGAAGAAAAGAAGACCCAGATAAAGCCACTTCTAATGGACCAGAGTTTTATCTCAGGTATTGGTAACCTTTATGCGGCAGAGATTTTATTTAGGGCAGGTATACATCCTAAACGTTCAGCACAGAGTTTAACTGAGAAAGAAAAAGAAAAATTATTTGATGCGATGCGGGAAGTTATTCGTGAGGCAATAAAATATCACGGCTCTTCTGTTGACCAGTATGTGCGACTTTCAGGCAGACCTGGAGATTACGTACGGTATCACAAAGTTTACGACCGAGCAAATCAACCTTGTGTGGTTTGTAAAACCGCCATTAAACGCATTACTGTCGGAGGTAGAGGCACTTATTTTTGTCCCCGCTGTCAACAATAAATGAAAGGAAGAATTAAAATAAATGCTATTTTTATTGCTTTTTCATTAATTATTGTTGCTATTTTGCCTAGCTTATTCTTGCGTAATAAACAGAGTTTTCTAGATGAACTATTAGAGATAGTGGGTTTAGTTTTTATTTTGTTAGGACAAATTCTTCGTGTTAGTGCTCGTGGTTATAAAGCAGAAAACTCTGAGAACGGAACAAGGCTTGTTACTGGTGGTCCTTACGCCTTGGTGCGTCATCCTATGTATTTGGGAATTATTCTTATTGGTTTGGGTGTGGTATTGATGGTTTGTCACATCTGGATTTTTTTGCTATTTTTAGGAATTTTTATTTTGCGCTATGCCTTTCTTTTTAGAAGAGAAGAGACATATCTTATCCAAAAATTTGGTCAAAAATATCTTACTTATCAAAGACAAACCCCGCTATTAATACCGCAGAGGTCTTTTTTGTTTAATAAAAATCTACCCAAATACCTTCCGCTTAGATGGAGGTGGTTTAAAAGCGAGACTTTAAGTATCGTTGCTGTATTGATGTTAGTGCTATTTATCGAATTTACTGAAGACTATATGTATGCAAATACTCTTTTTAATATCCAAGAGGGATTTATTTTTATAGCACTATTAATTTTTTATTTAGTTTTTTTAGCTTGGTTAACTAAAAAATATGAAGCAATATCTGGAGATAGCCAAAATTCTTAAAAACACCCATATTGTAGGGCCTTACTGGAAATTAAAACTTAGTGTCTCAGAACTTGCACATAGGGCTAGTAGTGGCCAATTTGTAATGTTAAAAGT
Source organism: Candidatus Omnitrophota bacterium (assembly GCA_026416665.1). Lineage (GTDB taxonomy): Bacteria > Omnitrophota > Gorgyraeia > Gygaellales > Profunditerraquicolaceae > JAQTMD01. Next base: position 7,821 of record JAOAET010000017.1, on the reverse strand, counting down.
GGATTCTGACCAAGGTCCTTTACTTCGCCGTCCTTTTAGCATACACCAGGTAAAAGGAAAAACAGTTGAGTTGCTTTATGAAGTGCGAGGCAAAGCTACAGAAATACTGGCTAAGATGAAGGCAGGTCAAAGATTAAGCCTCCTTGGTCCACTAGGCACAGGGTTTTCTCTCTGTGATTTGTCTTATGTTCCTTTATTAGTAGCAGGTGGAATTGGAGTTGCGCCTTTAGTTTTTCTGGCACAAAACTTACGCAATAGAAAAGGGTTAGCGATTCTGGGAGCGCAAAAGAAAGAACGCATTCTTTGTGAAAAAGAGTTTAAGGCCACAGGGTTTCGTGTTAAAATATCTACCAATGACGGTTCGCGTGGATTCTACGGACGTGTTACTGAACTCTTGGAAGAACTGCTTGCTAAAGACACTTTACTGCGCAAGAAAGCATTTTTATATGCTTGTGGTCCCCGTCCAATGCTTAAGCAAACAATTATGTTAAGTAAAAAATATAACATACCCGGCCAGGTTTCTCTTGAAACACATATGGCTTGTGGAATTGGTGCTTGTTGTGGTTGTGTGGTGCAAACTTTAACGGGTTATAAACGGGTTTGTAAAGAAGGGCCGGTTTTTGCTATAAAAGAATTGACAGAAGAAGGTCTTGCTGAATAAAAATTAATAAAACAAAAGGAGGCCTTTATGGCATTTACGCCGTTTGTGTCTATTATTATACCCGTTAAAAATTTTGAGCGCACCATTGAGAAATCATTTGAGTATTTACTTAATGTTGACTATCCCCATGACAAATGGGAATGGATAATTGTTGACGGAGGGTCAACGGATAAGACCATTCCGATAATTAAAGAATGGCAGAAAAAATATCCCTTTATAAAATTAGTAGAAGTCCCTAATTGTCCCTCGCCTGGTTTTGCCCGCAATAAAGCCTTAGAAGTAGCCAAGGGTGAATTTTTATTTTTTACTGATGGCGACTGTGCACCAGATAAAAACTGGATTAAAGAAATGCTTAAACACTTTGAGCGTGACCCCAAAATTGCTGCAGTAGGTGGAGAGGTTTATACTTTAAAAGTTGACCCTAATAATCTGGTTGAGGCGTGGTGTCAACACTTTAGATTCAATATGGTGTCCCCCCGTTACGGTTTTATCAAAGAAGGATACTATCCAGATTTTCCAAAAGAACCTTTGCCAGTGGACATAGTAGGCCACAGAGGTTATTTCTTTGGCACCTGTAATGTGGCTTATCGTCGTTCGGCAATGAAAGAGATTGGTGCGCGATTTTGGGATTTACCTACAGGAGAAGATATGGATTTAAGTTACCAGCACAGAAGTCGCGGTTGGAAGTTTTATTTTGCTCCTTTAGCCAAAGTTGACCATATGCATAGGGCAGACCTGAAAGCACTACGCAAAGTTTGGGTCAGTTATGGACAGGCACACATTCCTCTTATTAAAAAATATGTCAAACGCAATGTGCTTCAAATTGTATTCCAAAACTTAAAAGGGGCACCTGCCTTAAATATACCCTTTCCCATTAAAGGGTTTATTTATATAGGAAATTTTCATCTTATGCATATTTTTGCTTTGGCAACATTAGTTAGTTTAATCGTAAGTTTAGTAGCAAAAACTGCATTTGCGTGGGTGGTTACCGCAGTCCTTATAGCATTGACTTTTAAGTTTGCTTATCAATATGTGCGTTGGAACTTTGATATGGAGCCAAAATCTGCATTTTGGACATGGTGTAAATTAAAATATTTAACTAATCTTAGTTTTATCCAAGGCGGATTGAAAGATTTTAAGAAGGAAAAAATTCTTTGTATTGAACCAAGTTTCTAGAAAGGAGTCAAAATGGCAGTAGCGGGTTATGTTGTATTGGGAGTTTTGGCGGGTCTGGCAAGCGGCATGTTTGGTATAGGTGGAGGAACAATTCTTATACCCGCACTGGTATATCTGCTGGGTATGAGTCAGCATCAGGCACAAGGGACAACACTTGCAATTATGGTTCCTCCAATAGGATTATTAGCAGCGCTTCGCTACTATTACGCTGGACATGTCAGATTAGATATTGCAGCATTTATTTGTCTGGGTTTTTTCTTCGGTGGTTTACTGGGTGCCCACCTAATCCAGCCCATTTCTGATATTTTGCTCAAACGCGCATTTGGTGTATTTTTACTATTAGTAGCAATGCGGATGATATTTACGAACTCATGACACCGAATCTTTCTGTTGTAATCGGTACATTAAAACTTAAAAATCCTTTATTGGTTAGCTCAGGGACGTTTGGCTATGCCCAAGAGTTTGTAGATTTCCTAGACCTTAATATTTTAGGGGGAATTGTTACCAAGACAATTACACTTTTCCCTCGTCAAGGAAATAGACCCCCGCGCACCTGTGAAACCCCAGCAGGTTTACTTAATTCTATAGGGTTAGAAAATCCTGGTATAAAAGTATTCATCCAAGAGAAGTTACCTTATTTTCAGAAGTTGAAAGTTCCTTTGATAGTAAGTATTGCTGCACAAGATGAGATATCTGAATTTGTAGAGTTAGCAGAGAAGTTAGATAAAGAAAGATTAGTTGCGGCGATAGAACTGAATATCTCTTGTCCAAATGTCAGACATTGCACAAAAAAAAGTAATGTAAAACTAATTGCCCAAGATGCAAAGGCTACTGCTTTAGTAGTCAAGGCAGTAAAGAAAGTAACAACCAAACCTATTATTACAAAACTGTCACCCAATGTAACTGATATTACAGAAATTGCTCTGGCTGCTGAAGAAGCGGGTAGCGATGGTGTATCTTTAGTAAACACAATAACTGCTATGGCTGTTGATGTAGAAAAACGGCGTCCTAAACTGGCGATGGTAATAGGTGGATTAAGTGGTCCAGCTATAAGACCTATTGCTGTACGTATGGTTTGGGAGACGTATAAAAAGGTGCGTATTCCTATTATTGGTATGGGTGGCATTATGGATGCTGATAGCGCCTTGGAATTTATTCTTGCTGGGGCTTCGGCAATAAGTGTTGGCACAGCCAATTTCATAAATCCAAATGTTTGTTCAGAAATTCTTCGGGGTATTTGTGGATATATGATAAGACACAGAATAACTTCCTTAGAACGTCTAAGAGGAGCAATTATGTGTTGATAAAAGATTAAGTATGTTTTAATCTCAAAGAGAAGGTTTAGAAACAATGAAGAAAGTAGACAGACAAGATAAATTAATTTTGGCTTTAGATGTTTCTAATAAGAAAGAAGCACAAAAATTTATGCGTATCCTTGCGGGGTCGGTTAAGATAGTAAAAATCGGGCCTGTACTTTTTACGGCTTATGGACCAGAGATTGTTCGTTATGCACAGCGTTTAGGTTATAAAGTTTTTCTTGACTTAAAATTTCATGATATTCCAAACACCGTAGCAGAGGCGGTTCGTCAGGCAGTAAGGTTAGATGTTTTTATGTTAACGTTGCATGCGCAAGGTGGAGATCAGATGCTTTGTACAGCAAGTAAAGCAGCAAAAGAAGAAGCACAACATTTAGGAAAAACCCCTCCAATACTTTTAGCAGTAACTGTATTAACAAGCCATAGTGAAGAAAAATACACAAAAGATATTGTGGTTAAACGAGCAAAACTTGCTTTAGAATGCGGACTTGATGGGATTGTCTGTTCAGTCAAAGAAGTACAACTGGTGCGGAACGCCTGTGGGAGAAAACTTCTTATTATAACACCTGGTATTAGACCATCGGGATGTCCTGCAGGTGACCAAAAACGTATAGCCACAGCCGAAGAGGCATTTAAAGAGGGTGCAGATTATATTGTGGTTGGCAGACCTATCTTAGAGGCAAAAGAGCCATTAGAGATGATAAGGAAGTGTTTGGAATTTTAAGTAATATGACGGTGCTTGATTTAATAAAAGAAAGAACTTCCACTGGCAAATATAGTGGGCAAAAAATTCTGAAGAAAACTTAATTTTTTGTTATTGAAAAGGGTTCTGTGTACAGCATCTTTTTATTTTATACTGTGCAAAATGAGTAACGGTTTCCAAAATGGATTTTAAGCAAGAGGGAGCACAATTAATTATTGAAAAATTTTTGTCTTGAGGGGGATATAAATGGAGATATTGAATTTAATTAAAAATCGTTTAACAGTTCGTGAATATAAAAAGGAAAAAATTCCTTCAAAAAAGTTGCAGCAAATTATTGAAGCAGGAATATGGAGTTCATCGGTACATGGGTTTCAACCATGGGAGTTTATAATTGTTTCTAATCCTAAAATAATAAAAAGAGTAGGAAGGGTTATCGCCAATAAAGCAAAAAAAATTGGACACAGTATAGACCGCATGATGTTAGTTACAGCAAAAACAATCAACAATTCACCGGCTATTATAGGAATTTTTAATCAACATACCTTTAGAGAAAGTGCTAAAAGAATTTTTAAGATTAAACAACATTTTATTGGTATTGCTGAGCAAACAGAAATACAGGCTATATCAGCAGCTATACAAAATATGGTTTTGACAGCTTCTTCTTTAGGACTTGCCTGTTGTTGGAATACATTACCACTTTTCTGTGAAAAAGAAATAAAGAAGATTTTGCATACAGAAAATTCTTTAGTGGCTATTTTAACGCTCGGTATACCAATGTCAGAGGAAGAAGTAAAACGAACACCAAGGAAATTGGTGCAAGAAAAAGTCAAGATTATTAAATGAACACAAATCTTTTTTCTTTATCCGGGTTACTGCTAAGCGTAATCTGTTTTATCTTAGTTTGTTTTACTCTGAGAGCAGCAAGGACACGAATTCACTATATATGGGCATTTTTTAACTTGTCCGTTGCTTTGTGGGGATTCAGTTCGTTTTTTTTATCAAAAGGGTTTTCTCATAGTTTTGTGTTGTTTTGGTTAAGAGTTGCTCATGCGGGGGTGATTTTTATTGCGGTTTTTTTCTTCCATTTTGTATATTTGCTATGCAAATTGTCCTATCGGAATCTGCTTATATTTTGTTATGCGCAGGGGATATTTTTCTTTTTATTAAACACTACTGATTATTTTGTCAATCCTGCACAGGTAACATTAATATTTAACGAGTTTTATTTCGATCGAGCAAAGGGAATGGTTATTCCTCTTTTTTTTATTTTATGGTGTTTCTTCATTATTCTGGGACATATTTATCTTTTCTTGAATTATCGCCAATCAACAGGCTTTAGAAAAAATCAACTTCTTTATTTATTTGTGGGAACGGGTGTAGGTTTTTTAGGTGGGATTACTAATTTTTTCCCAACTTTTGGGGTACCGTTTTACCCTATAGGCAACTTTACTATTCCGCTTTATTGTATTATTGTTACTTATGCGATATTAAAGTATCAATTGTTAGATATTAGGGTAGCTATTACGCGGACGGGGTTATTTTTGTTTGTTTACGCAATAGTATTAGGTATACCTTTTGGGGTAACGTCATTGAGTGGTATAAAATGGGAGTGAATAAATTTGATATTATAATTATAGGCGGTGGTATTGCAGGATTGGTATGCGGAAATCTTCTTGCTAAGATTGGCCTAAAAGTTTTGATTTGTGAAAAAAATCATTATGTCGGAGGGTGCTGTTGTTCTTTTATACGAAAAGGATATAAATTAGAATCTGGTATTCATACAATAGAGGGATATCGGTCACATATAAATAGGTTGATAGAAGAACTAGAATTAAAGATAGAAGTAGCCAGAAGGGAGGTGACAGATATTATTATTTTACCGCAGCAAGAAGTTAAGATATACAGTGAGTTTGTTCGTACAAAAGAGTTTTTTAGGCAAATAGGCATTGACAAAGATGAGATAGAGAAACTAGAGAGTCTGCTTTCTGCTGATTGGAGAAAAGTAATAGATTTGAATAGTTTTAAAAGTGCGAAGGAATTAATTCAGCATTTTTTTAGAGATGATAATTTAAGAGAAATTCTTTGTATTCTTGCCAGAAATATCGCCACACCTATGCAATATCTTTCTCCGGTTAATTATACTATTTTTCTGAAACAGTATTTAACAGACAACGGTTATTATTTCCCTGAGGGAATAGATAAATTTCCGTCTATTTTACAAAAACAATTTAAGAAAAATGGGGGGGTATTAAGATTAAAAGCACAGGTTATAAATTTTATAATAGAAAACAATAAGGCAAAGGGAGTGCGACTGGCAAATGGAGAAGAATTCTTTGCGGAAAGGTTTATTGTGGCAGCAGATCATTTCGATATGGTTCGAAACCTCCCAGATAAAAATTTAGAAAATGACCTAGAGAAATTAAAAACTACTCTTTCGGTATTTATTATCTATTTTATATTACCGAATAGAGTCAGGAACAAGATAGAAGAAACAAATGCTTTATGGATAGTTAGCAACTTCAATACTGAAGAAAATTTTGCTTCTCTTTTTGCGGGTTTGGATAAAAAGGCTTTATATGACAACAGTGTAATTATGGTTGGATTTATGCCAAAGAAAGAAGATTATTTTGGAGCGTATTGTATCAGCAGTGCTCAGTTTGCTTCTAAAGTGCAATGGGAGAAAGTGCGAAGTATATATAAAGAAGAAATATTAAAAATCGTTAAAAAGGCAACTGGTATTAACATTGAGAAGGAAGCTTTGTTTATAGAGACAGCTACACCGCATACCTTATATAAATTTACTAATAATTATCGTGGCGCATTACATGGTTGGGCACCTACTCCAGCACAAATAAAATTTTCCATCGCAAATCGTGTTAAAATAAATAATATATATTTTACTGGACATTGGGTAACGGGATATAGTCAAGGGGGGATCCCTTGGGCAATTGAGACAGCACGGCGGACAGCAGAAAGGATTATGAGAGAAAATGGTTCTTAATATGTATTCTCTTCCAGCGCTATTCTCTGTAGTCGCAAATATAGGGATAGGGACTATTGTTCTGTTTAAAAATCCAAAAAAGTTCCTGAATAAAATTTTCTTTACTTATTGTTTAATTCTTTCAACTTGGGTATTAGGATGTTTTGGAGAGAGTGTTGTTCATGTGCCGCAGGAAGCACTTTTTTGGGACAAAATTATTTACCTTGGGTGTATTTTTACGCCGGTTGTGTATATTCACTTTCTTTTTTACTTTCTTGGACGTAAGCCAAAAAAGTTTGAATTACCGTTATCTTATGGAACTGCAATTTTTTTCCAATTATTTAACTTCATCCCTTCTTTAAGGAGATTTTTTGTTATAGATGTCATTAGGAAATATCACTTTAGATTTATAGGAGTTCCCAATGTAGTTTGGTACATTTTCTTTATCTGGTTTAATTTTTATGTGGTTTATGGTTTCTATCTTATTTTTACAAGTTATAAAAAAGCCAAAGGGTTGGAGAGGAATAAAATTAGATATCTTTTACTTGCGTATATGGTAATGATTACATCTGGAAGTTTATATTTTCTACTTGTTTTTAATATTTCTACGCTTCCTATAGATCCTTTTCTTTTAGTAGTATATTGTAGTCTGATGGCTCATATCATTATTAAATATCGTCTTATGGATGTGCGAGTAGCTATCACGCGGACGGGGTTATTTTTGTTTGTTTACGCAATAGTATTAGGTATACCTTTTGGGGTAACGCCATTTTTTAAGGGGGTATTAGAGGGGTGGTTAGGTAGTAACTGGTGGATAGTGCCGATGGCAGTAATGGGGATACTAGCGACAGGTGGGCCGTATGTGTACATAGGATTACAGAGGAAAGCAGAAGAGAGGTTATTGAAGGAGCAGAGGAGGTATCAAGGGACGTTAAAGCAAGCGGCTGTTGGTATGACGCGGATAAGGCAGTTAAGGAAGTTACTT
>JAOAET010000054.1 GCA_026416665.1 Candidatus Omnitrophota bacterium | reverse complement strand
TGCCGACAACTTAACAAGTCTTTTGGAAAGGTTTGGGTTTTAAAAAATGTATCCTTGGTCATACAGAAAAACGAGATTTTTGGTATATTGGGTTTAAATGGGGCAGGGAAAACTACCCTTCTTAAGTGTATTCTAGGTTTTCTTTCTCCTACAAGTGGCACAATTCTTTTTTATGACAAAGCACTTGTTTCTTGCGATGTCCAACAGAAATTTAGCTACCTTCCTGAATCTTTTCAACTCTTTCGTGAACTAACTGCTTTAGAATTAACAGAAATCTTTGCTAATACTCTGGGGAAGTCTTCTGTTTATGCTAAGGAGGCACTTTCTACAGTTGGACTATTAAGTGTCGCAAAAAGACGAATTCGCACTTTTTCACGTGGTATGCAGCAAAGGCTAGGGCTTGCTTTATGTTTAATGAAGGAACCGGAAGTATTGATTTTAGATGACCCTTTCTTGGGTTTAGATGTAGCAGGACAACTATCGGTCATTCAGATTCTGGAGAAACTTAAGAAAAAAGGCACCACGATAATTTTCTCCTCGCATACTCTGGCGCAGGTAGAAAAAATAGTAGATAGTGTCGCAATAATTGATCAAGGAGAAATTATTTTTAGTGGCACAAAAGAAAGCTTCTTAAGTTCTGGGCAAACACAGAATTTAGAGACAGCTTTTCTTAAAGTAGTAAGATATGAAAAAAATAATTGGTCTTGTTCTGCTTAATGTAATTCAAGGGGTCAGAGAGAAGATCTTTTGGTTGGCGGTAGGATTTTTTATTTTCCTTTTAGCGTTAAGTTTTTTTATGGGAATTTTATCAGTAGGTGAAACCGCGCAAGTGTTGCGCTGTGCAGGCCTGTCAGGGATAGAGCTAAGTTGTATACTCCTTGTTGTATCAAGCATGCTGTTTGGAATTTACCGTGAACGCGAAGGCCGTCTTACTGAGTTTCTTCTTTCGCATTTCTCACGTATAAATTATATTAGTGGTAAATTTCTTGGTTATATTATGATTGCTGGCTGTTATATATTGTTGTGCGCCATTGGTTGGTTTATTATACTTATATTTGAACAGGCTTTCCATATTTCAGTAATAATGGCTTTAGTTGCTTTGTATAGCAAGATAATTTTGGTTATTGGTTGGGGGCTTGTTTTTTCAATGATTTTTAGTTCTTCAACCATTGCTCTTTTTGCTACCCTTTTTATATATTTAGCAAGTGAAGTCGCCTATGAGACAGTAAGGATTATGATGTTGTCTAAACAGACATTTATTACGGTTATTATTAAAGGAATTTATTATTTACTGCCAGCAATGGACAAAATTGATTTAAAAACACAAGCTACTTTTGGTAATTCTGTCCCACTATCATTTCTATGGTGGCTTTTTATCTATACAGCTTTATACGGGGTATTCTTATGGTGTATGGCAGTATATCTGTTTCTGAAAAAAGAAATATAAAAATATTTTTAATAACTGCCCTAAGCTTTTTGGTAATCACAGCAGTATTGGTTTTTTTAATGCAACCTGTTTTCCAAACCACTTACGGACATTTTTACTTTGTGCCAGCTGCTTCCTTACTTAAGGTAGTTTCTGGAACATTTCGCTGTTTGACTGGATATTTATTTTTCATTAGGGGAGTTTTAGATATTAGCGAAGATTTTCCACCCTCGGTAAACCGAATGGATTATTTAGTAAAAAATTTCCAGACTGCTTTGGATTTAGCTGGGGATATTCAAAATATTTACCTATTTGCAGGTGTGGTTGCTCCTTCAAATAACGCCGAACTTGAAAAAGCAAACCAGTTTCTTATGCAGGGACTTAAAAGAAGACCGCAAGACTGGAAAATACCTTTTTGGATAGGTTTTAATTACTTACAGTGCCGTGACTACCGTCGGGCAATTGAGTTTTATCAACTGGCTGCTAAAATTCCCACTAGCCCATCCTTTCTTAAAACTAACCTTGCTTACCTCTACTATCGTGCAGGTTCAGCAGGTGAAGGTATAATGTATTTAGAAGGTCTCTTAGCCTCGGTAGAGAATGAACGACTACGGCGGTTGCTTTCACAAAAGATTAGCTGGTTAGAGAAGATAGTTTTCCTGCAACAGAAAGTAGAAGAATTTTTTTTAATTTATAAGCGCTGGCCAGAAACATTAGAAGAGTTAAAGGACAAAGGCTTCTTAAAAGAAATACCCGAAGATAATTTTGGAGCAGGGTTTTATCTTTATAGGACTTCTCCTGATGAAAAACCTCTGGTAAAAAGTAAATAAAGCCATCTGTTTTTAAATACTTATGTAAATAAATTTTCCTTAAAGAAAATTTTAGTGAGTTTTTAAAAAGTTACCAGATAACAAAAGGAGGTTTTATGGTAAGTAGCCATCTGCTTAGCGTGGAAGTAATAAATGATTCCTACAAAATGGAAGGCTTAGAAAAGCAAAAGGCTTTTACCTTAATTGAACTAATTGTAGTTATAGCTATAATCGCTATTCTTGCCGCTGTGGTTGCACCGAATGCCTTTCGTGCTGTTGAGAAATCCAAAATTGCACGATTAGTTAGAGACACAAAGACTATCAAAAGCGCCGCTTATAATATGTATGCTGATACAGGTTTATGGCCTGGTTCAAATTGGAACGATGAGAATAATGATCCTTTACAAGGGGCAGATCCAGGTGAGGGATTTGTTTTTAGGGGTGATGACCTAGATATGCCCAATAGTTGGGACGGTCCATATATTGAGAAATGGCCTTTAAATCCGTGGGGAGGGTTTTACTGGTGGGATTATAATGATGCTGACCAAAACGGGGATGGCATTGGTAGAGAACACGTACTTTGGATTGATAATGCACTTAATAATACTGGTAGACGCATTCCTAACTCAGCCCGTAAGAAAATTGATGAGACGTTAGATGACGGAAATTTTACAAACGGCACTGTTCAGGTTTGGCAAGTAACCAATTTTGGTTACATCCTTATTCAAGGTCAATAATATTATGCTCTTCAACAGAAAAG
>JAOAET010000042.1 GCA_026416665.1 Candidatus Omnitrophota bacterium | reverse complement strand
ACTGATGTGATAATAACAGGCAATGGGATAGAGTTTAGTCCCAATCCAAGTGATTTATACGACTTAGATCACCATTACTATTACACGTGGGGTATTAATTGGCAAATACCTGAGAATCACCAAATAACTTCTGCTACTCTTTCTTTTTATAATATAAATAACTGGGAGTGGGAAGAAAACGACATTTTATATGTTAATTTGCTTGATTCGGCTTTATCTGGTATTAATATGTTTTTAGATGACCAGGAATTGGGTAATGCTTTTACTGGAAAAGGATGGCTTTTGTTTGACTATACTGATTCTGATGAGAACTTGCCTGCGAATTTGGTTTATTCATTTAATGCAGCCCAATTGGGATTACTTAATCAAGTATCAGCGGATGGTAATTTTGGGTTTGGTTTTGACCCGGATTGTCATTATTTCAATGATAATATAAAATTCACTGTCACTACAAAAGTTGTTCCTGAACCAACAGCTGCCTATCTTTTCTTGTGGGGTGGTGGAATAATTTCGTTTATCATAAAAAGGAAGAAAAAGTTAACGACTTACGAGTAATATAAATAATCTTTAGTATTCAATTAAAGTTGCTGTTGCACTGATAAATATTTTGATAGAAAATATAAAAATAAGAAGAAGGAGTTAAAAATGAAGCAAGTATTATGTAGGATAGGTCTAATTGATTTGTTAGTAGTTTTGATTTTTTCTACTTTTAGTTTTGCTAAACAACAAGGACAAAGCCAGGGTATAGGTATTTATGAATTGTATATGACCAAAAACGCCAATGATTTTTTAGAGCAAGAGAACTTCGTCGTGCAAGATACACCTTGGTTATATATGAAACTACACGATTCAGTTTATCGGGTAACAGGAAACTGGTGGTTCTGGAACAAAGGAAATCAGAATTATCTTTTGACTTTTGATACGCAGGCATTAGACCCTAATTTGTGGCAGTCAGTTGCTTCGGACAATTCGGATTATACTAAAAATTTATGGTTGAGGCGGTTGGATATTACTCAATACACTGCCCACGACCAGTGGTGGCATATTAATCAAGTAAAGGCCTATGGTCTAAATGGTGGCAAACACCAAACTAAATATCATGTTACTCCCGAACCAATAAGTAGTGCACTTTTCTTAGTTGGTGCAGCTGCTTTTGGATTAAGAAGGTTTACAGGTAAGAAAAAGAAAGTAAATTAACCTAAAAATTTCTATTATTGCAAAAATTTTTTAAAAAGCTAAAATATAAAAAAGATATTTTCTCTAGGCACCAGCTAACAGAAGGTTAAAAAAGACTAAATTACTTTTAAGGTATATTAATAAAAACCGTCAACAAAGGAAGGAAGATGAAAATGAAGAAGTCAATAATTTTGCTGGTAGGGACAATGATTATATTAATCTCTCAGTCGGCCTATGCTAGGTTTTTTGATGACGAGTCAGGCACCAAATGGTGGATGAATCCTAACCAGTGGCAGTATTTATCTTCTTCTGAAGAGGTGCAGACAGTAGAAAATTTTGATGATGACCGTCTGGATGTTTTGTCAAAACCTTCTACTAAAAGAGGGTTTGCAGTTTTTGGCTCAAAGTGGATGCTTGATTTGAATAATGATTTTGACCTAAGTATTCAATATCACTATGGTCATAAAGGTATGCAATCTGACGATGAAGGCTATGTGGTAATGGGGTTGTATCGTTTTACTGATGATGCAGACAATCCTCTCTCTGCACAGATTGCTGCAGGAAATATTATGTTTTCTTTCTTTCCTACTACACCTATCAACTTTGATATCATATCTGCAGATTCTTCGTTGCCACAAACAAGAAGTGCATTATGGCGTCGCTTTTCTTCCGATGGCATACTCAGTATGCACTATGATTCCATTTCTAACAATCTGGTGATGTATTCTATTGAGGGCGACGAGCAGTTTCCTATGGGAATTTTTACCGTAGAGAATTTAAGGGATGTTTCAAATTACTTTGGTGTATTTTTGGGCGGTTCTGCTAATAAGGGTGCGTCTTTGGAAATGGGTGACGCTTATTTGAAAAATTTTAATATGCGTGGCACTATCACTCCCGAACCAGTAAGTAGTGCACTATTTTTAGTTGGTGCAGGTGCTTTTGGAGTAGTTTGCCTGCGTAAGAAGAAGACAAATTAAATTATAAGTAAACTAATCGTAAAGATAAAATAACTGGGCGACTGCAATTATTTTGACAATGGTTAACTAAAAAAATTAATAAAGATAGTTCACAAATATTTTCTTAAGCCCTGGTGTAAAAAATATAAAAGCCAGGGTTTTTTATTTCTCTAAGATAAATATCACCTTTTAGTTTAATAAGTATTAAAAAATAATAATTTCCTTAAGATAGGTTAAATTTTTTGTTGTTTTAGGCAGAGCATTTGTTGGTGCTCTGCCTTAATTTTTTTATAAATAGAAATTAAGTATAGTTTTTCATTTTATTTTTTTGTGAGAAAAAAATTATTTTTACGTCTATTAGTTTGGAAAAGAAAAATTTTTTCAAAACTTTTATTTATAAGAAAGGAGTGTCTATGAAAAGATTAATTTTTTATGGCTGGTTTTTTGTTGATATAGTTTTACTAACAACAGTGGCACAGGCACAGACCAGTTATACCTTCTATCCTGAACAAGATGCTTGGGTCAATGAAGCAAATCCTACCGCAAACTATGGTAATGCCACGTATTTTACTATTCGTGACCGCAGTGGTTTGGCAGAGGCGTATCTAAAATTTAGCGATACAGACCTAAATCAGTTGCGTAGTATGCAGATACTTTCTGCATCATTATTTTTATACCAGTATCAGGCAACTTACTCTCCCGGTGATAATTTAGCACTTCACAAAGTTCTTTCTAATTGGCAGGAAGCAACAATTTCTTGGCAAAATCGTCCTGTGTATGAACAAACTGTTCAGAGTTACCTAAATTTATCAGAAGGTAATCAATTGTGGCGAAGATTTGATGGTTTAGAAAACTGTGTCAGTTCTTGGATAAACGGTCCTAATTACGGTTTAGTATTAGAAAATCATCTTGACCAAAAAAAAGAAGAATTTTTCGGTCGTTTCTACAGTTCAGAGACCTCTGATGCGTTATTACGACCATATTTGACAGTTACAGCGGTTACTCCTGAGCCAGTATCTTCAACCCTTTTTGTTTTGGGTGCAGGGCTGTTGGTTTATTGGAAGAGAAAAAACTGTTAAAACAAAGTTATATTAAGAGAACAGAATAGAAAAGTCTTAAAAAAACCTAACCGCTAGACAGAAAAATAAGAAAATATTATCAGTTAGAAATTTATGAACTAATTAAGGAATAGGAAGAGGAATAGGAAGGTTAAATTAGGTAAAACCGATGAAGATAAGAAGAAGTCGCGCAGGATTAATTGGCATTATGTTGTTGATATCATTGCCTATCTTTGCCCAAACCTTTGCCACTGCCAGAAAAGATGGCAATTTCTGGGTAGATAATAGCAAATTTCTACTTTCAGAAAAACCCTGTTTTCATGTAAGCGTGCCTGATAAAAGTTTTAAGAGGAATTGGCTTTTGTCTTTTTGGAACCATCAGACAAGTTTTTCCTTCTGTTATCTTGATGATTTTTTAAGACCTTTCTCTGAAACTGAGAAATTTGAAAGAAGCAAGCTATATTTTACTTTTGAGAAACAGCTATGTGAACGTCTTAAGAAAGCAGGAGACTGGAATACAGGAGACTGGAATATAAGTTCTGCTTTGGTTCTGTGTAAGAGTGGCCCTAATTTCTCTGTGCCGTTGGTTACTTATCATAGGAATGTTTCTTTTAAGGTTGTTCCCGAACCAACAGCTGCTTATCTTTTCTTAATAGGTGGCGGAGTAATCTCATTTCTTGTAAGGAGAAAAAGAACTTCACAAAAGTAAAATTTTTTTGTCTGCTAATTCTGTTTTTTAATAAAAATTTTTCTAATACTTAACCTTAAAAAAACTTAAGGTAAATTTAATCTGTGGTTTTGTTTCTTTGTCTTTGGTAGACGGTTTTAGCCGCATTATCAGAGTTACAGTTTCAAATTTTTTTCTCTCACCTATAAAAAACATTTCCCTATTTTTACTTTTTGCTATAATATTTTTAAGTCGTAACCTGGGAGGAAGGTATGCCAAAGAAAATAAAAATGCAGTACCAGAAGAAAAACATAGCATTTTTATTAATAACTTTTCTGTGTCTATCAATGGTAGGAGGTTGTAGCCCCAAAGAGAAACCCGCAATAATTATTGATTCTATAAAGATAAGCCCTCAAGAGTTTGAGCAGGCGTATGAGAAAGAAAACTTAGCACAGCAGGGAAAACTTAACCGTAAAGAATTTTTGGAGTTTTATATCAATCGTAAACTTATGCTTAAGGAGGCAGAAAAACTTAATTTAGATAAAGACCCGCAGTTTTTGGAGAATTTACAGATATTCTGGGAACAGGCGCTTCTTAAGCTTGTGCTTTCGCGCAAGATAAATGAACTTACTTTGGCTGCCCGTGTTTCAGAAGAAGAAATAGAAAGTTATTATCAACGCCATAAAGATACTGATTACGCCGGTAAGTCTTTAGAGCAGGTGCGCGAACAAATTAAATTACTTATCTTTAAGATTAAACAGCGCCTGCAACTTAAAAACTGGGAAAACAATTTGCGTAAGCGAGCGAAAATTACCATTGATTACAATGCTTTAGGTATTCCACAAGAATAATAAGCAGGAGGAAATGCCATGAAAAATAATTATAAAAGAAGGCAGTACCTCGTAGATAAAGATTTTCAGATAGGTTTTATTCTCAAGTTTACCTTAATTGTGATATTAAGTTCTTTGGCTATCGGAGCACTGGTTTTTTATTTAACTAAGAGCTCCACTACCGTAGCTATTGAGAATACCAAAGTGGTGGTTAAGTCCACCGCAGATTTTATCTTGCCCGTTCTTACTTTGACCGTGCTGGTAGTGATGTTTTTTTCCTCAATAGTATTAGCAGTGTTGGCTTTGGTTGTTTCTCATCGGATAGTTGGGCCATTATATCGCTTGCGTCGTGAGATAGAATTACTTCAGGAAGGTGATTTTACGCGTCAGTTTCAAGTAAGAAACAGAGATAACCTCAAAGACCTGGCAAAGAGCTTAAACACAATGACCAAACTTTTAAGAGAAAAGCACGACAGCCTGAAAAAGAAATCTGCTGTGCTTAAGGATTTTTTAGTACAACACAATTATACAGTTTCTATTGAAGATAAGGAAAAATTCAGTGCCTTGTTAAAGGATATAGACGATATCCTAAGTTCGTTTAAAGTCTGATTTAAAATCTGATGAGAAGAATTATTGTAGGGTTCATCTTATTCATTTTATTTCTTGCACAGAATTGTTTTGCCCAAGGGCAAGGTTTAACTGGTCGTCTGTTAGTCAAGAGTAATTACTTTGATGTTTATGCGGATGACGAAATTGACCCTTACCAGCTTTTGACAAAGATTAATTATGAGTATCTTTTGCACGGTTTGCAATGGAAAAGTCTTGATAAAGAAACAACTTTTGGTGGAGAAACAATTGAATTAGTATTAGCTCAGATGCTGGATGGTTTATATGAAGAGGTTGCTGATATCTTGGATATTCATTTAGCAAATTTCCATTCAACAGTTGTTTTTTTTAAGGATAGGGTAAGTTTAACAGATTTCTTGTGGCAACAGTATAATTTGGTTCTTGACCAAAGAAGTATCTATTATCACCAGGACAATATTATCTATGCTTCTTTTGACCAGTTAAATAAGGGTTTACTTGGTCGGCAGATTGCCAGTGCAATCCTGACGCAATATCTTGGGGTTCCTGCGCCTTCGCTAATAGAAGATGTTCTTTGTAGCGTGGTTGAATCTACTTTATTAAAAAGTCAATAGTTTTTCTAAGGTTATTTTTTCAAAAACCTTTTTTAAGTAAATTTTTCTTCGCCAACCTTACCGCTATCACCAGTAGAAAAAAGTCAAAGAAAAGAAGAAGAAAGTCATGGACAAAAAATAGAAGTTTGTTAATATAAAAATGTCTAACCTCATTCAATGGGCAAGGGGTTTTAGGTAACTGTCATAAAGAGGCGTTCGGTGCCTGACAGAGCCAGTGTAGATTTTACCCCTTGCCTTCTTTATATTATGAGGAAGTTTGACTACACTACAAAAAGATGGTTTGAAAGTAAAAAAAGTGAAATCTTTCTTGAAATTAGAGTTTTTATAAGTTATAATTAGATAAAGAAATTTGGGAGGGGAATTTAAGAAAAAACCACGTTTCTTAAAAGGGGGAGGCGTGGATTTTTTATTTTTATTAAATTGGTGGATTGAGAAAAGATAATTTGGTGAATAAAACCGCGTCAACAAAAAGGAAAAATTTATTTGTAACCGTTTTCAGAACGTTGAAGAAATTTCCTTGATTTTGCTCTTTACTCAAGATATCTTTAAATAAAGATAAGAAAGAACAGAAAGCGATAGATTTTTCTAGTTTAGTATGTTTTTATTTAACTACTAAATAATAACTTTATAAAAGTTTTTAAATGTAAATAATGGATTTTTACCAGCAAAAATTAAACCTACAAAAATTAAAACTAATTTAAAAAAGGAGAAAAGATGTTTAAAAAAAATAACCTAATGAAACAAATTATTGCTCTGACAGTAATTGTTTGTTTTGGTTTTGAACAGACTGGTTTTGCCCAGTTAGCCCCTCAGATACCATTACCGGGCTATCTTAATGGCTACATTAGCCCAGACCGTTTTCGTCCAATGCATCTTCGTTATCTTGCTTTTGACCCGATTGAAAACGACCTTACACTTTTACTGGAAAAAGGCGATGTAGAGAAAATTGTAACCAAAGAAGTAGAATCCACCACCCGCAAACTTTTGGAGTTTTTCAAGATAGGCCTTACGCTTCCCAGTAGCACATTCTGGGTTAATCTACGGCCTGACTCACCCGACAATGTTATAGAGCCTTTGTTAGAGAAAACGGATGTGGGAAAAATTATGTTGGAAGCAGATTTGCAGCTTAAAAAAGATATGGCGCGTTTTACTTCTCCTAATACCGTTGAGGGAAGAACATACTGGGACAAACTTTATGCAAAAATAGAGACATTGTTTGCAAGTGAAGAAGAAGTGGAGATTCCAACGTTTACCCGTCCTTGGATAGTGCCTGGTGAAATCATCATTGGAGAAACACCCAATAGTGCCTATATATATAAGGCTACCCTTAAAGTGATGTTAGAGCAGGATTATCTTAAAGACTCAAATAATTATAATTTCTCTGACCCCAGAATAAAACAGTTGAATGAATACTCTTCAAGCTTAATTAGAGAGCTTATTATTCCAAAGCTTACCCGCGAAGTTAACTCCTCTAAAAAATATGCTTCACTACGTCAGGTGTATTATTCACTGATTTTAGCCCAGTGGTTTAAACAGCGGTTTAATAATCAGGATAATCCCTACTCAAAAATTATTGATAAAGCGGATTTAACAGATTTAACTTCCAAGACACCTTGGAGTAGCCAGAAGTATTTTCAAGAATACCAAAGGTCTTTTTACCAAGGAGAATATGATATTGAAGAAAGTATTGTTGTCTCTGACGGTGTGGTCGTGCGTAGGTATTTTAGCGGAGGATTAGATTTAAGTGAATTACCATCATTAATAATAAGAAATATCCAAGAATTTCTTACTTCTGTAGGAAATGTGCCTGTTAAAGTTACTTCGGGTGGTCTGATTGAAGTCGTTGGGAAAATAAAAAAAGGAGTATCAAACCTACCAGAACATTTAACCATGCAAAACTTTATGCGGGCAGCGAAGTGGATAAGACTATTGATTAATCCTGCCTCTATAATTCTATCTCTTGGGGTTAATTATATGACTAATAAAATGTTTGAGAAATTATTTGGAAGGCCAGCACCAGCAATATTACAGATTTGTACAGCTAGTATTGTTACTCCTTCTTTTATAGTAGCAATAGGTCTAATAGCAGCTTCAGCTCTACCATTAGCAATAGCATCTGCTCTTATTATAGGTGCAACGTATTATCTTTTTTATACGATGACAACATCTAGTAATTCCCGCCTACAGAAAATAGGCAAGATAGGACTTGTGGTTACGACCATAATGCTGATTTTGTGGGGACTAGATATGGATACTGTTTCAGCTGCAGAGTATACTCCTGAGAAGCACACTCCTGAGGGGCCTACGGCGGAGCCTACTCCTGCGGAGCATACTACTCCTGAGGAGCCCACTACTCCTGAGGGGCCTACTACTCCTGATGTGTCCACTACTCCTGAGGAGCCTACTACTCCTGAGGAGTCTACTACTTCAAAACCAACAACTTCCCCAGCAAAACCTTCAAGTGAAGTGTCTTCACTAGAGGATTATAGTTTACAACAAGGACAACAACAAGCAGCACCTGAACAAGCACCTGTTGAAAAAGAAACACCAAAGCTACCTAAAATAAATCCCGAGAGTTCAGGATTTCCCACTTACACTATTTTGGGAGGGATATTTGGTTTAATAACTGGATTGGTAGCTTCCAGCTCAAGGTTTATCTCAAGCAAAAAGGGAGTTATGAAAGTTTTGGCAACAATTGGTGGGATTACTGGTTTATTAATGCTTCTTCATCTACCAACAACAGCAGTGGTATTTGTGAT
>JAOAET010000030.1 GCA_026416665.1 Candidatus Omnitrophota bacterium | reverse complement strand
CTTTATATCCCACATGGTTCAGATGAAACCCTTTACCTGAGAATAATAATAAAAAATATAACTATAAAAAAATAAATAAGTTAACTTCTCACTATAGCACACTTCTTTTTCTTCAACCGTAACAAATTTGCATCAAACTTTCAATTATTTTTTTATTTTTCTTATGAAAAAACTCTAACTCTACACGCCCCAATTAGTTAATAGCAATAATACAAAAATTAAGTTCGATGCAATCATATGACATTATCAGTCATATCTTTCTCAACTCCCAAAATATCCTTATAGTAGTTAAGCCTGTTTTCTAGATGGTAGAAATATACAGAATCAGTTTCTGTATTAATAAAATTAAGGATTTCTCTTCGGCATTTCTCAAGTTTCCCTTCAGAAATTTCTCCTTCAAAAACTGAATTTTGAACCCACATAAAATACTTTTTTAAGATTTTTCTTACTCTATTTACTCTTTTTTCTTCTACATCATAGGTAACTATTAAATATGCCATCTACCACCACGCCTTAAAAGGAACATAGGTTTCGTCTTCAAGAAAATGTTTTATGAGTTTATAACATTCTAATCTAATAATAGTCCTGTAAGAAACATTCCTTTTCAGTTTTCTGTGTTTTACAGTGCTTGAAATTTTCTCATCAAATTCTTTAAGAAATTTTTTTCTGCCCGTCGCAGTGAGATAACAGCACTCAACATCTTCTTCAAAATCATCGTTCTTAAGCATATTGTTATTAACAAGCTTAAAGATAATAGGATCACAAATCAGTGGCTTAAAAATTTCAGAAATATCTAGACTTAAAGAATACCTTCTCTCCCGAGGCTCATGAAGATAACTTACTGTTGGATTGAGTTGGGTATGATAAATTTCAGACAAAACTGTCGTATAAACAAGTGAATTTCCAAAAGAAATAAGTGCATTAAGGGGGTCAGAAGGCGGTTGTCTTTCTCTTTTAATAAATTTGAAGTCATTTTTTAAAATAATGTTAAATGCATGATAGTAGCAGTCTTTTACTCTACCTTCATAACTCATTAATTCGGGAATTGATTCTGCTTTTTGTAAGCCAAGCATCTCTTCTTCTATTTTTTTCTGAACTTCTTCTGTTCCTTCATATTCCCTAAGATTTCTTTTCGTATGAAAAATTGCTCCTTCCACAAAGCATTTAGCAAGGTAAAATCTCTTCTCATTATCTAAATAATGCATAACCTGTTTAACGACCAATTCTCCAGAAACATCTTTTTGTCTTGGCATAAAACTACCTGCATAATAACCGTAATAATTATATATATGTAGAAGTTTATTCTGCTGTGACAAAAAGTTTAGAAATTTAGTGTTTAAATCAAGTTCAGCAAATAAATGTAGAACGTCTATATCTTCAATAGGAATTCCCTTCTTTTCGCCCTTTTCATTCTCAATATATACTGTGTTCTCTTTACGCATTATTCTACCATTGGAAAATATATAATACGGTCTCATACCTTATCCTAAACACAGCTCATAATAAGCACATTTGGTGCAGAATGGCTTTTTTATAAAACAAGGTGGTTTATTCATCTTTATAACTTCCGCAACTTTAAAGATAGCAGATTCTACTTCTTTTTCTGCCTCTTCAGTTAAAATCACTTCTTCCTTTCTACGCATCTTTGGATAATTAATGATTCCTTTTCTTTCTATGTTCAATTTCTTTTTTAGATAATAAAGGTAATATAACAATTGTATCCTGTCGGCCTCTTTCATTTTATTGCTATATTTTATTTCTCTGATTTTATCTTCCTCCACAATATCTATATTTATAAGATTATCTATTAATACCTCTTTATGTTCCTGTTGGGGATAGGAGTATTCTTCAGTTAATTTCCCCAACAAAACCTTATCAGAAGTTTTTTCCATTTGAATGCCCCTGTCAAAAAACCAAAGTTTTCTTTCGCAGATATAAAGATAATTAATTTTTATGCCGGTAATACGGATGTTGGCAGAATTTATCTCCTCCAAAGAGTTTTGCATAACTTTCACAAAAAGTTTGATGGTAATTCTATTAAATTAAGTCCCTTTTCTTCGGTATATTCTAACCTAGTAAGAAAGATACCGGATTCTGTTTCTGTAAAATAATTCCGGAATTTTATAACACTATAAATGGGTACTGAAATAAATTTTTCTTTTATGGTATTCAAAAACAATAGTTTTTCTTCTTTGCTTTGCCATTTGTAATTACCATCTAATTTATTCCTTTCATCTTCATTCAGCAAATTATCTGGAACTACTGTTAAAGTAATACCTGATTCTCTCAGGTATCGGCTTACTTCGTCCTCTTTAAGTGTCTCAAGCATTGTAAGATTTACATTTAAAAAAGCACTGGTTATTTCCTTTGCCCTATTTTTAGCATCTTTGATTTTTTTATCTTCCCAAATTTTTTCAAAATAATTATCAAGTATTTCTTTTTTTTCTTGTAATCTTATAATATTTATATTTCTATCTTTTAATGCTTTTAATGCTTCCAAACTTTCTTCAAGCAATATCCCCTTATCCCATTTATCCCCATACGGAAAGAAAAATTTCTCTCCTTTTTCATCAAGTAATTTTGAACAAAGATAAACTTCTCCGATGCCTTTTCTTTTGCGATAACATCTTCCCATTCTCTGAATCAAAACATTTAAAGGAGCCAATTCAGTCAGCAAAACATCAAAATCTAAATCCAAAGAAACTTCAATTACTTGGGTAGTAACCCATATCCCTGTATTTCTACCGGTTTCATCATACTCTGTGATTTTCTTTTCTTTATTATTTCTATCTTCAAAAGTAAATAAAGAATGATATAAGTTTAAAGGAACTCCTAACCCCAAATTTTTTAAATTCTCATAAACTGAAATTGATTTTTTAATAGTATTACACACAATTAAAATGCTTTTGTTTTCCTTTACTAAATTTTTGATTTCGGAACCACATTTGGTGATATTGGTGATATCTCCATCTAATATGTTTACTTTATGTGAAGCATCGTTGTTGAGCTGAAGTTCTTGTTTTGTAGGGATATAGATACCTTCATGTTCAACTATTTTTTCATTCACAAATTCATCTTGAAGTAATTTCGGAATAGTAGCAGACATTATTAGAGGAACGATATCAAATTTTTTAGCTATTTTTAAAGCTTCTTTCAAAACCTCTATGGTATAAAAAGAATAGGAATCTAACTCGTCTAAAATTAAACTTGCTCCAGACAACCCCATAAGTATCTTTTCGTATTGATGTACTCTAAAAGCAAAGGAAAATATCTGGTCAATAGTTGTGACTATAATTGGTTTAAGCAGATTCTTGGCAAGCGTTATTTCATGCATACTTTCTTGTAGCGCTTCATTTTCGTTATATTCATTTTTTAACATTTTATATATGAATCTTCCTGCCTCACCATGTAAAAGTCCTACATCGTTTCCGTAGTATCCCTGTAATTTAGTAAATGCTGCGTTTACTGAAGCCCGGGTAGGTAAAGTAAAAATTATTTTTCTATTTCTACTTCCTGCCCAAGATAACGCTGCCTCAGTTTTACCACTACCTGTAGGAGCAATTAAAATCATAGAAGAGGGTCTGTTTCTAATTTGAGCTTGAAACCCTTTTAGTTTAATCTTATCTGTCAATTTTTTAAAACCTTCTTCATTTGTATACGAGAGATTTTCTTCCGCTATGCCAGCAGAAGAGATATGGTCTGCACGATGAAGTATACCTTTGATATAGATTAATTCTTTATCAAAAGGTTCTAAATCAAAAATAACCTCCTGAATGTTATTTAAAATATCAAAATCAATATCGGGTTGCCAAGACATATTAAATGACTTCTTAAATAAATTAACCATCGGACAAAGGAAGTTTAATCTGTTTAGTTTTATGTCTATCAGTTCGTCTTCAAGTCCATAACCACTGCTTCTTTTACTACCAATTATAAAATCACTTAATTGAAGAAAATTCTTATGATGAAAGGCAACAGCATAGATTATTATTTTTTTGAAATTTTCTATGGATGAAAAGGTCTTAAAAAGTGAAGGCAAAAAAGCAACTGAAATAAGATTATGGGGAACATATATTTTATTATTGTTTTTTAGTGAATCCTGAAAAATTTTGGATACTTTTCCCAAATCATGCGCAAAACAGGTTAGCAAAATAGCATCTTTGATCTGGTTTTCAATCTCTAAACCTTGCTTGATAAAATAATCAAATTCTTTCTGGGCTCTTTCTAATACCTCTTGTGTATGGACATGTAATTCCTGAAAAGGATTGCTTTTGGCAAAAATTTTATCTTCCATTTAAGTGGTATAATTTTGGCAAATTTCCTTTCTCTGTATCTTCGTAATTTACAAGCCAAACGAAGTTATCTTTGTCGCCTTTTACCTGCCAATACTCTCCTTCATAATATGAAATTGCTTCTTTAACATAATAACACATTTCCATTCTTAAATTTCTATCTTGATTTAAATGACAAATAGGTAAAAATATACTTACTGCTCCGTAGACTTTAACTGGTAAATAGGAGTTCTCAATTTTTATCTTATCTAATTTATCAGCCCGTTTCTTTTCTACTTCCACAGCTGACACTTTCATCATTGCTAAATCTTCACTTCTTCCTAAAGAAATAAATCTTTCGGGTTCCTTGAGTTTATTAAGATAAGATAAATGGTGCGATGGAGAGTAAAGATATATAGAATAGGAAGGATTGTAGAGCACTTTAATAAAAAGGGGTTTTGTTGTTACAGAACGATGGACTAACTTTTCTATCCAAAATCTATGTTCTTTATTTTGTTCTCTTCTTTTAGGCAGGTCTAACTCAAGCGGTTTCTCTAAAAATGTTCTGTAATCAAAAAATATACTTTCAAAGCTTCCCTTTATTGCTAAAATCAAAGGCTCAGGCGGTCTTATGCCTAATACCTCTTGTAAAATCCCTAATATCGTAGAAGGAGGAGGCAAGGGATACGAGTCACAAAAATTCTGGTTAGAATAAATTCTAAAATGTGCTGTTTTAGCCCGTAATTCCAGTTTTATTATTTCTGTTTTTCCTCCGGCCATATATTATTTTTATTCTCATCTATAGAGTCAACTATTTTATCTATCGCTTCCTTGGGTTTGAGTATAGGAGTTATATCTAAACCTTCCTCCAAAGGAAAACCTTCCTGTAGACCAAATACCAAAAGATTATTTTTATCTGTTTTATTATTTTTATCTGTTTTAAGGTTATACTCCTTGATAATGTCATTAATTGGCTGAGCTTTAACTTTCTTTTTCTCTTTATCCCAAACAATTGCATCAATAAAATAGGGAAATTTCTTTTCAAAAATACCACCAACCACAAGATGTGGCCTTAAAGTTCCAACCAAAGCACCGTTTCTCTGGATAGTTAAATAAGGTATTGCTTCTAATATTGCTTTTGTCCTTTCTACTTTGTCTTCTTGTGGTGCTTCTTGTTGCTTTCCATTTTTCTTCTGATTTTCTTCTTTACCTATACGTTCTAAATCAATCGTGAGAGTATAAACAAAATAATTCAAATCTATTTCTCTTTGAAATATCATCTGTCCTTTATTATCTGTTGAACCGGAAAGTTCTACTAAGCCAAGATTAGTGCGATAATCTAAGCAATTACTAAAATTCATTAAACTTACTGCATAAGAAACCCCCAAGGGAGATTTTCTTTTGCGCGAGTTTTCTCCCTCTGTATACAAATAACCAAAAATATCAGCATAATGGTCTTTGTGGGCGTAGCCCATAAATTGAATAGGTTTTTTATCCTCTTCGGCTCTTTCTTTATTGTCGGAACCTTTCTTATCATGAGGTATTCTTATATTTTCACCCTCCTTTAATTCCCATCTTTTTTCTTTTAAAAAATATTCCATTAAAGGTTGTCTAAAAACAGCGTTCGGTGAAAGATAAGCAAAATCTCCTAACTCAGTAGATAATACTTTCATAGGATTGATATTTGCCCCCAAACCCTCCCCCATAGAAGGTGTTCCGATAAATTTTACAACCATCGTTAAAGTTATACCTTTCATTTTACCTCCTTTTTTACTGTGCTTAATATACCCATAATAAATGCTAATGAATTATCGCTGGTTTTCGTAATCTGAACGAGTTCTTGTGGAACTGGTCTTTTTAAATAAATGTAAGCACCTATCAAGTACTGCTGGAATTGGATTGGCTCTTTAAAAGATTTATATAATTTTAAAGCAACAGAATAGGCCTTATCCTCAAGTGCTTTGCCTAATTCTTCTCCTAGTTTAAAAAAATCCGTCATATTTACACCTCCTTTATAAGCTTCCAAAAAAGAAAAAAATACCGAAATAACTTCGGCTTTCTGCAACGGAGACTGTCTACTTAAAAAATCAATAACCAGTTTTTCAGCTAATCTATTCTTGTATCTTGCTACCAAATCAAGAATATATCTTTCTTTTCTTTTATCATTTCTTATAATTCCAGCCAATTTCATAAGCAAAAGAGACTCTTTTGGTAAAAGAGGTCTTAAATCAAAACTTTCTATATTACCCTGATTATCAAAGCGCGGATAAACTAATGTACTTCCCAAAGAAATAAAGGTAGCAGAAACTTTTTCAAAATTTAAATTTATATCTTTGCGTAATACTAAATTGTCTAACAGCTTTTTAAATAACGATAAGTCAGCGTTATAAATAATGAACGGCAGTCCATTTTTAAAAAATAAATCATATGCCTTAAAAGCAGCAAGTAAAGATAGTTTGCGGCAATTAAGACAAATCCGCGGTGGAAGTCTTCCTCCTGCAGCATACAAAGATGAATTTTCCCATCCTCCGCTAACTATCCATGCGCGCGTTGCTAAACTTTCTTTTGAGGTGACAGTTTCATTGCCACAAAAAACACAATTAGCCTTTGAACTTTTTGCTTCATTATTTTCTGCTTCATTGCTTTCAAGAAAATTTTTTAATCGTTTTTTAGAATTTTCAAATCCATGTGGTCCCTTGTTAAAAATAGGGTTATTCAAGAGAGTCTTAGAAATTAAATTCCTACAAGCATCTAATCTTTCTTTTTTCTTGGATAAATTTTTTATTTTTTCTTGTTTTTTCTTATCTCTTTCTTCAATCTCTACACCTTTTCCTGTCATTTTTTTGTTGTTAGTTTTTCCCCCTGTATTTTTATTTTCTTCTTCTATTTTTTTTATTTTCTGCTCTATTTCACTCTCAAATTTACTTTGATATTCTTCTATTTTTTCAGTTATTTTACCTGCAATAGCTTCCCAGTCCTCTTCTTCATTAGTTAACTCGTTATAATAAATTCTTCCTAAATCTAACCACCAATTCATCTTACCACCTCTACCATTCCAAAACCTTGTCCGGTGCGTAGACCTATTCCGCTTTCATACAAGAATTGTAAATCCCTTGGGTCGCCTTTTAATCGGAAACAGCCCTCAAAAGTAGTTAAAGCCATATAGGGCTTGCCAGTTTTTTCTCTAAAGCCAGTCAGGGTATGTTTTACTACTTGTTTTTTTATTTTTAGTGGCACAAACTCTAACTCCTGATATAGGCCATCTTTTTCTTTCTTATTATTTGTTCTTAAATCTTTCAAAATCTTTTCGTGTATGGCATTAAATTCTCTGTTAAAAATTACTAGATTTTCCTGCGTAGGTAAAATTGGCGTGCCGTTTTTATCTTCTATTGTTATAGGAGATTTTGTTTTAAAAATAACTTCATTAGAATTTATCTTATGTTCTTTGAGTATAAAAACATTCTCAAAAGTAATTTTTGTTGTACCGTTTAAATCATCAAAAATGAATTCCTTCATTGCCAAAAGTCCGTTATATAGATTTATAATAAAGAGGTTGTCGCTTGAACTTATATCCCAAAATAGACTACTTGATGAAGGAAAATAAAAGACTAGCTCTTCCACAGCTGGATAGTTTTTATCCACATAAAATTTTTCTTTTCTCCAGCCACAGTTTGTATCTTTGGAATTAAATTTAGGTAAGGAAATACTAAAAGTAAAAGGCTTGGTCCTTTTGGAGAGTTCTGTATTTTTGTCAGGATAAAGCTGTTCTTTATATTGAGAGTCAGAATGTCTTAGAGCTTCTTTGATAATGGCCAGAAGGCGATGGCGGTAGATGATGGGGAATTTTTCAATTTTACAACTTATTCTTATTCTCATAAAATAAAAAACCTTCGGTAGTGATAATACTCTGCCCCCGAAGGTTTTACTTTTTTAACGTCCAGGTTCCCCCTTCAAACTCAGGACAAATATTTACTCTATTGGTTTATTTTACCAAAAAGTAAAAAGGTGTCAAGTTTTTTAAACAAAAAATTTTAATTGAAAGAGCAACTAAAAAGCGTCTCCTTGACTTCTTTTAGAAGGATATGTTTTACTGCTCTTTTTTCTTTCTTGCCTGTGCTTCCTCGTATATCTTCTGGGCAATTTCTTGGGGAACTGGGCAGTATTTATCAAATTCCATTGTGGCTGAAGCTCGACCACTGGTAAGTGAACGAAAAGCGGTGGCATAACCAAACATTTCAGCTAAAGGCACTTCTGCAGAAATAATCTTTTGCGGACCTTTTACTTCCATATTCATTACTTTCCCTCTACGAGAACAGATATAACCAACCACCTGACTACTAAATTCTTCAGGAGTAGTCACCTCAAGTTTCATATACGGCTCTAAAAGAATAGGGTTGGCCATCATAAAAACTTTTCTAAAACAGGCAATGGTTGCAAGTTTGAAGGCAAGTTCTGAAGAATCTACCTCGTGAAAAGAACCATCTAATAAATTTATTTTGATATCCACCACCGGATATCCTGCATAAACACCTTCCTGCATTATCCAATGAAGACCCTTCTCTATAGCAGGAAAATACTGGCGAGGGATTGCACCTCCTTTTATGCTATTAATAAACACAAATCCTTTTCCTGCTTCATTAGGTGAAATTTCAAAAACTACATGGCCATACTGACCACGACCACCTGATTGCTTGACATGCTTATACTCTGCTGTGGCTGTAGAAGTGACAGTTTCACGGTAAGCAACCTTAGGTTGTCCTACCACAGCATCCACATTAAACTCTGTCTTTAAGCGGTCTACAATGATTTCAAGATGTAGCTCTCCCATACCTGTAAGCAACGTCTCTTTGGTTTGTTCGTCGGTTTTGACTATAAACGTTGGGTCTTCTTCTGCTAATTTGGCTAATCCTTTACCTAATTTATCTTGGTCTGCACGGGTTTTGGGAGTAATGCTCATTGAAACCACCGGTGTAGGAAACTGCATCGCCTCAAGTAGAATTGGGCTATCCAAATCACACAAGGTATCTCCAGTAGTGGTATAAGTTAAACCAACTACTGCTACAATATCTCCAGCAAAGGCATGCTCTTTTGGTTGACGCTGGTTAGCATGCATTTCTAAAATTCTTCCTACTCGCTCTTTTTTGTTTTTAGTAGTATTTAAAACATAGGTACTGTTATCCAGACGGCCAGAATATACTCTTATATATACCAACTTTCCAGTATGTGGGTCTGCCTGCACCTTAAAGGCAAGAGCAACAAATGGTTCTCTAGCATCAGGCTTACGCTCCATAACAATATTAGCATCGTTTAAAGCAGTTCCTTTTACAGCAGGAAGGTCTAAAGGCGAAGGTAAAAACATAGTTATAGCATCTAAAAGTTTCTGTACACCTTTATTCTTAAAAGAAGCACCACATAAAACAGGAACAAGCGCATTTGCAACTGTTCCTTTACGAATAGCTGTGATAATCTCAACTGTAGTGATATTTTCCTCATTTTCTAATAATTTTTGCATCAAGGCATCATCAAAAGCAGCAGCCTTCTCAAGCATAGTGTGTCTAAATTGCTTTGCCTTTTCTATTAAGTCTGCAGGGATATCTGTTTGGTGAATTTCTTTGCCGTATGTTGCCTCATCCCAAATATATGCCTTCATATCAATTAAGTCTACTACCCCCTTAAAATTGTCTTCACAACCAATAGGGATTTGAATAGCACAAGGATTAGCACCCAGCATTTTTTCCATTTGATTAAGTACTGAATAGAAATCAGCCCCGGTGCGATCCATCTTGTTTACAAAGGCAATCTTGGGAACCCCATATTTATTAGATTGACGCCATACTGTCTCTGACTGTGGCTCAACTCCACCTACAGCACAAAATAATGCTACCGCACCATCAAGAACACGTAAAGACCGTTCAACTTCAACAGTAAAATCTACATGACCAGGTGTATCAATAATGGTTATACGGTACCCCTTCCAGTTACAGGTAGTAGCTGCCGCAGTAATAGTAATCCCTCGCTCTTGCTCTTGTTTCATCCAATCCATCTGTGCTTTACCCTCATGTACCTCGCCAATTTTGTGGGACTTACCAGTATAAAACAAGATACGTTCAGTGGTAGTAGTTTTTCCTGCATCAATATGTGCCATAATACCGATGTTGCGCACCTTGGTAATATCAATCTCAGGAGGAACATATACCTTAGGTCGAGGTATTTCTTCTACTTCTGTAGTTGACATATCTTGCTTTATTTCTTCAGAAGAAACACTCTCTGCCTGAATAGCTATATTATCTTCAACATCTTGTGTTTCTTTTGTAGAAAACCCTTGTCTCTGGTCTAAAGAGAGAGCTTCTTGCCTTGCCACTGCTTCTTCTTCCTCTGTTAATTCTGCAGATAGCTGAGATTCAGTTGATTCAGAGGTTCCCCTCTGTTGTGACTGCTGGACTTCAGCCTGAGTTACTTCAGAAAATTCTGTCTTTTTATCCTCAGTAGCGTTATTGGTTGGTGTATCCTGTGCCTGTTGGCTTAAAGCTGGTTCAATACCTTCGCTGATTGTATCTTCCATCGCAGGTCGTCTTGCATTAAAGGACAAAATCTGGGCATAAAGTTCCTTTATTTTCTCTTGACTACGCGCTAATTCTTCTTCTTTTTGTTCTAATTCCTTCTCTATTTGATCAAATTCCTCGTTTAACTTCTGGAATTCTCTTTTAGGCACCCATTCACTTTCTTCTTGTTCTTTCTTCGTCTGCCGAATCGTCTGTTCAAGAATGCGAATCTGTTGATTGCTAGTAGTCAATTCTCTTTGTAATGCCTCTATACGGTGCTTTTGTCTTTCAATCTCCTCAGACTTCTGTTTTGATTCGTTCTCCAGTGCCTGAATTTTTAAGTTTGCCTCTCGCAGAGAACGCATAAACTCTACATTTTTAGAATACTCTTGGGCAAGCTCTTTTTCTTTTTTCATAAGTAGCGCCTTCTGCTCGGCAACTTCCTTCTTTGCATTTTTTAAAACCTCTTCGTTTTTAGAAAACCATTCTTTGTGGCGTGTAAGTTCTTCTTCAAGAGACTGCTGTCTTTGCTTTGCCTGTTCTAATTCTTTTTTCAGCTTGTCACGTTCAATGGTCAGAGATTCAAGTTCCATAGCAAGCTGATCTATCTGCTCTTCAAGCCTGGCTACCTTTTGACTTTTAGTAAACATTCGTTCTTGCTGTAAACTGGAGGGCTTATCTTTAATGGGAGAGGAACTTTTATCTGGCCGTTGGCAGGGTGGTTGGGACTTTTTATCTTTCGGGTAAGGATGTGCATCTCGATAAAAGGCGTAGAGGGAAGCTGCTAAAATCCCTAACCATAAAATAGAGAAAATTACTATCATATCCTAAAAAATATGTGTGAGGTTAAAAAATAGGCGTTCCCTATTCATTATACCGTTGAGAAACAAAAAATAGGAAACGCCCAAACTCTCTAATAACCTTGCATAGCAGAAATAACTTTGTCACTTACTCCTTGTTTTTTAAGATAATTTATGTCTGCGGCAGATAAATTGAAACGAGAACCAGTCATTCTAATACGGTCTACAATTACATCCTCGTGAACCCCTTGTTGGGACATCTGCACAATTTGAGCAATAGACAATTGGTTAGGATTATTCGTTAATTGTTGTGTTCCCTGAGGGGGATTTTTTTGCATCTGGCTACCCACTAGAGCACCTGTTAAAGCACCCAAACCTGCACCTATAGCTGCACCTTCCCCTGTTTCACCACTCTGATGACCAATAATCGCACCCAAACCTGCACCAACTGCTCCTCCGATAACTGCTCCTTCAGGGGCGCGGTTAGGTGAGCTTTGACAACTACATAATGCAAAGCCCATTGCCACCACCACACCTAATAAAACTAACTTCTTCATTTTTACTGCCTCCTTTTTATTAGGTTGTTTTTTATTAGGTTGTTTCACATTGTTCTGTAACTAAACTATAACGCATCTCTTCCCAATTTAAAAGCATCCGTCCAAAAATTTCTTCCATATTCATATACGGTGAAATAAATTTTATCTGTTTCTCAAATAACTCTTCCATCTCTTCAATATACTCGTCTTCGCATAAACCAAAAAGAACATCTTTCCATTCAAATGTAAAATCACCCGGATAACGCCATTCTCTTTCCCAATGAAAATCATAAATTCCACCTTGAGGTGATATCCAACCAAAAGTATCCACAAAAGGAGCAATTGCTTTCTTTTTATCTTCAGATAAACTAAGCACAGCCTCAATTAAGGCGTTTTTGCGTTCTTGACTATAGTATGTGTTTACATAAAACACAGGATTTGCTCCTCGCTGTATTAAGAAATCCTTAGCAAAAACTACACCATAAGCTGAAAGTTCAACTCCCCTGTTCGGATGTTTGCCAATAAGATATTTAATACTGTTAAAGCTTGCTTCACAAAAACATACGGAACGAACTTTGTCCTGTAAGCCTTCAGTGGCATAGAACAGACCTTTGGGATGTCGAGCCTGAATAGTACGAGAACAAAGTATCTCAATTAGATTTTCTTTTGCGGTTTTTGCATCCTCTGTGTTGCGGGTCAAATGCACCATAAAGGTAAAAACATCCTCTCTGCGTTTGATTAAATTCCTCAATTCCATGACCGCCCCTCCTTAGTAAAAAGTAACCTTTTTACTTTAACATCCCAGAGATTACCACATCTATTGCCTGTTCTTCATCTAATCCGCGTGCCATTAAAGTTTCAATCTGTTTTTTGTCTACTCTTCCAATAGCTGCCTCATGGGTAACCTGAGCAAACTCATTACGCACATCTACAATAGGAACTGCTTTAGCGGTAGCATTTCCTTGAATAATCTCTATACAGTCAACATGTCCTCGTGCGTCGGGAGCATCTGCTATCATCTCATTAATAACTTCACTCTGTGCGCGCTCTTTGACCGCAATTCTACTTTTAATTACGCCTCGTGCGTTTCTTCCTATAAGGCGGCCTACCTCCTTTAATTTTATCACATCATCGGCAAATCCGTAAATCTTTGCAGACATCTCTAAAGAAGAGTCCTCACCTACTACTGTATCATAATCAAGGTCAAAAAGTCCTACCCTGCCATTAAGTAAAGAAAAATTAGTAACCAAGTGCGATTTTTTTCCCAGACTAATCCTTGCCTTAGGCAGAACACTTATTCCACCATTATTTCCATGAAAATGCACTTCATTATACTCGTAAGAAGAATTATCACCAATTTTTATCTGGGCATCCATCTTATGGATTATACGCACAGCATTAGGAAATACACAATGGGCGATTATTTTTATGCTGGCATTATCCTCAATATCAGCTTGAATACGAATAACCTGCTGCCCCTCTTCAGGAATAATACCGAAACAAAGATGAACCGGATACTCAAGTCGGGTATTTTTAATTAGCCGTAACTTTAAACTAATACCCTCTTCTTCTTCTGTAGGAACCAGTTCCAAACCAGCTACTAAATGGCTACCTAAAACCTTGTTTTTATGCACAACCAGATGTGCAATCCTTGAATCACGGAAAATTAAAGGATTACCTTCTGCGGTAGCATACGCCTGTAGCATCTGCTGGTAATCTTGCTGCATATTATTTCCTCTCTAATGTAGTATTGGAAGTAGGGCATACGTTAACAGGACAGGGAATACACCTTTCTTTAAAATATATCCCTACTTCTTTGGGTTTTCCTTCTTTAACAATCTTTCCTGAACATAAAAGAGAAGTAACGTCAGAAATCTCAGATACTTCCTCGCGATGGGTAATCAATAAAACCGTCGTCCCTTGTTCTTTAAGTGCCTGTATTACTGAAATTATGTTATCTAATGCCAAGATATCAATCCCTGAGTCTGGTTCATCTAAGATAGCTAATTTCGGCTCCATCGCAAATACTGCGGCTAATTCTATACGCTTACGCTCACCCCCAGACAGTTTCTTATCCACTTGTCTATCTAAGTAATCTTTAGGCTCAAGCATAACGTTAGCTAAAGCACGACGTATTTTTTCCTCATCAGGCTGTTTCATTCCCACGGCTATATAATCATGCACAGTTAAACCTTCAAAACGTGCTGGTTCCTGCCATGCCAAAGTTATGCCAAGGCGTGCCCGCTGGGTAGTATTAAGCGAAGTTATATCCTGTCCAAAGAAAAATATCTTACCTTTTTGAGGAATATAACTACAGCAACCAATTAGAAGATAAGCAAGGGTAGTTTTCCCCGCAGCGTTTGACCCAAGTATAGAGTGAATCGTTCCTTCCCTGACAGTCAAGGATAAATTATTTAAGATATCCCTTCCATCAAAAGATAATCGTATATCTTTAAGTTCAAGAATAACTTTTTGTTCTTTCATAACGATTTATATTTTATCATACCGTTCTAGCCAGAACAATATCTATTGGTGCCAGAAATAAATCTACTGTTACTTGTTCTTTTATAAAGAACGAAGATACTTACCACAAAAAAAACCACGCTGATTAGCTGTGAAATCGTAAAATTACCAATTAGAAAATTAGGCTCGTAATATCTAAGCCCCTCTATAAAAAAACGCACAAATGAATAGAGGCAAACAAATAACCAAAATAAGAATCCATCAAAACTTTTGTGTTTCTCAAGTAAAATTAAAATAAAAAAAATCACCAAACAAGCAACTGATTCATACAGCTGTGTAGGTAAAACTGGTAACGACCACTGTGCTTGGGAAGAAATAAGCCCTTCAGATAAATGTTGAACAAAGGCACCAGGATTGTCTTTTGCTGGAAAACAAATCCCAAATCGATAAGAAATCTTTCCCCAACAGCAACCATTTAAAAAACAACCAATTCTTCCTATAGCCACTCCTAAACTAAGTGACGGAGCAAAAAGGTCAGCAACATTACCAAAAGCTAGTTTCTTTTGTTTAATAAAAATATTACTAGCTACTATAGCCGAAAATAATCCTCCGTAAAACACCAAACCACCTTGCCAAAGCATAAAAATCTGAAGTGGGTTTTGCACATAATAAGACCAATCTAAAACAACAAACAATAGCCGAGCACCTAATAGAGAACTGATAATAATAACAAAAGTAAGGTCAAAGACAATATTGGGTTCTATTTTGTATCTTCTGCTACGTAGTAACACCAAAATTGTCCCGACTAAAAAAGCCAAGGCAAGCATAGCGCCATAAGAGTAAATAGTAAACCAACCAAATTTTAGAAGATAACGATACATATTTTAGAGGTTGTGTTGGTTAAGGTAACGAAAGACGCTTAGAGATGCCTTTGCGCCTTCACCTGCGGCAATAATAATCTGTTTCTCAGGAACATTGGTAACATCTCCTGCCCCAAAGATCCCTGCGACACTGGTATGATTTGAACAGTCCACTATAATTTCTCCTAAACTATTTTTCTCTACCCCTTGAACAAACTCAGAATTTGGAATAAGCCCTATTTCAATAAATACTCCCTGAACTGATAAATATTTTTTTTGATTATTCTGGCGAAAGACAATACCTGAAACAAACTTCTCACCTTCAATGGCAGTGACTTCTGTATTATTTAAAACAGTTGCATTGGCAGTTTTAAAAAGCTTTTCTTGAGCAATCTCGTCTCCAGTTAAATGGTCAGTATTGTTAAGGATATAAACTTTATTGCAAAAACGAACAAGTTGCAAGGCGGCATCTAAAGCAGAATTGCCACCACCAATAACTACTACATCTTTCTGAGCAAATAAAGGTCCATCACAACTTGCACAATAGGTTACGCCTCTGTTAAGAAACTGTCTTTCTCCTGGTACCCCTAATTCTCTAGAGCGTTTACCCGAGGCCACAATCGCAGTATATGCCCTATAAGTTGCCTTTACTGTCTCTATAATTACTGCTTTATCCTGTTTGTAAAGCTTTATGACTTCTTCTTCCTGATGTATAGGTATATCGTATTGACGAATATGTTCTTCAAATTTTTTAGCCAATTCTACGCCAGTGATAAATTGATAACCCGTGTAATTCTCTACATCCGCACTCCAAGCTGCTTGACCGCCGATATCTTTGGTCAAAACAAGACAATTAATTTTTTTCCGCGCAGCATAAACCGCTGCTGTAATACCTGCAGGACCAGCTCCCACAATAATTAGATCGTACATAACAAAACCCTTTTTATGCTATCCCTAACGCCCTACTTATTGCCTCTTTATTAAACCCTACAATAATTTGCCCATCAATATCTAAAACAGGAACACCCATCTGACCAGACTTATTAATCATCTCCTCTGCTTTTTCCTGGTCACTAGAAACATCGTAGTCCACAAAAGAAATGTTGTGTTCTTTTAAAAATTGTTTTGCCCGAATACAATAAGGACAGGTGGGTGTACTATAAATAATTACTGACTGTGCCATATTTTCCTCCTATTTTGGTCTAAGATGTGCTGGTGTTAAATCTACAACTCGCTCTACATCTACAACAATCATATATTGGGGCTGAGGCAAAAGCGACTCAAAATGGTGAGAATTGCTTTTTTGCTCACGCAGATTTTGTAGTATCCTTGAAGTTATTCGGGCGCTAAGCTTTTTTAGCCAGAGACGATTTACTGTTTTTTTCGCTCGTTCTAAACGCATAATCTTGCCTTTGCCCTGAAGTGAATAACCTGTAAAACTAGCCTCATCTACTGCCACAACGGTAATATGCGGATTATTCTTTAAGTTCTCAAATGTCTTACGCATATATAAATCTAAAAGATATACTCTACCATCACGACTTATGCGAATTATATCTTTACAAGAAGCGTGGGGCATACCTTGTGCATCAATAGTACAGACAATAACAAATCCCTGCTTTCTAAAAAAATGTATTATTTCCTCACTTAAACGTTGCATAATCAAATACCGGCTCCATTTTTATCAGAATCCGCACTCTTTTATAACACTACGAACCTTTTCGGCAGAACGTCTGAAAGCAATTTTTTCATCTTCAGACAAATCTAACTCAAGAACACCCCGCACCCCATTCTTATTTACAATAGCAGGTAAACTTAAAAACACATCTCTTTCATCAAGGAAACCATCAACTAAAGTAGAAACAGGTAGAACAGCATTCTCATCGTGAACAATTGCCTGCACTATACGCACCAAAGCAAGACCAATTCCATAGGAGGTTTCACCTTTACCTTCAATAATCTTATATGCAGAACAAACAACCTGGTTAAAAATATTCTCAAATACTTCTTTAGGACTGCATTCTTTTTCTCGTGGACAAATTTTGCAGTAATTACCTATTAGAACACCTCCTATCATTAATCGCGACCAAACCGCAAATTCTGTATCGCCATGCTCACCTAAAATATAGGCATGAATATTCTGAGGAGCAATCTTACAATGGCAACTTAACAGGTAACGAAATCGTGCTGTATCTAATACTGTGCCTGAACTCATTATGGTGGAAGATGGTTTACCAGATATCTTATAAGTAATATATGCCAGCACATCTACTGGGTTGGTAACCACTACTATTATTGCCTCGGGAGCATACTTTATTACTTCAGGAATAATTTTTTTGAACAAATCTGCATTTTCTTTTGCTAAATCTAATCTTGTCTGACCGGGAAGTTGTTTTTTACCTGCAGTAATTACCACTACTCCAGATCCTTGGATATCTCTATAATCCCCTGCTACTATATTTACAGGTCGAACGTAAGGTGCACCGTGAGAAAGGTCCATAACCTCAGCCTCAAGTCTCTGACGCTGGGTATCTACCAGAACCACCTCTCTGGCCAGACCATGGATTATTAAGGCATAGGTAAAACGCACACCTACACTGCCTGCACCAATTATTGATACCTTTGCGGGTAACTGTTCCATATTTTGTTTATCTATGTCTTTTCTTCCTTACTATAATTCAATGCCGAAAAATTTGCGCACAGCAATACCTATTCCAAAGTTTATTATAGATACCAGCATACCAATACTGGCCATCTCCAAAAATCTCTCCTTAAGGCTTAGTTCTTTGGCAACACAGACATAATAAGTAAATGAGAAGATAATCAAAAGAGCTGTAAGCAACAAAAATATAACCGCAAGAT
This sequence comes from Candidatus Omnitrophota bacterium, assembly GCA_026416665.1. Lineage (GTDB taxonomy): Bacteria > Omnitrophota > Gorgyraeia > Gygaellales > Profunditerraquicolaceae > JAQTMD01. The sequence goes on along the minus strand of JAOAET010000030.1, from coordinate 43,342 downwards.
ATACATCAGAAAATAAAAGATAAGGTAGAATCAACAGACAAACCGTAACAATGTAAGCAACTCCTGTGTAAATACTTGCCTTTAAAGGATTCTTTTTTGTGTCTTCTTGGCGCGTAGAAAGATATTCTGAGGCAGCCATTGATAAAGATGCAGCCACCCCAGTAATTAATCCTACTCCTGCTACTAATCGCACATTTTGTAAAGCAAAACTAAATCCCACCAATGCCCCTGTTAACTCTACTAACGCATCATTGAGCCCAAGCACAATTGAACTTACATATAAAAGACGTTCCTCATCAATTAAATTAAGTAACTGTTTTTCGTGAGTCTCTTCGTCTTGAATAATCGACTGTACACCTTGGGCGATATCCTTTATTTTAGCATAAAACTCCTGGGCATTGTCTTCACCTTTTTCTAGTAACTTCAAGGCAAATGTAAGACCAAAAACTCTGGCTAAAAATATAAAGAATAAGATTTTACTCTTTTGGGGCTCTACATATTGGTTAGTAAAATCATACCAGAAATTGTAATGGCGCTGTTCGTCTTTAGAAATCCGCTCTAACAGAGCTTTTCTCTGTTTATCCTTTTCTATTTGAGATAACCGATGATATATAATATGCTCAGTAATTTCATTTCTCTGAGCTAAAAGAATTTTTTGTTTTATGATATCGGTAAGCATCGCTTTTTACTCCTAAACCTTACTCCAAACTAACCAAATGAATATGTAAGCTACGGACACAGCAGCTACTGTAAAAGGACCGCCTATTCTTACAAACTGACCAAAGCGCACAGGATAACCTTCTTTTTTAAGTAAACCGCAGGCAACTATATTAGCCGAAGCACCAATAGGGGTAATGTTTCCACCTAAACTTGCACCAATAAGTAAACCAAAGAGGAATAACGAAGGACTTATTCCTAAAGTCTGGGCCATCTCTATTGCTAAAGGCAACATTGCTGCTAAAAAAGGCACATTATCCACAAAAGCAGAAAGAATAACCGCTAAAACTACCAGTGTTGTATAACCTATAAATAGATTTGCCCCTACAAGTTTGCTTAAACCTGTAGCAATCCGACTTATCCATCCTGTATAGGTCAAACTCCCTACCAGTATAAATATACCCATAAGAAAAAATGTAGTATCCCAGTCTAATTTTTTAATACCTTGCCATACTGATTTCTTGTTATAAATTTTCTCCCAGCATACCACCAATAACGCAAAAACCATACAGATTTTTCCTGCAGCAAATGAACAACCTTTGTCCCAAAAAGAAGAGACAACTAAAGCAAAAATTAATACTATCAAAACAATAGTCGGCACCCAGGAATTAACTTTTTCTAATTCTATTAATTGTGTCTTCTGTCGATATTTTCTGAAAAGAAAATACAACACTATAAATGAACTAAGTGCTCCCAGCTCCACTGCAAAAAATATACTGGGTTTTCCCTGATAAAAGAAAAAGTCTAAAAAATTCATTTTGGCAAATCCACCTAAAAGCATACTCGGCGGGTCTCCAATAAGTGTCGCTGTCCCTTGTAGATTGGAAGAAACAGCTATAGCAATAAGCACATTAGTAGGATTTATCTTTAATTTTTGACATAAAGATATGGCAATAGGTGCCATTATTAGGACAGTTGCTACGTTCTCCACAAAAGCAGAGATAAAACTAGTTAATATACATATTGCTAATAACGCCCAAGCAGTATTCTTTGAGGCATTAACCAGCTTCTCAGCGACAACCGCAGGAACTCTGGAAGCCATAAAACTTTCAGCTACTACTAACATACCCACAAAGATACCCATTACATTCCAGTTAATCGCCAAAAAGGCATCTGACAGAGAGATTACCTTAAATAAAATTAAAATAAATGCTGCAGTTAATGCTACTAAACTGCGACGTTCAGGTAAGAGTATAAATAATAAATATGCACAACAAAAGATAAATAATGAAATAAAGGAATTAATATTTTGTATCATTTTTTTATTGCCAGATACCAGCGACCTTAGTTTGACAAAAAATACAATTATTATCTTTTAACTGATATTCCAAAACATTATATCCTTCTCGTTTAATAACTCTACGTCCGCAACCAGGACAGAAAGTATCACTACCCCAACCATATACATTTCCTATATAGATATACTTTAATCTTGCCTGCAGACCTATCCTATGTGCTTGCTTTAATTTCTCTTCCTCGGTCGGAGAATATTCTGAGTATTTATAATTAGGGAAAAAACGACTGATGTGCCAAGGAATTTGTTTATCTATTGAAGAAAGAAACTTTGCAATTTTTGTTAGTTCTTCCTCGGAATCATTTTCACCAGGCACAACCAAAGTAGTTACCTCTATCCATACTCCCCGACGATAAAAATCCTCAATACTTTCCAATACCGGCTTTAATCTTGCGTTACAGACACGCTGGTAATTTTCGTCAGAGAAGAATTTGAGGTCAATATTAGCTGCATCTAAATAAGGGGCGATAAGTTGGCGTGTTTTATCTGTCATATATCCATTAGTTACAAATACATTTCTTAACCCAGATTCTTTGGCTAAACGCGCACAGTCATAGGCATATTCAAAAAAGATTGTTGGTTCGGTATAGGTGTAAGAAATGCTTTGGCAGTTTCTTTGCTTTGCCTGTTTTATTATCTCCTCTGGGCTAAAGAATCTGCCTGCAATTAATGTGCCATCACGTATATTTGCCTGAGAAATCTCCCAATTTTGACAAAAAGCACAACGGAAATTGCAACCAACAGTAGCAATTGAAAAACTATCAGTCCCTGGTAAAAAATGATACAAAGGTTTTTTCTCAATAGGGTCAACACATACAGCTACTAGATCTCCATAGACTAATGTGTATAGCATACCGTGTTCGTTTTGACGGACACCACAGAGACCAAAATTGCCATCTTTAATTTTACATTGGTGGGCACACAGATTGCAACGCACTTGCAACCCATTAAGCCTCTCATACAATAGTGCTTCTTTTTTCATAGGACTTTTCTCTCTAAATTCTATATGTATCCAGCTGCTCTCTATCTAAAGGAATAACTTCATATTTTTTTATCTGCCCAGAAGAAACCTTACGCACCAATATAGTAGGCGTTGATTCTATTTTATCGCAATAACTGGCAACTATGCTACAAGCAAGCTCTATATCTCTGTAACTTGCCTGCCCCTGCAATAACGCAGTCGGTCCTGGGATATCTTCTTCAGGGTAACAAAGATAGTCGTCTGTTGAAGCTAATCTTTCTATTTCCAAATTTTCTAATTGATTCCTTCCCACTACACACTTGACTAAATTTGATAGACGAAAATGCCTACCCACCTTTAACAATTCAACATTAGTAGAATTATAACATTGACGGTTAATTAAATCTCTAAGGCGTCTGGAAAAGGTTATATCAGTTAACAGACAACCTCCAGAGGCATTAGGATAGTCAAGCACATTTAGCATCACTGCTAAATCGCGTTGGAAAGTCCTGCTACGACCACTAAAAGCATAAAGTTTCTGACGATCAATCCAGCCTTTTTCTTCTGCAACGGTTGGTTCAAGTAGATGTGCGCTCAAAGGTCTAAGAAGAATACCTTCTACATTTGCCTCTTTTTCAATGATTTTTAAAGTCTGCCGATGCTGGGACATGGGCCTCTGTGCTACTACATCACCACAAATCAAAAAAGACGCTTTTTCTTTTTCCATAATTTCCTTTGCCTTTTTAAGCATAAGAATCTTGCAGTCAATACAAGGGTTCATTCTCTTACCATATCCAAATTTCGGCTTAAATACTATATCAAGGAATTCTTCACCAAGGTTTATAATCTTTAACTCAATATCTTGTTGTTCAGCTAAGTATCTTGCCATATTTTCTGGAGAACTTTTTTTATTTGGTCTAGTCAAAAAGGGATGGTTAAAAAATACTCCTTCTACCTTAACTTGCTGCTTTTTAATACAGACAGCTGCCAGAATACTATCTAAACCACCAGAGATTAACGCTATGGCCTTTATCATGTTACAATGCTTTATAATTCCAAAAATATTTTGGTTATGGCCATAAAACCGATACCTAAAAGAAAGGCAATGAATGCTAGGGTAGAACGTTTTAAATTTCGCTCTTTATGTATCTCAGGTATGAGGTCTGAGGTAGCAATGTATATGAAGCCTCCGGCGGTCAATGGTAAAATAATTTTAACAACTGTTTCTGTATGTTCGAACAAAACATATCCTACTAATGCCCCTAAAACTGCCAGGACAGCAGAACCAAAATTAAAAAGCAATGCCCTAGTAGGAGAAAATCCTCCGTAGACCAAAACTCCAAAATCACTTAACTCCTGTGGCAATTCATGTAAAAGAACTGCTACAGTAGTAGTAACACCTAACTGAAAAGACATCATATAGCTTGCAGTAATCATTATTCCATCTAAGAAATTATGTAATCCATCTCCTATAAGATTAAGGTAACTGAAACAATGTATCTGGCACTGACCTTCTACATGGCAGTGGCGCCAGTAAAGGTAACGTTCAAGTAGAAAAAAAAGGATTAGTCCTCCAATAAGCCAGTTAAAAACAAAAGAACTTGAACTATCCTTCAATGCCTCGGGCAAGATATGCAAAAACGCCCCTCCTATTAATGCCCCAGCAGAAAAACCGATAAGATAAAAAATGATTCTGGATAGTATTTTAGCTTTGAATAGAAAAGTAATTACTCCCGCAAAAGAAGCAAGACTTACTGCAAATGTGCTTAAAACTACCCAAAACAACAATGGCATAGTTTAGCCTAAACAGGGTTTTCTACCATGGTTTGCTCGTTTAGAACGCCAATTAAGTTTTCCTCTTCGCTTTCTTTTACCCATAAATTCCTCCTTACGTTCGATTAGTTAATAGTTTTTTGTTATAATTATTGATAATACTTGTGAGGAATTCTTTCTGAAACAAACCTTACTGCCTCTATTAGACATAATCGTATTGCCTTCTCCATTGGTGTGTTCGCATAGACATTGAGTCCTTTTCCTAACCCCCAACCTCCAAAATAACTTCCCAGATATGCCCCAGCTGCATCTTGTGCCTGTCCTTGTAATCGGGTGGAAGCAATTACTTGTTGAGTAGCTAACTCCACTAAACGAAGGGTTATTGTTAAACGTGCCCTGCTTAATGCCTCATCAAGAAAACCACCTAGTAAACCACTTCCTACACCACCTCCACCGCCTATACCACTTGACCCGCTAGAAGACTGTGGCAAAAAATCTTCTATTGTAACTGCTATTAAAATTGATGCTTTAGAAGGGGATTTATTTGATTCTTGAGGAAATTTTTCTTCAATAATAAACCGTTGGGTATTTATTAAGGCACTGATAAACATCTCTTTTAGACCTTGAGCCATTTCCTCATTAACTAATGGTGTCTTAATATCGAAATTTCCTATTACCACAGATACCTTTGGGCCGTTATAAGGAGAAATTGAGCTTACTTCTAGTAATTCTTGATTTTCTTGCGGTGGTTGAGTAATCTTCTCAATAGTCTTGCAACCTTCTAAACTAATACACATAATCAAAAGAATAATTGTTAATCTCAGCTTTTTTATCTGTTTTTTTATCATAACCTGATTAAATTTTATATCCTTTACTAAACCAATGTCAAGCCAAATCCACCTTTTGTTTCTCAAAACGCAAAAGAAATTTCTTTATCTCAAACAAAGAAGAAAAAATCTTCCAGGGTTTTTTGCGTCTAATTTCTCTAACAGAACTTGACCCTGTAGAAACAATAATGGTTCTGATACCGGCGTTTTTCCCTGCCTCCACATCGATAACCATATCTGCTATATAAAGTGTCTGGTCAGCAGAAACTTTAAGTTTTTTAATTAAGCCAAGCAATATATCAGGATAAGGCTTTGGGAGAACAACTTTATCCGCACATAAAACACTAACAAAAAATTTTTTAATTTTTAAATGCTTCAGAACCAACAAAGAAAATTTAGTAGGACGATTACTAGCTACAGCTAACTGGTAACCTCTTTTTTTTAGAAACAAAAGTAAGGTGCGCGCACCCGGCATAAGCCTACTATATTTTAATAAACTTTTAGCATGGTGTTTGCGGTAAATACGTAGCGCCTTATCCAGTAATTGTTTTGGTACAAATGGCTTAAGAAGATTACGATCACCCCAACCTACTGCCCGCCGAATAACCTCGGCATTTAAAGAGGCAAGACCTAATTGGCGCATGGTAAAATTAAAACTCTTTGTAATTGCATCATAAGCATTGACAATTGTTCCATCCAGGTCAAAAATAATAAGCTTAATATGTTTTATAGCCATATAAGGAAATTTTACAAAGAGAATATCTTTTTTATACCAAAATATGTGGAACTGTCTGAAAAAATAGTATGTGTATGGGTTCTTTGTGGTTTGTTTTGGGTGAAAACAATATCAGCAAAAAATTTAGTTATCTATTCCTGGGGCTGAACATCTTTTAGCTCACCCATCGGCTCAGAAACATCCAAGTCGCTTTCAGAAATGTCCTCAGGTTTTTCTAAGCTTATTGATAAGGCGATATTCTTCCCTTGGGAGTCAACCACATAATCAATACTTACAATATCTTGTGGTTTGATATCTTCCAAAGAAGAAAAATTAACAAAGCTGGTTTGTTTGTCTAAATTCACAGTAATCTCTTTTTCAATATCTTTATCAAAATCAATATAGCTAACCACCAACGTCTTTGCTTGGGTATCTACTTTTACTACCTCTCCATAAAGCCATTCTGGTAATGGCTCCACATCACCAGTAGAAGTATTTTGTGTATTTGTCTTGTCTTCAGCAACACTAAATGCCACAAAACATATCAGTATTAGCCCTACTAGAAAATATACTTTACTTCTCATAATTGGCCTCCTTAATTGAAGATCTTATCTGTTCTTTTCCTTATCCTTTGATATACTATACTTGCGCAAGCTGCTTTGATTATATCAGAAGGTAAAAATATCAAAAAGCCACTTATCATGGCTTTACCTATCGGTAATTTAAAAAAACTCCACAGCCATAATGTTCCCAGAGTTAGAATCAGCAAATCCGCAAGCACCATTATAAAAAATATCTCTTTTGTGGTCTTAGTAGACTTAATACCCCTACCTACTAGAAAAGCTGCCAAAATGAAACCTAAAAGATAACCTCCTGTTGGACCTAGCAAATATAAAAATCCTGCACCCGCATTACTAAATACAGGTAATCCTATAACTCCCAAAAAACAATAAATAAATTGTGTAAGACTACCATAGTAAGCTTTTAAAACTGCTCCTGATAAGAGAACAAAAAATGTCTGAAGCGTAAAAGGAACAGGTGTCCCAGGTAAAGGAATTCGCACAAAAGCACCAAAACAAGTAGCAAGTACAAAAAAAGTTATCCCTATTAGTCTGCTTACTTCTTTGGAATGAATTAATTCTCTTCTTAATATTGTTTCCACAGATTACTCCTTTTTACGATTTATTTAATTCTAAAAAGTAGGAAGACAGAAGAGGCCTTTGCTTTTATCTTTTTCTCCAAAGGCCTCTTTTAAGAAAAGCAAAGTTTTATTCTTTGGCCATTGCCAAAAAGATTATACCGCACAAAACAAAGAAGAACCCTATGGAACCTTTAATCAAAATACGCACACACCACCACCATCTCCATATACAGTATCCACCAAGCACAAGCAACGCAATCCCTACAATGACCATAAGAATTGTCTTCATCATTTTAGAAAGATTCTCATTCTTTGCGGGCTGTTTTGCCTCTTCTGCCATATGCTCACCTCCTTTTTATTTTCTTCTGTTATAATTACGAATTTCTGTAATTACTGCTGGGCTAGATACCTCGGTTGAACTTTCCAACGCCTGTGTATCCAAGTCCACTGTTGGGGATATCTTCTTATATAATTCTCAATTAGCTCTGTTAAGGCTTGGATGTTTTTTACTATTGTCTCCTGCTCAGAAGAAAACTGCGTTATTTTAAATTCCGGCTCAAAAAATATTGTATGTGTGTTATCTGGCTTTCTAATAATAAAACAAGGTATAATGACAGCGTTACTACGTTGCGCAAGAACCACTGGTCCTGTTGCCGTAGCTGCCTTCCTCCCAAAAAAATCTGCAAATACACCACCTGTACCAAAGTTTTGGTCTAACAGAAGCAGAAGACAGCGATTATTACGTAATGACCGTAAAGCTGCCAATACACAAGCACTTCGGGGAACGGTAGGAATTAGTTCTATATCCAGCTGTCTGGGTATCTCTTTAAATATCTGGATAAGCCTTGCTTCTCTAATTGGTCGCATAATCACTGCTGTCTTAATTGCTTCAAATCCCAATCGCACAGGAATAAGCGGAAAATTACCCAAGTGTGCGCTTACCAAAATAACCCCGTTTTTTTGTGCCAAGGCCTTTTTTAATATTTCCAGGTTTTCAAAGTTCACCTTCTCAACAACTCTATGTTTTCTTTTTAACCACCCCAATAGCTCTGCTCCAGACTGTGCCATATTTATAAAACACCCTTGAGCAATCTTATAACACTGTTTAGAAGAAATTTTTCCTGTGTATGCCTGCTCTAAGTTGTTTATTGCAATTCTTCTCTGCCGTCCTAGTATTAGGAAAAGTAACACCCCTAAAACTTTGGCTACTCTATATAAAAATAACTCTGGGGTTACCCAAATTATCAAAGAGCTTATCTCTAAAAGTAACCTACCAAAGAGTGCCTCCAGACGAGGACAAAGTTGCCTTTTCATTGCTTATAGCTTATAACCTATTTTCCGCAGTAAATTTTTTCTCCAGACTAAATCTTCACTTTGTTCAACACCCTTTGGAGGACAACCATCTATTACACCCATTATACCTCTGCCAATTTCTGTCTCGGCAACAATCACCTCCACAGGATTAGCAGTAGCACAAAAGATATTACATACTTCCGGAACCATTTTAATAGCATTTAGGACATTAATGGGATAGGCGTTTTTAAGAAAGATATAAAAAGTATGTCCACATCCACAAGCAATAGCATTATCTTGGGCTAACTTTTTTAATTCATTATTTGTTCCTTCTATTCTTACTTTACATGCACCAGACGCTTCAGAAAAAGCGATTGCAAATTCAAGGGAAGGAACACTATTTACTAAGGCCTCATACAAATCTTCCACGCTTTTAATAAAATGGCTCTGCCCAATAATCACATTAACTTCTGCAGGTTTATTGATTTTTACTGACTCAAATTTAATCATCCTTATTCACCTGTAGCGTATTATACCATAAAAAACCTAAATAGCAACTAAGAAAAACCTTTGCTTGTAATAATTGCTTACGCTATAATTATTTTATGATTGAACAAGAGCCTCCTTTTAACCGTTTCCAGCAAATACATAAAATTTTGTTGTGGATACTTGGGCTTAATTGGGCAGTAGCCTTTGCCAAAATATTTGCTGGACTAATTAGCCACTGTTCAAGTCTAACTGCAGATGGCTTCCATTCCCTCTCAGACGGTGCCTCTAATATTATCTGTCTAATTGGCATACATCTGGCTTCCCAACCTGTAGATACAGACCATCCCTACGGACACAAAAAGTTTGAAACTCTTTTTTCACAACTAATTGCAGTGCTTCTTTTTATCATTACGTTCCATTTATTGGGCAAAGGCATTCAACAAATTAAAACACCGATAAAACCTACCATTACTACAAGTAGCTTTGTTATTATGTTGGTTACTGTTCTTATCAACTTAAAAGTGATGACCTTTGAACAAAAACAAGGTAAAAAACTTCGTAGCGACCTTTTAATTGCTGATGCCTTACATACCAGAGCAGATATTTTAACCTCCGTGGCAGTAATTGCTGGCCTTGTTATTATGAAGAAATATCCTTCTTTAACTATTGTAGATGCAATAATTACTATTCTTATTGCTATTTTTATTGGTTATTCTGCCTTTGGTATATTAAAGGAAAGCACCGATATTCTCTGTGATAGGGCAGTTATGGACAAAAACATAATCACTAAAATTGTTTTATCTATCCCGGGGGTAGAAACCTGCCATAAAATCCGCACGCGCGGAAGACCTGACGATATCCATATTGACCTACATGTGCAGGTAAAATCCGATATGCATATGGATAAAGCTCACCGTATTAGTAACAGTATTGAAGCAGAACTAAAAAAGCATCTACCTGGCGTGTCTGATGTAGTAGTGCATATGGAACCAGAGAGAGATCTTTAAAGCCCTTTAAGAATAAACCACAATCCCACACTTGCGATTATCCCCATTACCGAACCAAAGAAAAATGGTGCCTGTGCCCCCAAAGTTTTCCATAAAATTCCTGCAAGAATAGAAGCAGGCAATAACCCTATCCCTACTAAAGTAGCGTGCATACCAATAGCAGTGGCTTTAAGGTGTGGCGGGGCTATATCTGCAACCATTGCTTTTTCTACTCCTTCAGTAAACCCTATATACAGGCCGTAGATAGCAAACAGAATCCATAACCATCTGCTTGAAGGAGCCAATGCAAATCCTAAATACACTAGTCCATAAAATAAATACCCTAAAACCAATATTTTTTTACGCCCAATTTTGTCTGATAGTTTGGAAGCCGGATAAGCACTTAAGGTGTACACAATATTAAAGACAAGATACATCAGTAACACTGTTGCCAAGGAATCTCCCATTGTTTTTGCACGCAATAACAAGAATTGATTAGAAGAATTACCCAGGGTAAATAAAAAGGTAAAAATAAAAAACATCTGTAGCCGTTTATCTAATAGATTCCATTTGAATTCTATCTTCTGTGCTTTAAGTGGCGTTTTCTCTTTTTTTTCTTTTACAAAAAATAAAACTAAAACCCCTAAAAATGCCGGAATAAGTGAAAAAAGAAATATCTTTCCAATCTGTTGTGTAGAGTTATTAAGGACTTTTACTGTTAACCAATAAGTTAAAAAAACACCTATCGTTGCCCCTAAACTGTCCATTGAACGGTGAAGACCATAAGCAGCACCCCGTTTGCCTTCCTTAGCGCTATCTGCGATAAGTGCATCTCTTGGAGCTGTTCGGATTCCTTTACCAAACCGATCAATAATCCGGCCGGCCAATACCCAATGCCAGCTGAGCGCAAAATAAAGGAATAACTTTCCTACCGCAGAGTTAGCGTAGCCAAAAATAGTAAAAGGTTTTCTTCGACGAATTTTATCAGACCAGAAACCAGACAAAACCTTAAGTAAACTAGCTAAACTTTCAGCAATACCTTCAATAATTCCCAAAATAGCTGGCCCTGCTTTAAGTTTATCTACGAGGAAAATCGGCAGGATTGGGTATACCATTTCACTTGAAATATCAGTTAAAAGACTGGTAATTCCAAGAAGTATTATGTTAAACATCTTATCTCCTTTCTAAATTTTCCTCTTGTTATGCAAGAAATATCCCCTTTTGTTATTTAACAGTCCGCACCCAAGAATTATTAAAACACACAGACCAATAAACCAATCCCCGAAGCGGACATAAAAAGTGGGTGTTGATTTTCGAAGAGGGAAACTATTTACTTGAATTCCTTCCACAAAAAGCGACTGTCTGTTTTTATCCGTAAATCTGTGAATTTTACCGGAAGGTTCAATAAAAGCAGATACACCGGTATTTGCACTGCGCACCAACCAGATGCGGTTTTCTATTGCGCGAAAGACAGAGGCTTGTAAATGTTGTTCTGCCGCAGAGGTCTTTTTATACCAAGCGTCATTAGTAATATTGACTAAAAATTCTGCTTTCTTCAATACCAAACCTCTGGCTAGTTCACTAAAAAGGTCCTCAAAACAAATTAAAACCCCAAAATGTAAACTTACAGGATGAACAGGACCTTCAAGAAAGATTTTCAAGACATTTAATTCTTTTCCTTTGGTCATCTCACCAATCGGAACAATTGTATCTAAAAATTTAAAAATATTTCTTAAAGGGACATATTCACCAAAAGGTACCAAATGATTCTTGTCGTATTCACCCACAAGAACACCTTCTGGAGAAATAAGAAGAGCGCTATTAAAAAAATTCTCTCCTTTGCGTTGAACAGCACCAACCAATAACCACACTCGATTCCTGCGGCAAAAATTTTTTATCTTCTCTAAATACTGGGGTTTGTCCTGCACAACAGTGGGGACACTTGCTTCAGGCCAAATAATCAAAATTGGTTTCTTCTCTGACGCAATTAACGAAAGGTGAAGATGTTTTTCCAAAATCATATCTAGATAAGAATTCTGCCACTTTAATTCTTGGGGGATATTGCCCTGAATTACTGCTACCGTTATTGTCTTTCTTGAAGAAACAAAGGTATCTTTGAGAAGTTTCATATTAAACCAACCGAAAACTAAAACGCCTATTACACAAACTAAACAAATAATAAGCGGGGAAAAAACATTGGTTAAATTTTTTTTATACTTCCAATAATTAAAAGCTAAAAATAAAAAACCATTAACCAGAATAACAAAAAAAGAAACACCCCATACCCCAGTAGTTGTAGCAAGCTGAACAATCGGTAACATCTGGTATTGGCTGAAACCCACCAGTGCCCAGGGAAAACCTGTTAATAGGTGGCTACGTAGATATTCTAAAATTACCCATACTGCTGCCGAAAATAGAACAAAGGGAATATTTATTCTTTGAGGGTTATTTGTTTTACCCCACAACACAACAGCCAAACTGAATAAAGCAGTATAAAATGCAAGATAAGGTATAAGTAGCATTGTTCCTAATAAAGTAACATGAATTAGCCAATAAATAGTAATGGTCCAAAATACAATACCACTAATAAACCCTAACAGAAAACCTCTTAAGAAAGACCTCTCTTCTTTTAAAATGACAAACAAAGGAATAAAAGCAAAATAAGCCAAGAGCGGACAATTAAAATAAGGAAAAGAAGCAGCTAATAATAAACCAGAAAGACCAGCTAACATAAAACTCTTAAAAATTGAGCTAGTTGTTATTTTCTCTTCTAACATATATTTTACTGTCCACAACACTTTTTATATTTCTTACCCGAACCACAAGGACAGGGATCGTTTCTGCCTACTTTGGGATGGTGTGATTGTAAAGGAACACTTGGGCTACTTACCTGGGAAGGAACTGAAGAAGCTTGTTGCACTTGCTCTAAAGAAGGTTTTTCTAATTCTGGGTGTAACTCAATATGTGGGGCATTAAAAATGCCACGAAAACGTTCAGGACGTGAAGGTTGTAGCTTAAGAAGTGTTTCCAATGCCTCCTCCTTTATGCTGACAATCATTTGGCTGAAATACTGAAATGCCTCATTTTTATACTCTATAAGAGGATCTCTATGGCCGTATGCGCGTAGACCAATACCCTCACGTAATTTGTCCATAGAGTAAAGATGGTCTTTCCATTTACTGTCCACAATCTGTAAAAACACCATTCGTTCAAGTGAACGCATCAGTTCTGAACCAACTGCCTGTTCTTTTTCCTCATATTGGTGTTTAAGTAACTCTATAATCATTTCTTTTATTGCTGAGGCACTTTTCCCTTCCAACTCTTTCGTCTCTAACTTAAGCCCAAACTTTAAGTGTAGTTGCGTTAAGAGTTCAGTATCAGAGCCTGACTCTGAAATACCAGCATTGTCTCGGTAATAACTGTCCACTAATTTCTGCACCGCTTCTTCAAGGATATTATAAAGTTGCTCTTTTAAAGAAATTCCTTCTAAAATTTGCCGGCGTTGGTTATAGATAATCTCTCGCTGTTTATTCATCACATTGTCATATTCTAAAAGTTGTTTGCGTATTTCAAAATTGTGTTGTTCAACTCTACGTTGCGCTGTTTCAATAGAACGGGTAATCTGATTTGCTAAAAAGCCTTCTTTAAGAGTAAGCGGTTCGCCGTTGGTCTCAATACCTGCAAGCATTTTTAGCATAAACTCGGGAGCAAAAAGCCGCATAAGGTCGTCGTCAAAAGAGACATAGAAACGCGATGACCCTGGATCACCTTGGCGACCACAGCGACCGCGTAACTGATTATCAATTCTTCGCGATTCATGGCGTTCAGTTCCTATTACATGCAACCCTCCTAAACGCACAACCTCCTGGTGCTCACGGTCAGTCTCACGCTTACATTGTTGGAGTAATTTTTGATAATCCTCTGCGGTTACCTTTTCTTTTGCCTGTAATCTTTGCTTAATAATACTTTTTGCCATAAATTCAGCATTACCACCTAGAAGAATATCGGTCCCTCGACCTGCCATATTAGTGGCAATAGTCACTGTTTTTAATCTACCTGCCTGAGCAACAATAGCTGCCTCCATCTCATGAAATTTTGCATTTAATACCTGATGAGGAATTCCTCTGCGCCGGAGCATATCCGAAAGCATTTCTGATTTATCTATCGCTATTGTCCCCACCAATACCGGTCTACCCTTTTGGTATAATTCAATTATCTCGTTAACCACTGCCTCGAATTTTTCTTTTTCTGTCTTATAAACCACATCAGGGTAATTAGTTCGTATTAGCGGTCTATTTGTAGGTAGCGATACAACATCTAATTTATAGATTGCCTTAAATTCATTTGCCTCAGTATAAGCAGTGCCGGTCATTCCTGCCAGTTTTTCATACATTCTAAAGTAATTCTGAAAAGTAATAGTCGCCAAAGTCTGGTTTTCGCGTTCAATACGCAATCCCTCTTTTGCCTCAATTGCTTGATGTAACCCATCTGACCAACGTCTACCTGGCATAAGGCGCCCAGTAAATTCATCAACAATAATAACTTGTCCATCTTTGACAATATATTCTCGGTCGCGTTTAAAAAATTCTTTTGCGCGCAGTGCTTGAATTATATGGTGTTTGTATTCCATAGTCTCAATACTATGCAAATTGTCCACTCCCCAAAGCTTTGCTACACGTATCTCCCCTTCTTCTGTTAAACTAATAGTGTGTGCCTTTTCATCAGCAGTGTAATCAAACCCCTTGGCTAAATCTACCCCTTTATACTTGGCATCTATCTGATCACTTTCACTTACCCGTCTTCCTTTTAACTGTTGGGCAATACGACAGGCGGTGTAATATTTATCTGTTGACTCTTCGCTTGCGCCAGAAATTATTAATGGTGTTCGTGCCTCATCAATAAGAATAGAATCCACTTCATCTACAATGGCGTAATAAAAATCCCGCTGCACCAGCTCCTCTAAAGAATACTTCATATTATCCCTTAAATAATCAAACCCAAACTCATTATTTGTTCCATAAGTAATGTCGCAGATATAGGCCTGGCGCCTTTGTTCATCAGACATATCGTGTTGGATACAACCAACAGACAAACCCAGAAATTCGTAGATTGGTCCCATCCACTCACGGTCACGACGAGCTAAATAATCATTAACTGTAACTATATGCACACCTTTTCCCAGAAGCGCATTAAGATAAGCTGGCATAGTAGCTACTAAGGTCTTGCCTTCGCCCGTGGCCATCTCTGCAATTTTTCCTTCATGCAACACAATTGCACCGGCAACCTGCACATCAAAATGCCGTAACCCAATGGTTCGTTTAGCTGCCTCACGGACCACCGCAAATGCCTCTAACATCACTGTATCAAAAACCTTTAACCTGGTTTGTTTTATCTTCTCTTTAATTCTTTCTTTTTCCTCAGGAATAGAAACAGACTCAAGTAACTGTTCTAACTTTTCAATCTCAGGTTGTAGCAGTTGATTGTTCTTAAGAATTTGCTGGCGGAAAAATTCGGTTTTTTCGCGTAGCTGTTTATCAGAAAGTTCCTTCATTTTTTCTTCATAGCTATTTACCTGCCACACCAAAGAGGCCAAACGCACCATCTCATTTACTGAAGACATTGGCATATCTTTATGTAAAAAGATGGCTAAGCCTGGGAATCTTTGTTGTATAATCTTCTGTTTTGCCTTAAGATTTAAATTCTTTATCCAAGAAATCATCAGTTTGTTCTGTTTTCTTTAACTTTTTTCCTTTTAGATATTTTAGATACTCTTCTATAAAACCATCTATATCACCATCTAAAACAGCATCAGCATTTGCTGTCTGGTAACCTGTTCGATGATCCTTAACGAGGGTATAAGGATATAGCACATAGGAACGTATTTGACTGCCCCATTCAATTTTCTTCTTTTCCTTGCCTCTAATTTCTTCAAGTTCCTTCTGCCTCTGTTTCTCTTTCAACTCATAAATACGCGCCTTTAAGACACGCAACGCGGTCTGTTTGTTTTGATATTGTGAACGTTCGTTTTGTGACTGGACAACAATACCTGTAGGAATATGCGTAATACGAACAGCTGAATCTGTCTTCTGCATATGCTGTCCGCCAGCAGTAGATGCGCGAAAGGTTTCAATAATTAAATCTTTTTCTTCAATTACAACCTCTGTATTGTCTTCTAATTCTGGAATTACATCTACTGAGGCAAAAGAGGTATGTCGTCGTCTGTTAGCATCAAAAGGAGAGATACGAACTAACCTATGCACACCCCTTTCTGATTGTAAGTATCCATAAGCATAAGCACCTTCAATAAATAATGTTACATTTTTTATACCGGCTTCTTCACCTGGCAACATATCAACTATTTTAACAGCAAAACCTTTTTCTTCTGCCCATCGGCTATACATCCTTAATAACATCTGAACCCAGTCACAAGACTCAGTGCCACCTGCACCGGCGTTAATCGCAAGCAAGGCATTATTAGGGTCGTTTTTGTTATCAAGCAAAGTCTTAGACTCAAGTTGATTAAGTTCCTTTTCTAATGCAGAGCTTGCCTTTTGCAATTCTTCTAGAAAGCTTTGTTCTTCAGCAGTAGCAATGCTAACTAATTCTGCTATTTCCTGATAGCGCCTTTGCGCACTCTGCCAAGGTTCTACCACACTCTTTAAATTTTTAAGTTCTCTTACTACCTGCTGTGCCTTTATCTCATTGTTCCAGAAGTCTTGTTCCGACATCTGCTTAGATAATTGCTCGATTCTAGACACTTTATTATCAATGTCAAAGATACCCCCTAAGTTCCTTCAAACCTTGGTTGATTGCCTCTAATCTTTTTTTTATTTCATCAAGCATCGCTATCCTTAAAAATATTTTCGTTAATCAAAACGATTATTTTCCAAAAAACTTTTTTGAAGAAGCTTCTATCTATCCCAGTGAAAAAAATGTAAAGTTGGGATTTTTACTACCTAAGAGATAGAAGTCACATTTTTTATTTTAAAAAGATATTTCTTGCCAATTAATGTTTTTTAATACCCTTTAACGCTAACACAAATTCATCTTTATTATCACAATAACTTAAGGCATCTTCTTCAGAAATTTTTCCTTCTTTTACCAACTTTACCAATGCCTGCTCAAAAGTCTGCATTCCAAATATCTCACTTTCTGCAATATAACGAGGGATCTCCCATATTTTATTCTCACGGATAAGACGACTAATAGTGGGAGACAAAAGCATTATCTCACAAGCAGGAACGCGCCCGGATTTATCTTTAAGTGGAATAAGCCTAAGAGAGATTACTCCTTTAAGAAGCACAGACAACTGTGTACAAATCTGTTGATGTTGATGCGGTGGGAAGAAATTAATGATTCGCTCTACTGTCTGTGGGGCATTGACAGTATGTAGTGTACTTAAAACTAACACACCAGTTTCTGCTACTGTTAAAGCAGCCGCCATTGTTTCAGTATCACGGATATTTCCGATGTAAATAACATCTGGGCTTTGCAGAGTAAAAGAACGTAAAGCCTGACTATAGGAAACCACATCTTTATTCAACTCACGCTGATTGATAATACAGTTTTTGTCTTCAAATGTAGCCTCAATTGGCTCTTCAAGGGTATAGATATGCCGATAACAATTTTCATTAATATACTCAATCATACTGGCAATAGTAGTAGACTTACCCGACCCCATCGTCCCTGTCAACAAGACAATACCTCTGCGTTCTAAAGCAAGTTTCTTTAATATCTCTGCTGGTAAATTCAACTCCTCTAAAGTTTTTATTCGTGCAGGGACATTGCGCACAACAATAGACGGCCAATTCCGCTGATTAAAGATACTGACTCGGAAACGGTGTTTTAACTCAGGACAATAATATGCAAATTCCACATCTAGGTTACGTTTAAAAAAATCGCGTAGCTCTTTAGAAAGTATTTTCTGTAACGCCATATCAATATCATCCATGGTGATGATTTCACTTCCCACTTGCGTAACCAGGCCATTAATACGCATCCTGACAGTACCGCCTGCACGGTAAAAAAGGTCAGAACCGTCCTTTTCTACAAGCATTTTTAGATAATCTATAATGGTCATTACTTACCCTCCTCCTTTACCAGCAATTATTTATTCAAAAATTTATTATACCACTTTACGGCTCTTTTCAGTAGGAGAAAAATCTAAATATCTACCTAATAGTAAACGTGTCTGGGCATCCAATGCCGGCGTTGAACCAAGAATAATCACAATAAAAGGCACCATTAACCATTCCATTATCATCATTACATTAACAAACCAACTAATCTTTTTAGGACGTGGTGGAAGAATTAAACGACTTAAGACTAACCAGATTAAACTTGTCCATATAGTAAAGTCCAAAAGCATACTACTAATGCGTGGGAAGTTATAACCGATAGGAAGTTGTTGAATAAATTGTCTTCCTAATAACATAGGTAGCGGAGAAATAACCACAATTATCGTTGCCCAGAGTGCCCAAGTAACATGGCTTTCTAATAAGTGAAATGTCCTTCTTATTTTTTTTGTAAAAGGAATGTGAGGGTTATGTAAAAAACCATAGACAACAAAAGGAAAATTCTCTACCCCAAAAGCCCAACGCCTTTTTTGTTTATACTGTATTTTTATTGTCTGCCACAAAGTCTTACTATAGGCAACATCCATAGAGACAGTAATATACAAAGGCACTACCTCGTATTCGCCATCAAAATGAAGATATGCCTTCCAATACACAACTGAATCATCAGAGACCATATCTAAAGGCCAATAATCTATGTCAACTAAAGTCTTGAAACTCATACTATGGCTTGAGAAAGTAACAAATTTTTCTCTTCGTACACTCTCAATTAGTTGCATAAAAGAAGCACATAATTCTACCAGACGCGCAAACGAAGGTGCCTGCCAGATATTATTATTGTAAACAGGTATGGGCTGATAACTTGCCTGGTGTGGCTTTAAATGCGTAAGAAAGTGGTAAGAAAGACAGGCAAAATAGTTTTTATCTACACAGGTGTCTGCATCAAAACAAGAAACAATTACGTTTTCTAAAGGAATACCTTTTTCTTCAAGAAAATCTTTGGCTTTTTTTGCTGCCCAAGTAGCGTTTGCACCTTTTACCGGCCGCTCTCCTGCAAGCCCATCGGGATGAAAGGTTGACAGATACCCTCCAAAATAATGTGCCCACTTTTGTTCTAATTGCTTAGCCCATTGTTTTGCCTGTAAGATACGTTCCTCAAAAGCAATTACTACAATAATTCTATCAAGAGGATACTTGCTGTTGGCTAATGCTGTTAATGATTCTTCAAGAATCTGTGGACCTTCTTTACAAGTTGGGAAAATAACCAAATGAAATAATTTATGGAAATCTTTTTCAGGCTGAAGGCGTTCTAAAAGATATAGCCAGTCTTTGTTTCTCTGGCGCATTAATTTTCGATACGCCAAAATTAACAGGGTAGTTAAATAGCCTGTACGAATAATCCAATAAAATTCAAAAATAATGATGAATACAGCACAAGCCACTGGTCGAAAAATAGCCAGGGCTACTAATACTATAATACTAATCCAAGATATACTTCCTGGTATTATCTCCAGGAACCGACGAATTTTTTCCTTGGGCATAGTATTACTCAACTGTATGTCTCTTTTTTATCAAATCTTCTATTATAGAATATAGCTTACGTGGCTTAAGGTCCAAACGATAAAGGTTTAAATACTGCCTACCATCAGCTGCTTCTTCGGTATCTGTAAAGTAGAGCGTATCACTCTTTATATCGTAGCTGGCATAAGTTTTATGGTGCTTAAGTTTCACTATAGTCTGTGGTAAGGCATTTGGCCGTGCCTCTAGCATATCGATAGTCTTTTCAGTAACTACAATTAGGTAATAAGAGTCAGAATGCCAGAAGATATCTCGGATAGAATGGGGGTATTGAATAATAAATTTTGTTTGTTCAAATTCGGCATCTTGAGGTCTAAGATAGATAATACCTATCTGCCGACTGTTACAATACATTAACTTTTTACGGTCAGCTGATAATTCCCACTTAAAAGGGTCCTGCGAAAGAGGCATATAGTCTGCAAAATGTTCGAAATGTTCTGTAAAAAGATCTGCCTTATAAATAGCTTTATTCTGCTCATCTACATAAAAAATAAATCCTTTTTGTAAATCTAACCAATATGCCATTAATGGTTCTTTATTCACCTGTTCTACGTCAGGCCGCAAGGGAAATAAAATAATCTTTTCTAAACGTGTAACCTTTCCTGCCTCCACCATTACTGCAGTAGTATAAGGATAATACCCTGGTAGAGAAATCTCTAACTTATAAATATCAGGCATTAACTCAGCAATAAGACAAGGAGTTTTTTCCAAGAAAGGCCGATCATTAATATAGACTTTTGCACCAATTGGTATTGTCTTTAAAGAAATAAACCCCGTTTTAGTGAATTTAAAAGTTTTGCGGTCAAACCGATAGCCGACTGCTGAAGATAAAATAATCGGTAACCCAACAAAGAAAATTATTACACTGCTGTAGAAAAGAATTTTTCTTATGGTCTGCTCTTTAGCCATCGGATAATCTCCTTCTCTTTTAACAGAAGTGCTTTTTTCTTTCGGATACCTTTTGAATAACCCCCAATTTCCCCATTACTTTTAATTACGCGATGGCAAGGTATAAGTATGGGATAAGGATTATTGCGTAAAATATTGCCTACTGCTCGGCTAGCTTTAGGTCTACCTGCCTTTTTAGCAACCCAACTGTAAGTACGCACTTTACCTAAGGGAATTTTTAAAACAATTTCGTAAACCTTCCGAGTAAAAGAATTCATAACTTTAGATTTAAGAATTACTTTAGCTCTTTAACAATTTAAACTTGCGGCAATAATTTCTTTTTTCGCAGAAGAAGATGGTATTTACGTGCGAAACGATGCGCTTCATTGCGAATGTAACGTAAAAGATTTAAGGCTAAGCTATCTTTTTCAAAATTTATTACACGATTTCCCTTTAATGAATAAACCTGCTCAGGGTCTTTAGTGATACTTATTACTTGAAGCGAAAGTCCTAATTTCTTTATTTGTTCACTGGCTGCTAAAAGATGTTGTTTACCACCATCAATTACAACTAAATCTGGCAAAGGAGTTTTTTCTTCTTTAAGGCGCCTATATCTGCGACGGATCACTTCACGAATCATTGCGTAATCATCAACAGAATAAACCGTCTTAATTCTAAACCTACGATAATTCTTCTTATCAGGACGCCCATAAGAAAAACAAACCATAGCTGCTGTAGCTTCTTTTCCCGCAATATTAGAGACATCAAATCCTTCAATATGTAAAGGCAGTCTATTTAATCTCAAGCATTTTTTTAACTGCTCTAATGCGCCTAATGTGGATACCTCCCCGGTTTGAGTAACCATACTAAGTGCTTTAATTTGGTCGCGTAACTGTGCTGCCTCTTCAAAAAGATGTTGCTCAGCTAGTTTTTTCATCTTCTGGGTTAATTTTTCTATTAGCTGGTCATAACGGCATTCCAAAAAAAGACGGATCTGCTCTATTCGTTGGGCATAATCCTCTGCGGTTATCTTTCCAATACAGGGTGCTGGACAAAGACCTAAACGAAAATATAGGCATGGTTGGTTCGGCATAGTCTTACAACTACGAAAACCAAATAAGCGCCTGATGAACTTGATACTTTGCCGAACAAGCTTTGCATTGGGATACGGCCCATAATAAAAAGCAGCTTGAGGGTTTTTCTCTGCCTCAAGGGCACGGCTTAAAGTTATACGCGGGAAGCGTTCTTTTGTAATAGCAATCATAGGAAAAGATTTATCGTCTTTAAAAGAAACATTATACTGTGGCTGATTATCACGAATAAGCTCTGCCTCCAAAAGCTGTGCCTGGTATTCTGTGGCAGTGGTAATATACTCGATGTCACAAATTTTTGATACCAAGGCCTGTGTTTTGCTTGATAGGTATTTTGTAAAGTAAGAAGCAACCCTTTTTTTTAATGACTTTGCCTTGCCAATATAAATTATTCTTCCTTCAGCATCCTTGTAGATATAAACCCCTGGCTGATCTGGAAGAGAACTAATTATTTTTTTTATGTCCTTGCTCATTTATTACCTCTGCCAAAAAAGTAGCGTTAGTTTGCCCCGTGACCATTTTTAAAATTAAACCAGCTTGCTCAATATTTAAAAAAAGAGCGCAAACAAAATATGTCAAACCGCCTAGCCCTATTGGGACAGTTAACAATAAGAGTTTCTCCAAAACACCTCTAGCAAATGGATAACTTATCTTTTGACTAAAATAGCAAACCACTGCCATTACAGAAGAAGCCAAAACTACTTTAACAATAAAAACTATTAAGTTTTTAAAAACAAATGTACCAATTTTTCTTTGTAGATAATACCCTAAAAGTATTGCAGAAATTATACCAGATAAGGAAGTAGCCAAGGCAATCCCTTTGGCCTTTAGTTTATACATAAACAGGGCATTTAGTAAAACATTAAGTATAAGGCCAAACGCAGAAATATAGGTAGGTGTTAGTGTATCTTTTAGTGCAAAAAAAGCTGATTGAAAAAGTTTTATTGTCGCGTAAGCAACTAAACCTAAGCTGTAATAAAAAAGACACCCTGAAGTAATCTCAACGGCGTATTTGGAAAACCTTCCTCCACCAAAAAGTGAATAAATTAATGTTTTTGATAAGACCATAAAAGCTACACTACAGGGGATAATTAAAAAAATAATTGTCCGTAAACCAAACATAAAGGTTTTCTTAAATTGCTCTGTCTCAACAGAGGCTGAGGCTATCTGAGAAAGAGTAGGTAACATTACCTGTGATAGAGAGGTGCTAAACAAAGCTAATGGAAATTGAATAAGACGATAGGAAAAATAAAGTGCAGCTATTGCTCCCTCACCAACAATAAAGGATAGTGACCCGAATACTGAATCTACAATATTATTTAATTGGTAGATGGCGCTACTAAACAAACGAGGAGTAAGAAGTCTACTTATCTTTGTAACTGCTTTGTGTTTTAGTGGTCCGCTTATTTTAAACTGCATTCCGTAGTTTTTTAAAACAGGTAACTGAATTATAAGCTGCAAGACCCCTCCTGCGAGGACCGCAATTGCCAGACCAAAAGGATTTTCTTTACTTATCATTGCCCCTATAATAAGAGCAATATTTAAAAGGCAAGGGCTAAATGCTGGGATACTAAAGTGTCCTAAGCTATTAAGTAATGCGGTAGCATAAGCAGCCATACCTATTAGTATAAGATAAGCAAACATAATGCGATTAAGTCTTACGGTTAAATCCAATATTTCTCTGGTAAAACCAGGCGCCATAATACGCACTAATAAAGGAGAAAAAATAATACCTAATAGAGTGAGTGTAAAAAATATTAATAGCAATACTCTCATCAGAATATTGGCTATCTTCCAAAATTCCTGTTCTTTGCTGTCTTTGTGAAGATATTCACTTAAAACCGGTACAATTGCTGAGTTTGCTGCTCCTTCACCTAAAAGGTCACGAAACAGATTGGGTAAGCGAAAAGCTACCACAAAGGCACTGGCCTGAATAGACACTCCAAAAAATCGCGCAATAACTATATCGCGTATAAAGCCTAATATCCGAGAAAGAAAAGTGGCTATACTTACTACTGAGGCAGAAAACGCTATGTGGGTAGGATAAGATAAGGATTTATTCATTGACAGAGAAAGATAAATATGCTATTAATTGTTAAATCATTTTTAAACATAAAACCTTAATGAACACAAGGAGATTAAGATGCCTAAACGTAGAGCCGCTGTAAAAAGATTACGCGTTGATGAAAAAAGACGCGTTCGTAATCTACGTATAAAACGTCAACTTAAAGCAGCAATTAAGAAACTCCTCTCTCTATTCTCACAGAAACAGATTGAGGAGGCAAAAAAACAACTTTCCTTTGTCTATTCATTACTGGACAAAGCGGCAAAGAAAAAGATTATTCATACTAATACTGCCAGCCGTAAAAAATCACGACTTGCCCAGAAATTTTCAAAATTGGCATAGAGAAATTATCATCTTCTCTAACGCATAGGCAGCTTTGAGTCTTCCTGTCTTTATCTCTAAATCTGTCTGAAGCAAAAGCCGCAACATCTGGGTTAAACGTAAGGATGAAGTAATTCTACGGTTCAATCCTACACGCAAGGCCCCAATAATTCTCTCAGGCTTCTCACCTTCAACGATTAGGCGGTTTAATAATTCCAAAGCTGCCTTTGTCTGGCGGCGTTTAATCATATAGCTTAAAGTAAAAGCAGTCTCTGGAATTTGCAAATTAAAACGGTGTATCTCACAAAAAAGAAAAAGCTGTTTGATAAACTCATCATTTGGGTCAAAAAAATCTGCATCTAATACTAAGATGGTATCCGGTGTGGGATTAGCAAGATATGACAAGAGAAACTTACGTGTTGGTAACTTAGCATGTTCTAGTCCGTGAATTATTATCAATCGTTTCATACCCGGCAGAGGTATACTTAAAAGTTTTTCTTGAAGACCACGTAAGTCAAAATCTTTATCTTGTAGATAAACGGTATCTATATTCAAAAGACGAGTTTTTTGAGATAACTTCTCCTTAATTTTTTCTAATTTAGTAGACTTAACAGAAAGACCGTCTTTTATACTATCCTCTCCTAGAAAAAGATATGCATTTTTATGGCCGGTTACCATTGCTCAACTACACGCTCCACAATACGACGGCAGAGGTCTTTGATTGCCTCATTTACGGCACTGTCTTCGGTCTTGGCAAGGGGTCCGCGGGTAAAATAGGTGGTGTCTCCAGTAAAATGTTTCTCCTGCCACAGTTGTGTCTGTGTCTTTGCATCCCAAAGGACAAGATTAACTGCTATATTCAAACGATATTCTTCTACTTCATCATTAGTAGAATAACGTAGAGGGTCGCGTCTAAACTCTATTACCTCTGCTTCTAAGATAACATCCGCTGTTTGCTCTTCACTAACTTTTAATGTGCCATCAGTGATAAATCTAGCAATTAGTTCTCTTTTAATATCATTCTCTATTTTAGGCCAATTTACCTTATAGCGTGCAGAGAAATCACTCTCTTCAGTAATCTCAATAGCGTTTTTGATTTCTTTTATATAAATACTATTAAATCTCTCTTTGATAAGGGACCGACTGGTATAGCCACAACTGCTTAAATTAACACACATTAAAATTATAATAAATAACACTGTTTTGGTTTTTTTCATCTTTTGGTCTTTTCCATTATCTTTAATCTCTCCATAGCCCGCACAGCCCAAGGACTTTCTGGAGCAACTTCAATTGTAGCATTATAGTAAATCTCTGCGGCTTTATAATCTCTCTGCTTCTCGTAAAATCTACCTATTTGGTAATTACTCTCTGCTTCCTTTTCAGATAGCTCTTTTAGCCTATTCTCTGCTTCATTAACTAGAGGAGTCTGGGGACTAGAAAGGATAAATTCCTGGAATTTCTCACGTGCCTCTTTGGTAGAGCCTTGGTCATAGGCAGGACCTCTCGAGGCAAGCGCGCGACAGGCAGCTATCTGAAACTTTGCAGACTGAGCCCATTCACTGTCAGGGTAGTTATTTATGACTTTATTAAATGCCTCTTCTGCTTCATAATATTGACCTAAATTCTTATAAACCATACCGAGTTGATACTGTGCTTTAGCGGCAAGAGCTCCATAAGGAGAATTTTCTACAACCTTTGCGAAAATCTCAAGCGCTGGATTATCAACAGGCAACTCTAAACCTAATGCCTTACGTTTTGCCTTGCCCAACATAAATGCCTCACCAATTGCATATTGACGCTCAATAACTTCTCCGATTCTCTCGGAAAAAGGATATGTGTCAATAACCTTTTGGTATTCCTTAAACGCCTCATACAAATTTCCTAACTTCTCCTCTATCAATCCCAAATAGTACTGGCTTTCTGCTGCCTCTTTTGCTTTCGGAAAATGCCGAATTAACTTCTTGAATTCTCTTTTTGCATCTACATATTCTTCTGCATTATATAAACTCAAAGCAAATTCAAACTGTTTTTGCGGCCCTTGCTTAACAGAAAGCTTAGGATTTACCCACTGCCCAGATTTTGGATTCCAAATCCAATAGGCGTAGAGATATTGAAGATTGGCAAAAAATATCAATAAACAAATTATTCCTAACTTCTTCATAATAATTCTTTTCCTTCTACTTTATATTAATATTTATATTGATATGTTATATTGTAGCAGGAAAAAAAAGGTTTTCAATGATAATTTAAGATTGGATTGTTGGCTGAAGGTTAAACTGAAAGATTAACTAAAAAATAAATGCACCTTTACAAAAAAATTAATTAATAACTCTATTACAGGAACACAACCTTTAACTAAACAAGGGGATACAAAATTAGCCGCTAACAGGCACATATTACTTACTGTAATAAGTGCCGCTAGCACCACCACTAAAGGGCTAACCACAATTGCCCGTAAAGGCAGATAACCAAAATTATAGACAATTATTCCGCAAGTTCCTAACCAAGCAGATAAAGAGATAAAAAAAGCAGAAAAAAATTTTTTAATAAACTTATACTTAATCTCTCTTAAATGGAACAAACTATTTAACCGAGGATAGAAAAGAAGTATTCCCAGAACACTTGCAAAAGAAAGCTGGAAACCTATTTCAAAAAGTTCAAGGGGTCTTATCATAAGAATAATCAATGCTGCCAAAGCAAGAGTTTGATAAGAATCTGCCTGGCGCCTCAACCAATACGCACAATGATAAGTAGAAGCCATAATAGTTGCTCTGAGGGTCGGGGTGGAACCCCCGGTAATAAAAAAGTAAATCCAAAGGCTGATTAAACAACAGATCATACGTGTATTTTTAGTTAAACGAACCAATTTAAAAAATATGGATACCACAGCATAAACAATCCCCACATGAAAACCACTAACTACTAACACATGCACAGTCCCAAGATGAGCCATTTTATATAGAATACCTCTTGGTAGATTATAACGAATACCTAACACCATTGCCGAGGCTATATCTGCAGATAAACTAGAAAGATTCTGTTTAAAAATTTCTGCCAAGTAGTTGCGAATAAGAAACCCCTGACGTAAAAGCCAATTTCCTTTTATGAGACCTGTTGGTTTTATCAACAAAGCCGAAGGGATATCTACTGATAAAAATATTTCGTTTTTACTTTCTCTGCTCTGGCGCCTAAAAAAATATAAATACCTCAGTTTTCCTTCTAGAATAAGTTCTTGACCATAACTAACCTGCTTTCTATCTTTTAAAAATACTTTTATCCGCCCCTTAGTTTTATATTTAATATGCCTTGAACTTACTTCAGAAAGCTCAAATAAAAAAATCGTTTTGTCTTCTTTGATTTGAGGCAAACTGCTTACCCAGCCACGAAATTCGTATACCTTACCTACAATAATATTTTTACAATGCTTGATATGGCAAGAAGGCAATGTCCAGTGATATTTCCATGCAAGAATGCCTGCAGAAACCAACAAAATCATTAAAAGCCCTGTGCGCACTATACAATTACGCCAAAAAGAAAAAATTAAAATATTAAGGTAAGAAAAAACAAAAATATATTTCCAAGAAACTGGCAAAATACGACCCAGTACAATACCCGCAGCAAAACAAAATACACAAAAACACAATGGTCGTTTTATGGTGTAAGAATACATGCATGCTTTTTTATCTTCTCTAAAGTGCCGTTATGAATTCCCTTGATCTGACGTAGTTGTTCCCAGGAAGAAAAATTCCCATATTCTTTCCTATACTCAATTATCCGCATTGCTAACTTCTCGCCGATACCAGGTATTTCTTTTAAAAGCGCTAAATCTGCAACGTTAATATCAATCTTACCTAAATCTTCATTTACATAGACCATTGTTTGTAGAACCTGATTTTGCTTACTTAAAATACCCAAACTTATACCACAGACATATAAAACAAGTAAAAACATAAGAGCTTTTTGTTCCTGTGGAGTTAAGCTAATCATCGGGCCCTTGATTCTTTAATCTTTAATTTACAAACAGAGAGATACTCTTTAGTTTCTTAATTTAATTCTAAATTTTTTAAAAATTCTTCTTTATCTTAATAGACGAATAAGACTGAAGAATCTGACAAAAAAATACGCAAGGAGATTACCTTGCGTTTTACCTTTAGTTAATCCTATATTGTATCTTTCTTAACTTAAAAACTATACTACTATATTAATTATCTTATTAGGAACTACGACAAATTTCTTGATAGGACCTGTGGAGAGCCAAGGTTTTAATTTCTCGTCGCCAAGAACTGCCTCTTTAAGTTCTGACTCGCTACAGTCAACAGGCGCTTCTAAACGGGAACGCACCTTGCCATTTACCTGAACGACAATAGTAACTGTCTTTTCTACTAACCAAGCAGGATCATACTGTGGCCATTTTTCTTTAGCAAGAGAATCTTTGTGACCAAGAATCTGCCATAGCTCTTCACACATATGTGGGGCAATAGGTGCCAACAAAAGAACAACAGTTTCAAA
This sequence comes from Candidatus Omnitrophota bacterium, assembly GCA_026416665.1. Taxonomy (GTDB): domain Bacteria; phylum Omnitrophota; class Gorgyraeia; order Gygaellales; family Profunditerraquicolaceae; genus JAQTMD01. The sequence goes on along the minus strand of JAOAET010000030.1, from coordinate 14,619 downwards.
AACTTTCTTATCCGCACCGTAGAGATAGATAGTATTAACCAACTCCATCATTGCAGCAATTGCGGTATTAAACTTGAAACTTTCGTAATCCTCACTAACTTTTTTGATGGTTTTATGCAATTGCCTTAATACTACCTCATTAGCCTTCTCTTTGAGATTATCTTGAATACGCCAGACGCGGTTAAGAAAACGATAAGCACCTTCCATACCGCGGTCATCCCATTCTAACTCTGCTTCTGGTGGAGCAGCAAACAAAATAAATAACCGCAAGGCGTCCGCACCATATTTTTCAATCATAGAATCAGGGTCAACAATGTTACCCTTAGATTTGGACATTACTTGACCATCTTTAAGTACCATACCCTGTGTCAGCAAACACTTAAATGGTTCATTAAAATCTACCATTCCTAAATCTTTAAAAAACTTAGTAAAGAAACGTGAATACAAAAGGTGTAAAATAGCATGCTCTATACCGCCGATATATTGATCTACGGGCATCCAGTATTTTGCCTCAAGTGGCTCAAATGGTAAATTTTCTGCCTTAGGTGAACAAAAACGCAAGAAATACCATGATGAATCAAAAAAGGTAGCCATCGTATCTGTTTCTCTACGTGCCTTTTGTTGACAACGCGGACAGGTTGTTTCTACAAATTCTTTAACCTTACTTAAGGGGCTTCCTCCTTCTCCAGTAAAAGGCGCTTCTTTAGGTAAAACCACCGGTAAATCCTGATAAGGCACAGGCACAATTCCACATTTATCGCAGTAAATAATAGGTATAGGTGTTCCCCAATATCTCTGACGAGAAATCAACCAATCCCGCAGGCGCCAAAAGGTTTTTATCTTACCGATACCCTTTTGTTCCATCCACTCTGCTATGACCTTCTTTGCCTGCTGGTTAGGTAGACCATTAAATTGACCAGAGTTTATTTGAACACCATCTCCTTCATAGGCCTGAGTCATCTCTTCTACACGTAAGTGCGGCTGCATAGGATTCTGAATGACTATGCGCATAGGCAGATTATGCTCTTTAGCAAAGAGAAAATCACGCTGGTCATGCGTGGGCACAGCCATTATTGCACCAGTTCCGTATTCCATAAGCACATAATCCGCAATCCAGATAGGAACCTCTTCGTTGTTGACAGGATTAATCGCATATGTTCCGGTAAACACCCCTTCTTTTTTAACTGCAGTAGAAGTTCGCTGTATCTTACTTTCTTGGGTAACCTTATTAATAAATTGACGCACCGTTTTTTCTTCTGGTCTACCCGCAATAAGTTTTTCTACTAAAGGGTGTTCTGGCGCAAGCACAACATAAGTTGCACCAAATATGGTATCAGGCCGAGTAGTAAAGACAGGAATTATGGTTCCTGTTGACTTTTCTTTAAAATAAATCTCTACCCCTTGACTTTTACCAATCCAGTTGGCCTGCATTGTAATAACCCTTTCAGGCCAATGGTCAAGTTCAGACAAATCTTCTAAAAGACGTTCTTTATAATCAGTAATCTTTAAATACCACTGCTCAAGTTCCTTTTGTATAACCTGTGTATGACAACGCCAACAACCACCGTCTATAACCTCTTCATTAGCCAAGGTAGTCGCACAAGACGGGCACCAATTTACTGGCGATGCCTTCTTATAAGCGAGCCCTCGCTCAAACATCTTCAAGAATATCCACTGATTCCAACGATAATATTCTGGCTCACAAGTAGAAATTTCTCTATCCCAGTCATAAGAGAAACCCATACCAGATAACTCTCGTTCCATCTCAGCAATACAACGGTGGGTCCAAACATCTGGTTTGGTCTTATTTTTTATAGCTGCATTTTCTGCGGGCTGTCCAAAGGCATCAAAACCCATTGGATGCAAAACCTCAAAGCCACACATCCATTTATACCTGCTGTAGACATCCCCAATAGTATAGTTACGCACATGGCCCATATGGATTTTTCCGGAAGGATAAGGAAACATTTCAAGGCAGTAAAACTTTTTTCTTTTTTGGAACCCTGCCTTAAAAGTATGATTCTTTCTCCAATAGGCCTGCCATTTCTGTTCAATTTCTTTAAAATTATACTCTGCCATCTCTACTTTAAATTTTATCCTTATTGAATACGTTGTTTCATTAGTGCTATCATTGTTCTAACTGCTTTAACCACTTCCTCCAAACTACAAGGTTTAATAAGATAATGGTCTGCTTCCATTGCATAACAGCGCTTTGTAGTCTCTAAATCTGCATTTGCTGTTACTATTATAACCGGTCGCCACTTATCTGTAAATTTTTCTCTTACTTCTTTAAGAACCTCAAAACCATTTTTCTTGGGCATCATCAAATCAAGTAACAAAATATCGGGATTATCCCTATACATACACATAAGCGCCTCCTCACCGTCAGAAGCAGTAATCACCGAAAAACCTTCGCGTACTAAGCGGTTTTTGATAGTAATCAATACGTCTGGCTCATCATCAACAACCAATATTTTAATGCCCATTTCTCTATAGATAAATTTGTATTGTGTGAAATTAGAATAATTATATTTGTTGAATGTTAATACCGTCTTAATAAGTAGCGCTAATTCGGTTATTAAATTATCTTAACAACTGCTTTACAAGTTGTAAGTTTTTTTTGTCGGCTAAACGACTGTCTTTGGGTGTCTCCAAAATAAAAGCCGCATCTTTTAGACGATGGTCATTTACTAAACGGCTAAACCCTCCTAGTCCAATACGTCCTTTACCAATATGTTGGTGTCTGTCGCGTCTACTGCCCAATTTATCAGGGCTATCATTAAGATGGACTAATCTTATTCTTTCTAAACCAACAGTTTCTTCTATCTGCAGCATACTTTGGTTATAACCACCTTCAGTGGATAAATCATATCCTGCAGTATAGGCGTGACAGGTGTCTAAACAAAAACCAAGCCGATTCTTTTGTTCAACATTTTGAAGAACAATTTGCTGATGTTCAAATTTATAACCAAGCCAACTGCCAGACCCAGAAGTATTCTCTAAAAGTATCCCTACTGAAAAATCTCTGGTTTTATCTAAAATCTTATTAACCGCATCAATAATACGCCTTAATCCTTCCTGTTGGCTTATCCCTTTATGGCTGCCCATATGCACTACTATAAAATCTGCAGTTAACTCTGCGGCTAATTTTATATCTTGGATACAAGCCCACACCGAACCGCGATATAGAATATTATATCCCGAAGCAAGATTTATCAAATAAGGCTGATGTAAAAATACCTTTTTTATGGGACTTGCCTTAAGACGTTTTCTGAACTCTGTTATCTGTTCAGCAGAAACTTCTTTCTTACGCCACTGACGGGGATCACGTGGAAATATCTGTATAGCAGTGCAACCTAATTTAACTGCCCGAACAACTGCCTCCGCGATACCCCCAGCAATAGAAACATGTACTCCTAAAAGCATAGTGGTTCATTGTAACATAGCTGTCTAAAATGGTCAATGTTACTCCTCATCGATGCCTTCTGCAAGCATCTTGGGCGGTAGTTTTTGCATAAGATGCTTAGGGAAGAAAAAGTAATTAGCAATAAGTGTAGGTACTACTGCACTGGCAATTACTGCTGCCACTAGAAATGAATATTGATTTTGATTAATGATACCGTGTGAATAACCAAAGAGTGCTGAAATGGTCCCAAAAGTCAAACCCGTTGACATAAGTAAGGTGTAGTACCATCTCTCTTTATGGTTATCTCGAAATATTCCTATTACAGGATACAAACCCAATATTTTAGAAATAACTTTGCTCAATAAGAGTATAGCAAATACAAAAGGTGCGTTGATAAGTGCAGGTAAAGATACCAAAGAACCTGCACGGATAAAATAAAATGGTGTAAGAAACCCCACTGTAAGTGTACGCAGACGTCTTACCCAGTGTTCTTCTTTTGTAGCAAACTCTGCAAGAACCATTCCTGCAAGATACGCAGGAAGCACTGCTTCACTTCCCGCCCAAAGAGCTAGTGCCCCTAAAGCAAATAAAACAAAAACCACCCATTTAGCGCGGATGGCTGCGGTCTTATATCCATAGCGTTTGGTTAGAAAACTTGTTAGATTAGGAAACAACACCAAAGTAACAAAACTAACCAAAACAAATATCACCGTCTTTAAACTAAAAGGGGCAAAGATAAGTCCCAAAGCAAGCACAGTTCCTAAATCATTAATAAAACAAGCGCCTAAAATTCCTTTGCCAAACTCTGTCTTATTGAAACCTGTTTCAAGCATTACCGCATAGACCACTGCCATAGAAGTAGTCGAAAGCGCAATTCCTGTAAGCCAACTGGCACGCATATCCCAGCCCAGCAAAAACCGCGCAAAAGCAGCACAACCTAAAAAAGGAGCAAGAAAACCTATAATACCTACTACTGATACCTCTTTCCACTTTTTACGAATGGCTACAGGATCTAACTCTGCACCGGCTAAAAAAGTAAGTAACACCGCTCCGCTTGAAGCAAGGAAACGCAACCACTCTAAGTTGCTACCAAACGCTCCCTTGCCATAAAAATGCTCAATGATATTAGCAAAAATAAGCCCCATACAAATCTCAATTAGTGCAATCGAGATTTTGAGATGTTGTGCAACAATCGCAGAGATAACTGCCAATCCTAACCACAATGACGCCACAGTAAACATACTTTCCATTGATTACATCCTTTCGTTTGCAGAAAAATTTACTTATGTTTGATTTTTACTAAATTTAGCCAAAATAAAACCTCTACCTTTTAGGTAGAGGTTATTAACCTTTTTAGGTCGTTATACGGCGAACCTCATCGCCAAAATTTAATAAATCAAGTATACTACCAAATAAGCAAAAGTCAAGCGAACTAAACTTGGTGGAGCTGAGGGGATTTGAACCCCTGACCCCTTGCATGCCATGCAAGTGCTCTCCCAGCTGAGCTACAGCCCCAAGTCTCTGATTTTTTTTAAAAAATTTACTACTTCTTTAAATATTTGGAAAGATATTGCCACGTCCGTGAACCAACCACACCGTCAGGGTTTAAATTGTTTGCCTTCTGGAATTTCTGAATTGCCTCTTTTGTCTGTGGCCCAATCTGGCCATCAATAGGACCGGTATAATAGCCTGCATTCTTTAAGGCAGTTTGAATTTCGGTGGCAGTGGGCATACGCACTTCTTGTTTTGCCTGGCTTAATACTAGAACCTGCTGACGCAATTTTTCGTTTTCTGCCTTTAACTGCTGAATCTGTTGCTCTTGAATACTTAGTTGCTCTTTAAGATTTTTGTCTTGTGGACAATTCATCGTCTGAGTAGTGGCACATCCACCTATTACAAATATTCCTAAAAAAAGAACTATCAGGCGAATTGGTCTTATCATAAACCCTCCTTCTTTTTAAGGAAGAATATTATAACCTGTATTTCTTAAATTGACAAATAAGATTTTAAATAGTAATATTGAAGAAACTACGCCGAGGTGGTGGAATGGCAGACACGCCAGTCTCAAAAACTGGTGGGGTTACACCCATGAGGGTTCAACTCCCTCCCTCGGCACTTTCTTTTGAAGAGCTTTGCCTAATTACAGAAAAAAAATACTCAATAAAATTTGCATTTAACACAGGAGAGTATTTTTGTATAGCTTAACGAAATCTTCTTTAATGTCTGTCTGATTGTTTTATTAGTAAAAGATGTTTTTCCCTTTCTCAAAACCTAACTTCTTTACACTAAAGTAATTGATAAAATTCCTCATGTTTAGGAATTTCTGTAATACACTTAACTAAATAATAGCCACCTATTGCAAAAATTTTTTACTGCCTCTATCATTTATCAATATGCGTAACTATTCTTGCTAAACAACAAATCTTTACCCTACTGCAAGCAATAACTCAAGCAACCTTATTTGGCGGTTCCCAACATTAGAAGAATCTGAACAGAAAAAATGAGTATTCCTACCTGTTAAGATAAACACTTAATTTTTTAATCTATTGCCTCATTTTCAAAAGAATTTCTTTTATTTCATCTTTTGTTAAAACCTTACCTGCTGAGACTACTTTTCCTTCTATTACTAAAGCAGGGGTCAACATAACTGCGTAATCGGAAATCTTATTAATATCTGTAACCTTGACTATCTCCGCTTGAATGTTTAACTGTTTTACTGCTGCTTCTGTATTTTCAAGTAATTGGTTGCATTTGAAACAGCCCATACCTAAAATTTCAATTTTCATCTTTTACTCCTTTTTATTTTACTAACCAGCCAAATAACATACCTAAAATGGTGGACATTACTACCACCAACATTACATACACAACTGTTTTTTTAGTGCCAAGAACAGTTCGTATAACTAACATACTAGGAAGACTCAATGCCGGACCAGCCAGAAGAAGCGCAAGTGCCGGACCTTTACCCATACCTGCACCAAGTAACCCTTGTAAAATAGGAACCTCTGTCAAGGTAGCAAAATACATAAAAGCTGCTACAAAAGAAGAGAAGAAATTTGCTTTTAAAGAGTTACCTCCCACAAGCGTCTTAATAAAACTTGAAGGGATTATTCCGTCATAGCCTGGTCTTCCTAACAAGAATCCTGAAATAAACACTCCTAAAAATAAAAGAGGTGTAATCTGAAAAGCAAATTCAAGGCTTGCCTTACCCCAATTTTTTAGTTCTTCTTTTTTGAACCAACTAACCAGCATCAAAATAAGTAGCAACAAAGATAAAATTGTTAATCGCCATTTGTATTTAAAGATAAAAAACCACCAACCTTGACTTTGTGCAGACGCATTACTCCAATTAGCAAATATAAAAACCCCCAGCAAAGCCAAAAAATAAAGAATCGTCTGCCACAGAGGTCGTGATTCTTTGTTTCCTTCTATGTTAAAACCTGACTCTTGCTTTCGCTTGCATTCTTCCTTATAAAAGATAAAATGCATTAATAAACCAATGATTATACTGAAGATAATCGCGCCTACAGCCCGTGCTAACCCAAGTTGCCAACCAAGGATACGCCAGGTAAGAATTATTGCTAAAATATTAATTGCTGGCCCCGAATAAAGAAATGTCGTAGCCGGGCCCAATCCTGCACCCCGCTTATAAATACCTGAAAAAATTGGTAAAACCGTGCAAGAACAAACCGCTAAAATTGTTCCAGAGACAGCAGCAACACTATAAGAAACAAGTTTGTTTGCCCCTGCTCCAAAGTATTTCATCACTGATTCTTGTCTAATAAAAACTGATATAGCGGCAGCAATAAAAAATGCTGGCAGAAGACATAACAAGACATGCTCTTGAGCATACCATTTTACTAAGGCAAGTGCTTCGTAGATAGCAGTTATAAAACGGCGATTTTCAATTGGCAAATAAAAACAAGCTAAAAAAACCGCTATAAGATAGAAAATTTTCTTTCCTTCTTTCATTTTTATTTCCTTTTTATTAATTGACAACATCCACCTTCAATTTGTATAGCTTTGATATTAACCAGTGCATCAGCAAGTTTTTTTTGTGCTGAGGTTAGAATACGAGAAAAAGTTGGACGGGATATTTTCATTCGAGCTGCTGCCTTAACCTGCTTTAACCCCTTCAAACACGCAAGTCGTATTGCCTCAAATTCGTCTAACGTTATTCTTACGGATTCTAAACTGTTAAGTGGTTTGCAGCGTGGTTTAAAAAATCGCTCTTTGGGTAAACACCTTACCCAACGTGTCTTCTTTGGCCTCATTTTAGATTATGAACATATGTTCATAATTATTATCCAAGTTTAGCCTATCTTGTCAATAAATTATTATTTTATATTTTCTCAAAGGATTTTAGGGTAGGATATTAGTTAATGTGAATTTGCGAATTATAACTGAAATCGCAATTACCTTAAAATTTGTTTATTCTGTATCAGAGATAAGTAACCGGCGGAAATCAATAAAACTAAAATAACGAACATTTCCTGTGGTTAGATTTCCATCATCAAGTTGCCTGTCCATTTTTTCTGCCGTATTTTGAGGCACAAAACATCTCCATGCATTAACTGTTCCTCCTAAAGGCACCCAACATTCTTCACCCATTTCAACATCAAGGTCTCGAATACCATTATTATTGTAATCAGCGTTACGGCTTAACCAATACATACCACCCCAAGGATGAGCACTCTCTTTTTCTAAATAGGGTCCGTCCCAATTTGCCAAAGAAAAAGTATTATTTGTTAAACCAGTTTCTCCAATCCTTGTCCAGAGATTCCACCTACCTGGCCACTGTCCAGTATCCGCATAATATGCTGCTGAAGCACTCTTGAAAGCATTCCAATCGGCTAAGGCTTTAGAAATCTTTGCCTTTTCTACTGCTTTAAATGCATTTGGTGCAACCACTGCTGCCAAAATGGCAATAATTGCAATAACCACAATTAATTCAATTAGAGTAAATCCCTCTCTCATTTCTCATCCTCCCTGTTGTCGATTAATTTAATAAGTTTACTGTCTTGTTTAAATTACTATTATAACATTTTTAATTGCTTGTAGCACTATTTTGCTTCTCCCTGACTTCTGCTAATAAAAAAATAGTTGAATAATACCTCATTCATGATTTGTTATTGGCCTTTTTTCGTAAAAAGGCATTGCGAGTAAGATAGGGGATTATGGCCCGTGCAACCCGATGAGCAATTAGCTGATATCCTTTTGCGTTAGGGTGGATATAATCGCTTCTTAAAGAAGGATTATCAATTATACCTGACATTAAACGGGGAATAAATATTGTTTTATATTTCTTGCTCAATGAGCGGAAAACTTCATGATATTTGTCCAAAATAAAAGGCGAGCTGTAATCCGCAATAGCTACCATTGCGCCTGCTTGTTGAATTCTTTTTATCATTTCTTCCATATTAGCAGTTGTTTTTTCAACTGGTATCCTAGCAATAAGGTCGTTTCCTCCAAATTCAATAATTACCAACACTGGATGGCGCGTTAATATATCCGTCTCCAAGCGTTTTATTGCATCAGAAGTGGTCTCTCCACTTAACCCAGCATTAATTACTGGTAAGGAAACCCACTTCTCTAATTGTGCAGGATAACTTTCATTAGAAGTGACTCCATAGCCATAAGTTATGCTATCTCCAAAGCACACAATAGTGGTGCCTTGAGAATCTAAATTAACTACCTGTGGATTTATCAAACAACCTGAAAATACCACAAGAGAAATTGCTGCTGTAACAAAGAATACTCTTTTACCTAATCTCATAACGCATCCTTAACTGACCACAAGCTGCATCTATATCCTGACCACGTGGCTTACGCAAAGTAACTGGAATACCCTGTTTTAGTAAAGCATCTTTAAATAATAGTATTTCTAGCTTATTCGGAGCATTAAGATTCTTATTCACAGTAGGATTAACAGGAATCAAGTTAAGTTTAGCATCAAGACCAGAAAAAAGCCTTCCTAATTTTTTTACGTCATCTTGACTACAATTCATTCCTTTTACTAAGATGTACTCAAAAGTTATCTGACGATTGGTCTTTTGCTGATATCTGCGCAAAGTTTCCATTAATTGTGGCAAAGGATACCTTTTATTAATAGGCATCCACCGGCTACGTAGCCTATCATCAGCAGTATGAAGCGAAACAGATAACTCTATCTGTAAATTTTCATCTTTTAAGCGTTCAATCCCTGGGATAATTCCACAAGTAGAAACAGTAATATGTCGCGCCCCCAAACCAAATCCATACGGTGCATTAATCATTCGGATAGCTTCCAATACATTATCATAATTATCTAAAGGTTCTCCTATCCCCATAAATACTACATTTGTAGGTCTTCCGCTTTCTCTATACAAAATACTTAATTGGTCAAGTATCTCAGCGCAACTTAAATTACGTTGAAATCCCCTTGTTGCACTGGCACAGAAAAAACACCCAAACTTACATCCTGCTTGACTAGATATACAAAAAGTCAGACGTTTTTTTGTAGGTATAACTACCGCTTCAATAAATAGTCCATCCACTGTTTTACACAAAACTTTCTTTGTCCCATCAAAGGAATTTTGAACCTCTATAGCTTCAAGGCTATTAATTATATAACATTCATCAAGACGCTTACGCAAGGAGGAAGAAATATCTGTCATCTCAAAGAAAGAGGAGACATTTTTTTTATAAAGCCATTTTAATATTTGTTTGGCATGAAATTTTTTTTCATTCCACTCAATAAGCTTTTGTTGCAGTTTTTCTAAGCTAAGATTTTTAATATAAGCCTTCATTTGTCTAAAAATATTTCCGAAAAACAGGCGCCAGTTACTTTAGTAGAATCTCTTTTATTTTTTCGTCTATAATATCCAGTTTTTTGCGTTTAAAAATCCGAGCAATCGCTATAATCTTTACTGCTTCTTCTAAAATTAAAATCGGCTGTAGTGCTTCGGAGAAACTATCTGCTGCACAAAATACACCGTGATGGCGGACAACTACAATATTATTCTTTAAAAAAGCATTAACAAGTTCATCAGTATTTTTCACAGTTAAACTTTCCTGCTCAATCACTGGCAATTCTTTCAAGTAAAAACGTGTTTCATAGGTTAGAGTAATTAATTTGTGCATTATACTAAAGTATGCATTAGTTAATGGCGGGTGGCAGTGAATAATTACCTTATAGGGAAATTTGTTATAAATTGCGCAATGTGCAGTTAATTCAGAACTTGGTTTCTTATTGGTTGATATCTCACATAGACCAGTAAGGAGATTGACTTTTAAAATATCAGCTGGCTTTAATCTAGCCAGAGGAACCCCCGTAGCAGTGATAAGTATCTCTTCCTTATTTATACGAGCACTTAGATTCCCTGCCTTAGCCACAATAAGCTGTCGGCTTGCTAGCTCTCTTGCAGTAGCAATAATCTCTTTTTTAAGGAAAGATTCCTTATTTGCACTCACAGGGATATATCCACAAGTTTCACCTTAACACCTTTTACTACCTTTAACTTATTGGCAAGCTCCTTTACCTTATCGTCTTCACCGACCAATTCCAGGATAATTAAACCCACGTCAGAACATTTATCTAAAACTCCGTCATGAATGCCTAAACGTGTCTTAATCATACAACCATAAGAGGTCAAAAGACGTTGAACTTTTACTGCAGAAGTACGTCGAGTCTTTACTAGCATAATTAAAATTGTCTTTTTCATTTCTTTCTCCTTTAATTATTTACCAGCTTGAAATGGCTACCTTACTAGGCACTCTAAAATACATTTATCTTATCTACTATAATATTCTGTAGATTTGTTGTTTATATTGATCCAACATACGATAGGTATTAAAGTAGCCTGCAGCAATAAGACAATTTATCATTAAATCTAACCACTGGGAGTTATAATTAACTTGCCCACCTAGATTAGCTGCATAATACATCTGTGCCATTTCTTCTAACGCAATATACAACTGCTTGGCGTCGTCAGACATATGAAGTTCCCTTTCATCACCAATACTTCCAGGTGGATTGGTATATCCAAAAGTTTTACCGATATTTTTATCTTGTGCCTCAACCATCCAACCATCAAGGGTACTTAACTGAACAACTCCATTTAGAACTGCTTTCATTCCGCTTGTACCAGATGCCTCAAAAGGTGGCAAAGGATTATTTAACCATAAATCTACACTGGAAGTAAGAATCCGTGCAAGTCCTATTTCATAATTCTCTGGCATTACAATTTTCAAGGTATCGTAATTTTCAGTAAGACCATCTATTTTATCCATCATATGATTAATGAAACTAAAACCCGCTCTATCTTTTGGATGAGCCTTTCCTGCGATAATAATCTGAAGAGGACCTATCTTTTTTGAAATAGCAACTAATCGACGCACATCTTGCATCAGCAGACTCGGCCGTTTATAGGCAGCAAAGCGTCTTGCCCAACAAATAGTAAAAACATTGACATCAAACTTCCATTTCGACAGTAACTGACAAAGATATCTTTTATTCTCCTGATGTGCCTGCCAAAGTTGCTGACGAAATTCAACATTGGCAGCAAGGTGCTTGATTTGCTCAAGACCCATAGGATTTGTCTGAAAATCACCAAGTACATCCTTGTATTTATTAAGTAGTTGCTGGAATGCTGGGGACATCCACGTATGGCTATGCACTCCATTAGTAATATATTTAATTTTATCTTTATATTGAGGAAATTGTAGATGCATAACCTCTCCGTGTTTTTTAGAAACAGCATTAACAGAAGAAGACACATTCATTGCTAACAAGGTGAGATTAATAACTGCCGGCTTTTCCAAACCATATCTCTCACACAAAGAAAAATCCTCATCTAAAAGAACAGCTTTTAGTTCCTCAGAATGGAATCGGTCATGTCCTGCCTCTACAGGGGTATGGCAGGTATACACAAACTGGTTGGTAAGCGCTTCTATTTGTTGTTGAGACAACCCTCTTGCTGCTTCAATAAAAGAAAATACCGCGTGGCCTTCGTTCATATGATAACGGCTTACTGAATAGCCCATCTCTTTTAAAGCCATCACCCCACCCATACCTAAAATTACTCGCTGCATTATTTTAATTCTGGCGTCATCACTACGATAAAGCTGATCTGTTAACCTCCTATCTCTTTCACTATTTTCTGGGATATTTGCATCTAAAAGAATAAGAGGTAAACAATAATCACCACGATAGCTATAAACATAATATTTCCAAATCCGCAACCAAAGTTGCTGATTACGTAAGAGAAGTTTAATTTTATTTTTCAGGGGAACAAGTCCCGGATAACTGGCGGGCTCCCAATAGGTTTTCGCAGGTAACTGACCATGTTTATACCAGAACCTTTGGCGAAAATATCCTGAGTTCCATAAAACACCAACTGCAACTGCCGGCATAGCGTAATCTGCCATTGTCTTGATAGTGTCCCCTGCTAATACTCCTAGTCCCCCACTATAGATTGGTAGATCTATTAAGGTATTTAATTTAAAAGTAAAAAAGTAATCTGCCAAGGGATAGTTAGAAAATACTTCCTGCTCTTCATTATAATTTTTGGGATCAATTGGTTGACTTGATTGAAAACAATTATAGAAACTGGTAGCCAAACCATACTCCATAGAAAAATAAGCAACCGACTGAGATTGTTTCTCCCTTAATTTTTTTTCACAGGAAACAATCGGAGCAAGAGGCATACCAAAAAATTTATCTTCGTATATATCTTTAGCATAACGCTGTTCAAAATCCTCTACAGCAACCAGAGAAACAAACTCTTTTACCAAATTATTTTCTACCATATAAATCCTTTCTTGGTATTTTTCTTCTTTGCCGAGTTATTATACGTCAATAAAATTCATTTGGCAAGTAAGCAAAAAGTGCGAAAGATATCTTACATTATCAAAAATATATAGATAGCATCCTGAAGGTAATGGTGTGGTTGCTTTTAAATTTAAATAAACAAGGCTATATCCTATTAAACAGCTGTATATACCTAATCAACAGATAGAATATAGCCTGTGATATAACTTAAGTTCGATTCTGAATATATTTATTAAATAGCAGAGGAATCAAAAGAATTTTTTAACAGTAAACAACGCGACAGTTAGTAATAATTTAAAAAACCAACTACTTTAAATTATAGCGAAGAAATAATGTTTATGGTTGTCTTTACTTAACAGTAAGATTAATGACAGGTTACCAAACACTGTAAGTAGGAAGGATTATTTATTGGTCCTTCTACCCACACATATCCAGAAGAAAGGTTTCCATCATCTAAAACTCTGTCTATTTCTTGTAACGCCTTTACGGAAATTGCTCCGTAAACCTCTAATGTCACAATACCAGCCAAAGAACATCTTACTGCTGTGCCCGGCGCAATAAAGTTAGGCCAGCGATTCCAATTATATTTTCCCCCTCCACCTAACAACCAACGACCTGACTGTGGCCATTTTTCTAAATAAGGTCCATCCCATCCCGAAATATTGGTGCATCCTTGATTACAACCTCCTTCATTTGGCCAACAGTTGCTTGGAGTAATAGGACGCACAAAACCAGGGTCAGCTCCCCAGCCTCCTGCTTTAGTACAGGGTAGTGTTCCTGTATCAGTATAGAAATCATAAGCAGCGGCACGTATTGCTTTAATATCCGCTATAGTAGAACTAATCTTCGCTTTTTCAATTGCTCGAAAGGCATTCGGTGTAACCACTGCCGCTAAAATAGCAATAATAGCAACAACTACTATTAATTCTACCAACGTAAACCCTTTTACTCTTCTCATTTGTCTGACCTGTTTCTCATCTTTCAGAAACATTTTGACCACCAATTAAACATTTAACCTAACACTATATTTTATCACTAAATCTACGAGTAAAAACGCAAGATTATTTATTAATATATATGTTAGCGCATTTTTAAAATAAAGCAAGTGTCTGTTTATTCCTCGGGTATTTATACTTGACTTTCTTGCTTGCTGAATTAGAATAAAATTGTTGCTGTTTGTTTTACCATAATTTTAAGAAGAACCTAGCGATAAAAGTAAACTGATGAAAAAATTTTGGGTAAGTTTTGTTATTTGGATAGTAAATATCTCTTTTTGTTTTGCCCAAACTGAAAAAACCTTGAAACTTTCTTCGCCTTCTTTCCAACACAATTCTTACATCCCTTATGAATATACCTGTGACGGAAAAGATATCAACCCGGAATTACGCATTGAAGGAATTCC
>JAOAET010000026.1 GCA_026416665.1 Candidatus Omnitrophota bacterium | reverse complement strand
CAGGTGATAGTAGGGGAGGCAGGGTTGTTAAAAAAGGAATTTGTTAAGGATTTACCTGAGGATAAGCAGAAAGAGGTTGTTGAATCCTTTGACTACATCATAGAGGCAGCCAAGCGAGTGTCAGGGATGGTGAAGGCGATACGAGACTTTGGCCAGCCTACCCGTGGGGAGCTCAAGCCGCTGGTGATAGAAGAGGTGGTGGATAGTTTTATCAAGCTCTACTACCCGCAGTTCAAGGCGAATGCGGTGGTGTTTGAGAAGGTAAACAGCCTGAGCAGGTCGGTGTACGTGCGTTGCGAGAAAACTATTTTAGCTGCTCAATGTTCCAAAGCCCCGTTATTTTAGAGAGAAATATTAAAAATAGTGCATTGAAAATGGTGGAATTTGATGTAGCTATAATCGGAAGCGGTATAGGGGGATTAGTGTGCGCTTGCTATTTGCTAAAAGCTGGTTTAAAAACTGTTATTATTGAACGGAATCCAGAAGTAGGGGGGTATTGTACTTCTTTTTACAGAGATGGATATTTTTTTGAAGGTGGACCGCATTTATTGGGTGGGATAGAAAAAGGAGTACTGGGGCAATTATTAACTGAAATTGGGGTAAAAAATAAAATTAATTTTGTTCAGTTCGATCCGTCAGACAAGCTTTTATTACCGTATGGCAGGGTGTTGTTTATCAGGAAAGAAGTTAATGGTACGTTAAAAGAATTTGAAAAGTGTTTTCCAAAAGAAAAGAAAAATATTCAGCTGTTTTTTTCATATATTACACAAAAGAACTTCTTGGATTTATATTCTAGATTTAAGAAAAAAACTTTTTATGATCTAGTTAATAGTTTTTTTACAGGTGAAGAGATAAAACAGCTTCTAAATATACTGCTGTTTGGGGTTTTAGGGGTTTCTATAGAAAAGATACCTGCTTGGATTGGGATTGCAGTATTCAAAGAGTTTTTCTTGGACCCCGGCTATTATCCTCAAGGAGGCATGAAAGAAATTCCTAAGACTTTGGCAGAAAATATTAAAAGGGAGGGTGGGGAAATTTTGTTAAAAAATGAAGTTAAGAAAATATTTACCAAGACTGGGAGTGTCAGAGGTTTGTTATTGCTAGACGGAAGAAAAATCAAAGTAAATACAATAGTTGCGAATATTGATCCATTTCAGTTATCAACATTAATAAAAAAAAGGAAAGAAGATTGGTTAGGAGAACGCATATTTACCCCTTCCTCTTCCGCCGTTGTGCTTTATTTAGGTGGGGGATACGATTTGGTAAAAGATTTACATGACTGTAGATGTATATGGAATCTTGGTCCGAAAGAAAATTTTTATAAATCTCAGATTATTTTTTCCCCTTCCTTACAAAATTCTATAGAACAAAATTCGTTGAAACATACTCTTGAAGTTTTTTCTTTTCATCGGTGGAGAGAAGACATTAATGAAAAAGGTTTGTTTAGCAGGCTTTTGAAGATGACGAAGAGAGTTATGCCGGGGATAGAAAAAAATATTGTATTTAGGGATATGGCGATCCCTAAGACATTTTATAGATATACCCTTAATAGAAATGGCGCAATTTTAGGTAACAGTTTGACTATTCCTCAAGATAAAGAAAGATTCAAAGTTAAGAGTGACTTCGTAGAGGGACTATTTCTTACCGGTGCATGGTATAGTTATGGAGGAATTAGCGAAGCAGCAATAACAGGCAAAAGAACAGCTATGGCCATACTAAAGGAATTGAAATTGTCACACAACTTTGAATTAACCAGGTTATGAATTACCTTGCGTTTTCTTCCATTACAATTTTAGTTACAAGCATTGTTTTAGGAATCTTAGTCTTTCTAAAAAGTAAAAATAGAAGACTGGCAAGACTGTGGGCGGGTTTTTGTTCGGCTGTGGCTATTTGGGGATTGGGTGGATTAATAATTTCGTTGACACGTGATTATCAAAAAGCATTTTGGGGTTGGCAGATAGGTTTTTGTGGAATAATTTTTATTCCCGTATTTTATTTTCATTTTGTTTATGAATTGACTTCTTCCAAACGACAAAAATTATTTTTGATTACTATTTATTTGGTCGCAGTTTTATTAGTAAGTTATAACCTGATTTCGAAAGAGTTTATCGGGAGTTTAAGATTTAGATTTGGACAGTTTTTTTGGATTGATTGGTGGGTGGAAAGGAGTATTATTTTCTTAATTTTTTATTTGGTTTTTTATGGTTTTTTGCTGGTTTATGCATTCTTTAAGTTATTTAGACAATATTCAAAATCGCAAGGATTAGAAAAAATAAAAAATAGATATTTATTGATTGGTTCGGTGATAGGATGGATAGGAGGAGAGTCTAATTTCTTGCTGACTTTCGGTATAGATATTTACCCTTATTTTAATTTACTTATTTCTCTGTATACTCTTATTTTTGCTTATGCAATTTTTAAATATAGATTAATGGATATTCGTATTGCACTCACTCGGGTTGGAGTTTTTGCTTTCATTTATTCTTTAGTGCTAGGTTTTCCATTTTTGATGGGTTATTTTACTAAATCTTGGTTTCTGTCGACCAGTTTAGCTGTCGTACTTGCTACATTTGGGCCTTTTATTTATAGCTACATTAGCCGTCGCCTTGAAGACCTTCTGCTGGCGGAGCAGCGGCGTTATCAGCGGACGTTGCGGGAGCTGTCCAAGACGATGGTGCGGATACGGGATTTAGAGCACCTGGTGAAAGCAGTGCTTCTGACGGTGGTCAACACGGTGAAGGTGTCGCACGCTGCGGTGTACTTACGAGATGAGGGAACCAAGGCCTACAAGCTCAAAGAAC
>JAOAET010000001.1 GCA_026416665.1 Candidatus Omnitrophota bacterium | reverse complement strand
TTAAAAAGGACATTACTATGGGCTATTTTATATTTAATCTTTTTCTTATTATGTTCTTCAAATTTAATTGCTGAATCGTCAAAAGCACCTATTGTTGTTTTTGAGACAAACCAAGGGACTTTTGAAGTAAAACTTTTTCCTGATATTGCTCCCAAGGCCTGCGAGAATTTTACGAAACTGGTGGAAAAAGGTTATTACAACGGAATTATCTTTCACCGTGTAATTAAAAATTTTATGATACAGGGTGGTGATCCTACTGCCACAGGAATGGGAGGTGAATCTATATGGGGTGTTCCTTTTGAAGATGAGGTAACGGACAAAGTAACCTTTAATAAACCTGGGATATTGGCAATGGCTAATGCTGGTCCCAACACCAATGGTAGTCAGTTTTTTATTACTGTTAGTGCCACTCCTTGGCTTAATATGCGCCACACTATTTTTGGAGAGGTGATTTCAGGATACCCGGTAGTAGAAAAAATCTCCCTTGCGGTTACTGACGCAAATGATAGACCAATCCAAGAGCAGAAAATCTTCAGGGCATATTTAAAAAAATAAAAACAAATTTTGCCTAGAATTGTCTTTTCTTACTACATGAGAAAGACCTACTATTTTATTTTCTTTTTTATTTCTTTCTTTATTTTTCTAAACTTATCTTATACTTTAGCAGATGAGTTAACCAAAAAGGTATTCAAAGAAACAACGTTAAATTATCCTGTCGGTAGATTGGTAAATCAGACAATAGTTAAAGAAAATATTCCTCAGTTACTGTGCGAAGGTAGATACAATCAAGCTATTCGTGCATATACCTTACTTGCTCAACAAAAAGATCCTCTGGCCTATTTAAATCGAGCAATTATTTTCAAAGATTTAGGTCGCAACAGATACGCCATTGTCTCACTTTTATGTGGTCTTTACCTTAAACCCAATGACATCCAGATGCTTCGTATTCTTGGTAGGCTTTATTATTTAGATAACCAAATTGAAAAGGCAATTAAGGTATTACGTTATGTAATAACAAATGCTCCTGACGTAGAAAGTATTGTGACAATTGGGCTATGTTATCAGGCAATAGGTGATAGTAAAAAGGCAGAACAGTATTTTAACGCAGCGCTTACTCTTGATGAAAAAAATGTTTTAGCTAGGTTCTCTTTGGTAAAGCAGCTACTTCAACAAAAAAGATTGGAAGAGGCAGCAAAACATTTACAGAAGTTAAATATTTTAGATGCAAGTATTAATTCAGTTCTAAAATACTGGGCAGAGGTAGTGTATCTTCTTGGAAATGATATTGAAGCATACAAATTATATGAACGGCTACAACGAATTGAACCTGAGAACCAGCTTGCCCGTAATCGTTTAGAACAGCTTCGTAATAAGTTAGGAAGAACTTATTTTGAAAAAGAACGAGCAAGGCGCACTGCCGAGAAAGAGAAAAAAAAGGTTTTAGTTAAACCTTTGGGTTTAATTCCCAAGATGCCTGTGGTTCGGATAGGTTTATTTAGTGGTCTTAGCCAACTTGAGGTGCAGGGTTCAGCAGGTATTATTATAAAAGCAAGAACAACTAAGATAGTTATTGCCAACATACCAGCTCAAAAGCTTTTCTACATTATCGCTGCTAAGAAAGACAAAATCATTATTCAGGATATAGCGAAGAATACTTGGGTAAGCGAAGAGCCTATTGTCTTGGAGCCAGCAAAACCACAAGGAAGTATCTCTATTTTTGATATTACTGTGGGAGACAATGAATTTTGGCAGACAGTTACTGACCACTCATACCGCGGATATATTGAAGTAATCAACAAAGATAATAAGCTTTTAGTGATAAATGTGTTGGGGCTTGAAGAATACCTCTATGGTGTTTTACCAGCAGAAATGCCTGCTAGGTGGCCACTTGAAGCACTAAAGGCTCAGGCAGTAGCTGCCCGTTCCGAAACCTTAGCTAAGTTAAATAGACATAAAAATCAGGGCTATGACTTATGCACTACTGTTCATTGTCAAGTCTACAATGGTATTGAGTCTGAGACACTTACAACTAATCTTGCGGTAGAGCAGACAAAGGGATTAGTTCTAGTTTATCAAGGTAAGCCTATAGATGCAGTTTATTCTTCTAATTGTGGGGGGCATACACAAGGTAATATCTTCAGTAACATTAATATACCTTATTACCAGCCAGTATCAGATATAATGGAACAGGTGGATTTAGTTTTTCCTTTGTCACCCATTGAGTTTGAGTTTTGGATAAAGTCTCCAAAACATCGTTTCTTTTGTGATAGTTCACCATATGTGTCAAGAAGCACCTCACGTTGGGTAAGAGTTTATAGCATAGAGGAGATACAAAAAATGGTTTCTGGGGTAAAAGATATTGGCCAGATACAGTTAGTTAAACCTTTAAAACGTAGTCTTTCTGGTCATATCCAACATCTAAGGATTGTTGGAAGTAGGGGAATAGTTGAACTTGAGCAGGAATTAAAAATTCGCAATACCTTGGGTAAATTACGTAGCAGTATGTTTAAAATAGAGACAAAGTATGATGAAAAAGGAATACCTGAAGAATTTATTTTCTATGGTGGTGGTTGGGGACATGCAGTGGGTATGTGTCAGTCAGGTGCTTGTGGAATGGCTCAAGCAGGAAAGAATTTTGAACAGATACTTAAGCATTATTATCCATTTACAGAGCTAAGAAAACTCTACTAAAAAATATTGCAGAGCAAGGCGTAATGTATTAGAATACAGTTTGTCAAAAAATAAGTAAAAAGGCGATTGGGTAAATAAAAACAAAAAACTATAATCAATAAAATTTATAAAAAAGTTAAGCATTAAAAAGGAGGTTAGAATGAGAAAGATTTGGTTAAGTTTGATTTTGTTGTTGATTACTACTTCTCCAGGTTGTGCGGGTTTACAACCAACTGCTCAGGTAGATAATAATGCTGGCACACAGAGTTTGCCTCCTTATACTGGTCCCAAGGCACGTATTGCTGTTGCAGATTTTGATGTCAAGGCAGCCAAGGCATATGGAGAAATTGGTACTGGGCTAAGAGATATGTTAGTTACAGCGTTAGTAAATTCCCAACGTTTCAGGGTTGTAGAACGACAAGTATTAGATGCTGTGATGCAGGAACAACAATTGGCGTCTTCAGGTGCAGCTGCTCCAGGACAGACTGGTGCACAAAAAGGAAAAATCAAAACGGCAGATATTTTAATTACTGCGGCTGTAACTGAGTTTGAACCGCATGCTTCAGGTGGAATGGGGGGAATTGGCGGAGGAGGAAGAACTGGGGGAGCAATCGTAGGTGCAATTCTTGGTGGTGCAATGAATAAAGCCCATATGGCGTTAGATATCCGCATTATAGATACTTCTACATCAGAGGTGTTAGCAGCTACTCGTGTACAAGGTCAGGCTACTGACGTTTTGGGTGGTGTGTTTGCTGGTGTCTTAGGAGGTGTTCCGCTTGGTGTGGGATTAGGTGGTTATGCTAATACCCCGATGGAAAAGGCAATACGTGTCTGTATTATTGAAGCAGTTAAATATATTGCTCAGGCAACACCACCAGAATATTTTAAATACTAACCAAATTTCTGTCCTTTGGGAAGATCTTCTTCTTGTTATTTCAAAGGAAGGTTACTTAAGGTCTACACAAAACGTGTACGGCTGCCCAATGGCTTTGTTGCAGATATTGATGTAGTAAAGCATATTGGTGCGGTTTTAGTTGTGCCCTTTTTGTCAAAAGACAAAGTAGTCTTTATTCGTCAATATCGGCCAGTGATTAAGGAGTATCTTTACGAGTTACCTGCAGGAACTCTTTCCAAAAAAGAATCACTTGTAAACTGCGCTCAAAGGGAGTTAGTTGAAGAAACAGGTTTTTCTGCAAAAATGATTAAACATCTTGGAGCAATAGTTCCAGTTCCTGGATATTCTACTGAAAAAATAGAAATATTCAAAGCAGAAAAACTTACCAAAGTAGGTCGCCAATCAGAAAAAGACGAAGTTATTGAGGTAACGGTATTTACATCTGCTGAGGTAAAGAAACTTTTTCGTTTGGGACAACTTGTTGATGCTAAAACTATCTGTGCTCTTGCCAAAGTAGGTTGGTTGTAAAAGATGCGGATTGTGCGTTTCCTTTATAAGAAAAAAGTTTATTTTGGAGTAGTAGAGGATAATCGTATCCGATTCTTAAAACAGCCACCATTTGGAAAAATTTGTTTAAGTAAAATTTTTGTTTCTTTCTCTGAGGTAAAGATTCTTACCCCTGTTGAACCTACCAAAATAATACTTGTTGGATTAAACTACCGAGATCATGCCAGAGAATTAAATATGCACATCCCCGAAGAACCCATTATTTTTTTAAAGCCCTCAACTGCCTGTCTGGCACATCAGCAGGCAATTTGTTATCCTGCGACGGTCAATAGGCTTGATTACGAAGCAGAGTTGGCAGTGGTAATAAGAAGAAAGGCCAAGGACATTTCTGTTGAGAACAGTAAAGATTATATTTTAGGTTACACCTGCTTAAATGATGTTACGGCAAGGGACATACAAAAAAAGGACGGTCAGTGGACTCGCGCAAAGTCATTTGATACATTCTGCCCTTTTGGTCCGTGGATTGAGACAGAATTCAATCCTAATTCTGCCCGCATCATTAGCCGTTTGAATGGTATAGTTAAACAAGATTCAAATACAGAGAATATTATTTTTAAAACAGAGTTTTTAGTTTCCTTCATATCGC
>JAOAET010000056.1 GCA_026416665.1 Candidatus Omnitrophota bacterium | reverse complement strand
ATTTATTAAGCTAAAGGTGGAAAAAGCCACGGTTCATCTTTACAATTAAAATAACAAGCAATGGTTTTACAAATACGAAGGGAAACCAGGCGTTTTCCGCGTTATAACTTTAGTGAACCACTGCGGTTTCAAATACGGGGTACTCAACAGATTAACGCAACTATCTGCAAGGACTTAAGTAGAGGGGGTATACGATTTACGTCCAGTTGCTTTATTTCTCCGAAAACTGTGTTAATGCTAGAATTTAGTGTTCTTGGCCGCAACATCCATCCCATTGCCCGTATCGTCTGGTCAAGTCCATTTCTTCGTCAAGACAAATTTTATTTAGGAGCTGAATTTATTGAATGGGATATCCTAGAAAAAAGAATTTTGCATGAATTTTTAAGTTTAAAGGAAGAAAATAAACTAAAGGAGATACCACTATGACAACTGTTGACACTTCACAAACTCAAGAAAGCAAACCAACTAATTGTATAAGTTGTAACAAACCTCTAAAAAAACTTAAACGTTATTATCGTGATGGTAAATATTATTGTACTAAAAAGTGTTGGCTTAAAATGAAAAAAGGCCAACAAACTAAAGAGGCGTAAAATGAATAAAACAAAAGTTGAACGAAGAATACATCCTCGAGTAGAAAAGAAACTACCCATTAACGTAGCAGCAAATGGTTATGATTTTGTATCCTCAACTCACAATATTAGTTGTGTAGGGGCCTATTGTACCATTGATAAATACGTTCCACCTTTTACTAAAGTTAAGATTAAACTCAATTTACCTATCGTTGTTGAGGGCAAACAACAGAATATTGATATACTTTGTAATGGAGTAATTGTCCGCACAGAAGACAATCCAGATGGGAAATTCAATATTGCCATATTCTTTAATGATATTAAAGAACAACCCCGTCAAAAAATAGCACAGTATGTTCAGCAGTTCCTTCCATAATGGGTAAAATTGGAAAAATAGGTAAGGTCAAACTTTTCTGTGGTATAATTTTTTCAGATAATTTTTACCTTGAAAAAGCAAAACGATTATTAATAAGAAATTTTGGTATAATTGACTTTGAAAGCCAAATTCTTCCGTTTAATTATACGCGTTATTACGAAGCTGAGATGGGAGGGGGGCTTAAACGCTTTTTTGTTAGTTTCAAAAAACTTATCCACCCTAAAAAATTGGCTTTTATTAAAAGACGTACAAACCTAATAGAGCAAAAACTTTCTGTGGGTGGTAGACGTTCAGTTAATCTTGACCCTGGTTACTTAGACAAAGCAAAAGTAGTCCTTGCCTCTACAAAAGATTACTGTCATAGAATATATATTGGCAAAGGTATTTTTGCAGAAGTTACTTTGCGTTACGTTCATAAAAGTTTTCAGCCCTGGGACTGGACTTATCCTGATTATAAAAGCAAGGAATATCTTAGTATATTTTCAGATATTCGTGCGCTATATGTTAAACAACTTAATTCATAAAACAGATTTTGTTTGTCTTTTCATATCCTTTCTTTTGATGGCAGGTTGTACTACTATGTACAATCCTGCAACCCAACAAAGAGAAATGCTTCTTATTGATACAGAACAAGAAGTAAAACTTGGCCAGAATATGGATAGTCAATTACATCAGAAAATGAAATTTGTTACGGAACATTATCAAGTTCAACGCCTTCAACAAATTGGCCAACGTATTGCACAAGTTTCTGATCGCCAAGATTTAACCTATCAATTTGCTATCGTAGATGATAAAACCCTTAATGCCTTTGCAATTCCTGGTGGATATGTCTATATTCACAAAGGGCTGATGGATGCAGCAAATGATGATGAATTAGCAGCAGTGATTGCTCATGAAATAGGCCATATTGCTGCCCGACATAGCGTAAAACAAATTCAAGCGGTTCTAGGTTATCAGTTAGTTTTAAGTATCGTAACCGGTGGAAGAACAAATTCATCTGCCTTAAATGATGCTCTATCAGTAGTCTTTGAACTAGTCAACCTAGGCTACAGTAGGAAAGATGAATTTTTAGCTGACAAATTAGCTGTCCGTTATACTCGTAGAGCAGGGTATAGTCCTTTAGGGATAATTACCCTTTTCCAAAAGTTAGAGTCGGAAAAGAAAAAATCTCCTAATTTAAACTTAGTTTTCTTAAGCTCACATCCTCCTATTACAGAACGAATTGCTCGGGTAGAAGAACAGATGCGGCAACCTCTTGACTAAAAATAAATAAGAAAGAAGAGAGGAGGGTGGAGGTAGAAGGAGAAAGGAAAAAAGATGGAAAAGGAAAAGAAAGAGTAGTAGCAGAAAACTAATGTTTTTATCTTCTAATTATCACCAACAAAGTTAGAGAAAGGTGTATATCTTTATGACGCCATTATATCTAAAAGCATATAATACTGGAAAACTAAAGAAAACAACTGAGAAGCTCTGGCAATTACTTAAATGTTGTTGTCTCTGCCCTCGTAAGTGTAAAGTCAACAGGCTAAAAGATGAAC
>JAOAET010000022.1 GCA_026416665.1 Candidatus Omnitrophota bacterium | reverse complement strand
GGTAGATACTTGCCTTTACAAGCACAAGAGGGAGATTACTGTATCTTCTTACGTAATGCCGGCATAGAAATTGATTACGAAGGAAAAAAATATTTAGTTGTTCCTCATTCGGCTATCCTTTTGTTATTAAGAGGATAATTTTTTTTAATAAAATATAATTTTGGGTATCATGGTTTTTCACTGAATTTTGGAATATATAATTTTCTTTTAAAGAAAGGGGGTAAGATGAACGAACAAATGGCTTTATGGTGGGATAAACTTTTAAGTATTGCATTGCCTTTTTTGTTTAACTTATTGTATGCGCTGATTATATTTCTGGTTGGTAAATGGTTGGCCAGGTGGGCAACACGTTTAATTGAACAAGCATTGGTGAGGGCAAAGGTTGATCCAGCAGTTGCCTCTTTTGCTAAAAGTATGATTTACTTTGGCATAATGATTTTTGTGGTAACTGCTGCCCTAAACAAGATTGGTATTGAAACAACCTCATTTATTGCCTTAGTAGGTGCAGCGGGCTTGGCTATCGGGCTTGCCTTACAGGGTGCTTTAGCTAACTTTGCGGCAGGGGTGCTTTTGCTTTTATTTAAACCGTTTAAAGTTGGCGATTTCATTGAGGCAGCAGGGAAATTAGGAACTGTAGTAGAAATTCAAATATTTAATACTATACTTACTACGCCTGATAACCGAAGGATGATTATTCCTAATTCTAAAATTACAGGTGATATTTTAACTAATTTTACAGATATTAATCAGCGCAGGGTTGACCTTACTTTTAGTATCTCTTATAAAGACGATATAAAAAAGGCAAAAGAAGTATTACAGAAATTGGTGGATAGCGATCCTCGTATTTTAAAAGAACCAAAACCGGTTGTTGCAGTAATGGAATTGGCGGAGTCGTCAGTTAATCTTGTTTGCCGTCCTTGGGTTGCACCAAAGGATTATTGGAATGTGTATTTTGATTTATTAGAAAAGGGAAAGATTGAACTTGAGAAAAACGGAATTACTATACCTTTTCCGCAGCGTGATGTTCACATTTATCAGGCTAAATAACCGTGTTTAATTTAACTAATCCTATTTAAGCTGTCTTAGAAAAAAAGCATAACACAGTATAGTGGTAGGTTATAAAAGTTAGGATTATTTAGGATTATATGGTTAAGAAAATAATTTCTTTTTTGCAGAGAGATATCTGGCGTATCCGTTCCTCAAAGTTACCACGTAGAAAATCGTTTCTCTTAAATCAACTTCGTATTATTTTGTTAGCTGTAAGAAACTTTGACCAAGATAAGTGTAATCTGCGGGCATCAGCATTAACTTATTATACTTTACTATCAGTTGTACCTATTTTGGCTATCGCCTTTGGAATTGCAAAAGGTTTTGGTTTAGAAAAGTTATTAGAGAAGTTACTGCTTGAACGCTTGCCCGGTCAAGAAGAAGTATTGATTAATATGATTAATTTCTCTAATGCCCTTCTTGAGAATACTAAGGGTGGTGTGGTAGCAGGTGTAGGTGTAGCGTTGTTATTTTGGACTGTGGTTAAAGTGTTAAGCACTATTGAGCGCTCATTTAACGATATTTGGGGTATTCAGAAGTTACGTAGTATTGGCAGGCGTTTTAGTGATTATCTTTCTATGATGCTGGTCTGTCCGATACTGTTAATTCTGGCCAGTGGTATTACTGTTTTTATTAGCACTCAAGCTCGGATATTACTTGAGCGCTTTTCTTTTCTAGGGTCAATTTCGCAAATTCTTTTGTTTGGGCTTGAGTTCTTGCCTTATGTTGTCTTATGGGTTGTATTTACTTTTGTATACATCTTTATGCCTAATACTAAGGTTAATTTTACTTCTGGTCTTTTAGCAGGGATAGTGGCAGGTACTATTTACCAAGTTGTGCAGTTTTTCTACATTCACTTTCAGGTAGGGGTAGCTAAGTTCAATGCCATTTATGGTAGTTTTGCGGCAATACCTTTATTTTTGATTTGGTTACAGACAAGTTGGAGAATAGTATTGTTTGGTGCAGAAATTTCTTTTGCCCACCAGAATGTAGATACCTATGAGTTTGAGCAGGAAAGCCTACAAGCCAGTCAAAATATTAGAAAACTGGTGGCACTTTCCATCGTGCATCTGGTTGTAAAAAACTTCAAACCTGGAAAGAAGCCACTTAAACCAATGGAGATATCCCATATTCTTGAGGTCCCTATTCGTCTTGTGCGCCAACTTATTGATGAATTATCTGATGCAGGTATTCTTGCAGCGGTAAATATTGAACAAGAAAGGGTAGTGGCTTTTCAACCCGCAGTAGATACTGATATATTAACCATACAATATGTGCTTGACCGTTTAGACCAACGTGGCATCCACGATATCCCTATTGCTGACACAGATGATATCAGAAAGTTATCTTCTCTTTTAAGCCAATTACATGAACGTTTAGAGAAATCACCCGCCAATATCCGCCTAAAAGACTTATAGAATTTCTAGTTTTATTGTTTTTTTGTTTTTAAATGTTATACTTTAATTTAAGGGTTAAGGAGCTGTGATGAATGGATGATAAAGAGCTAATAAATCGCTGTATTCGCCTTGACAAAGAGGCTCAGCAAATTTTTATTGAAAAGTATTGTCGTCTTATTTACAGTATAATCTGCAATTTCTTTAGAAATCACGGCCTTTCTGTATCTGTTCAAACTATTGAAGACCTTTATCAGGAAGTAATTACTTGCCTTATTGATAATAATTTTAAAAAACTTTCTTCTTTTAAAGGCAAAAATGGCGCAAGCCTTGCCAGTTGGCTAAGACAAGTGGTGGTCAACCGATGTATTGACTACTTACGTAAACTACGTCCACAGGTTTTATCATTAGATGAACCAATAAATGAAGATGGTTTTAGTCTAAGTAGTATACTTTCTTTAAATTCACTATCTGTTTCCGAACTAGCCAATGAGAACGAAAAAATGGCAGATTTAGCGGATTGTATTGAACGATTATCTGTTGATGAAAAGTTTTTTCTTGAGATGCATCTTAACCAAGGAATGTCTTTAAATCAGATTAAGGACTTTTACAATATCAGTCGGGCAGCTGTGGATATGCGTAAGGCACGTATTGTAGAACGCCTAAGGGACTGCTTCCGTAAGAAAGGCTATAGTATACCTATTTTAAAATAGAAAATAGTTAGATTAGAAAGTATTATGCGTCTATTTAATTGGGGGTATTATGGCTAATCCTATTGAAGAACTTATTAGTAAGGTGTTTTCTATTTGGAAGAAAAATATTCCTTCATCTGGAGATGACCATCCAGACGAAGAGTTACTGGCTGCCTTTTTAGAACATAAACTTTCTGGATCCGTTGGTGAGAAAATAAAAGCGCATTGTGTGTTGTGTGCTCAATGTGCACAACGTGTAGCTGAAGCTTGCAAGTTACCGGTTACTTCAGAAGATGAACTGCCTGATAAACTAAAGGTCTGGACTAAAGAAAAGTTAGCTTATAAAGAAGATTTTTCTACGGATGAGATTATCATTAAAAAAGAGGGGATGTTTTTAAAAATTTTGTCTTCTTGCGCCGATGTCTTGTTAGGTCAGGAAGTAGTGCCTGTTACAGTATTACGTTCCAAAAATAAAGATAGTTTTGAAAAACAGTTACTTCTTTTTAAGGATCTTGGTGAAATACAGACAGAAATTAAGATACAACTACAAGAGAATAATAGGGTTACATTAACAGTTTATGCGCTTGACAAGAAGACCAAACAACCTTTCCGTGATTGTCGCATTAGTTTGTTAAAAGATAAAACTGAACTTGAGTCATATGTTGCAGTAGAAGGCAAGGCAACTTTTGAGGAGGTAATTGGTGGTAGATATACTATTTCTATAACCAGTATAAAGCAGGAAAAATTTAATTTTGTCTTGGAGTTAATTTTATAAAACAACTTTATTTAGACTATGCAAGAGAAGTCTAGTAATCTATATCTTGAGGTGTCAAGAAATAATCGTGTGTTTAAGATGGGCATTTATCAAGAAGAGCAAAAGCACACAATTAAGCTCTATAGCCAATGTATAGTTTCCTTTGAAGATGTAGAGAGAGTTAGCCGCCAAATAGAGCTTCTTCTACAAAGACGTCTTCTCAAAGAAATAGATTCTTCTGGTTTGCTAAAGGAGCTTAAGAAAAATGGTCAGGTACTTTGGGACATACTTTTTCCTCTTCCTATTAAACAACAATTATGGAAAACAACAGCAGAACATTTAACCATATCTTTAGAAGAAGAATTAATTTTTATCCCTTGGGAAGTTGTTTTTGATGGAGCTGAGTTTCTCTGTCTGCGTTTTAGTATAGGCAGAGTAATTTGTTCACAGCAGCAGCCGTTGTCTTTAAGATACAGATCATCTGGTGAGCGTCTACGTATGCTTATTCTTGCTAATCCTACTAATGACCTTCCTTCAAGTTATAATGAAGGTATAAGCATACGCAACCAATTTGATAAATTACGTAACAGGATCATCATTGATTTTAAATCCACTTCTGTTGAAGCGTATTATTTAAAGAAAAATATTAATGAGTATGACCTTGTTCACTTTGCTGGACACTGTGAGTATGACGAACTTGACAAAAATAATACTGGTTGGGTAATGGCAGATAGTCGTTTTACTACTTGCGACATTTTAGCTTTAGGACAAACCACGCCTATGCCTGCTTTAGTTTTTTCTAATGCCTGCCAATCAGCACGAATTAGCTGTAAGGATGTAAAACTTGGAATAGAACAGAAGACATATAGTATGGCTGCTTCTTTTCTTTTTGCGGGCACTAATTACTATATTGGAACCTTACAGCGAGTTGATGATGAGGTAAGTTTAGAGTTCGCAAAAGAGTTCTATCAACACCTAATAAGTGGGCAGTCTGTGGGAGATAGTTTACGTAAGGCGCGAAAGGTATTGGCCAAGCGTTATGGACTAGGAAATTTGCAATGGGCGCAATATGTCTTATATGGTTCACCAGATTACTGTTTTTTCCCTAAAGAAAGAAAAACGTTACTCAAAAAGCAACTATCTTTATCCCAGCTAATTAAACTTTATAAACTGCCGCTTACCCTGATTGTTTTTCTAATTTTTATCTTATGTGTATTAAGCTTTACTAGATTTGTTGTTGTTTATTTTAAACCTTCTTCTTATGTCCTATACCAAAAGGCAGTTTACTTAAGTAAAAATGGGGAAAATAATCGAGCGTTAGAGCTGGCAAGAAAAGTTCAACAAAAAGATAAACGTTTTTTGGCGCTCTACCCATTTCTTGCGGAGATTTCTTATCGTATGGGAAATAATCAGGAAGCAGCTGCCTATTACGCGGACTATATTCTATTGAGTAGTCAATACAACAAACCTTGGCATATTGCTGAGGCATATATTTTGTCTGGATGGTTCTATCAGTGTACTGGTGAATACGAAAAAGCAAAGCAATTATATGAGAAGGCGCTTGAAAAAAGTCAGAAACAAAAAGATTTATACCATGAAGCAATAGCGTTAAGGAAACTTGCAGTTTGGTATATGGATAAAGAGGATTATACTCGGTCACTTGAACTTCTAACTAAGAGCGTAGAGATAAACCGAAGCAAACAACATCTACGTAAATACCGTTATAATCTTGCCTGCGATTATTTTGATTTAGGGTTACTTTTCTCTAATAGAGAAGATATGCCGGCAGCCGAGGAATACTACAAAAAAAGTAGAGCGCTTTTCCTTGAATTAGGAAACAAAGAAGAATTAAGCGATCTTTATTTTAATCTGGGAGAATTGTATCTTATGGAAAAAGAGTATGGTATTGCCTTACAATATTATCATAAGGGTCTTGAAATTGATCAGAAACAGAAAAATCTACCTAAAATTGCCAGTGATTATTCTATGATTGGCCAGCTTTATTTAGAAATGGATAATTTTGAGAAAGCAGAACAGTATTTAAAGCAAGCAGTAGAACAAGCAGAAACAATTAACGCAAAGATGGAGCTAGCAGATGCCTGTTTTTCATTAGGTATATTATATAAAAAAAGAGGCTGGGTACAAAAAGCTAGAGAATATTTAAGACAAGCACAAGAGATTCTACGCAAAGTAGATATACCGATGCACCGGCATGTGCAAGAAGAACTTTTGACCTTAAACTAAGTTATTGAAAACGGTTTCTTAAAGTAAGCAAAATAAGCTTGAAAGTCAATTAGTTTCTGGTTACTCTTAATTAGAATTTAAAGTAACAAGTGAGAATAGGAAAGTCCAATTTTGAAAAATACACAAATGACTTTAGTTATTAAAAGCCGAATCCTCAACAAATCTATATAAGTATTAGGATTATCAAAATGAAAGAATGGGATTTTATAGAGCGGCGTAGATTCCCCAGATATAATGTAAATTTACCTGTTTTACAAAAAAGTGAACAAGACTGTGCATCAATAACCCACGATATTTGTGAGCAGGGTATAGGGATAACTTCTCAGAAAAAAATTCCTTTAGGTATGCCTTTTGAAGTAGAGATAATTATACCGGATAATTATGAAAAGATAGAGGTTTTTGGTAGGTTAGTATGGATTAGTCAAATAGATGAGAAGACATACAGAGCAGGTATCCAGTTAGAGAAATCTCATCTGCAGCCAATAAGTATTGCCCTACGTATGATTAGATATCGATTGGTTAATGGTAACAAAATGACTTATGAAACTTGAAAGAAATAATCTATGATTGGTATATTAGAAAGGAGGAAATATACTCGTTTTGACCTAAATGTTACGGCAAATTGTCAATTAACTGTAAGTTGGTTTTTAAGATTACAAGCTAATCACAAAGATAATAATATAGAGGCAGTTACCCTAAATATTAGTGAAGGGGGAATAGCTTTATTGACTGAAAGTTTTATTCCAACGCATTGTTTAATTAATATTTACTTTATTCTTATAAGATTAAGTCTTGATGGACAAGCAATTTTTTTTGCTCCGGTAAAAGTAAAAGGACAAGTACGTTATTGCCTTCGCCACAGAGAAAATCAGTATAGGTTAGGTATCAGATTTATTAAAGCCAGTCTTACTGATTTTCAGAAAATAGCAAATTTTGTTAAGATAGCTTCTTAATAGAATTTACCCTGTGCTAATTTTTTCTAAATGATACTTAAAGTGGCACAGGATTTTTATTTGGTATTTTTCGGGTGGTCTCCTTTAAAGAATTTGTTAGAAAATTTTCCAAAGTTCGTCTATTAAGAGTAAAAGGAGGTCACCAATGAGAAGAAAAGAAAAGCGGTTATTAGTAATTATTAAGATAGTTTTCTTAATCAATTGCCCAGAGTTTCTTCAGGCACAGACAAAACAGCAAAATACAAATTTTACTTGTTCTGAGCCATCTATTCTCGAATTACAAGAAGTTGCGGTCAGATATGCTGAAGTTTCCGCTGAAAAAATTAAATTATGGCGTAAGCAAGCATCACGAAAGGCATATCTACCGACATTTAGTGTAAGTGTAAATAACGACATTACAGAATTATGGCATTGGGAAGGAGGTTCTACCACTAAAACTGAAGATGATTTACTTAGAAAAGGCAAACAAGCAATTGAGTGGGACGTTTGTTTACGTTGGGACTTGGGAGATTTGATTTGGAACTCTGCACAAACTTCTATTGATGTGCGTAGCCGTCTGATGGTTGAACTACGTAATCAGATCTTAGAGAAACTAAATAAATATTACTTTGCCCGCAAAAAATTGCAAATGGAGCAAGAAAAACTTAGTACTTCTGACAAACATTATTTGGAAAACCAACTGCGTATTCAGGAGCTAACTGCTCACATAGACGCCTTAACTGCAGGTTATTTCACTAAAGCATTAGATAGAAATAAAAAGTTCTGTTCAAATAATAACCAGGATTCTACCTGTGGTAGATAATAGGTAAATTACTAACAGAAGCATTCTCTATACATTCTAGCACAGACTTTGTTTCTGCCAGTATTTTTTGCTTCATAAAGTTGTTTATCTAAGGCTTGTAACAAAAGGTCCACATCAATGGCATCTTTTGGTTCAACAGCTACCAAGCCAATACTTGTACTAAACTTAAGAGGTTTATCTAAGGTACCAAAATTATGTTCTTCTATTTTCCTACGCAGCCGCTGAGCTACTTCTAAGGCACCAGTTAAATTAGTAAAAGAAAGTATTATAACAATTTCATCTCCACCATATCTACAAGCTATATCAATAGAACGAGTATTTTTTTTGATGAGCTCTGCTAATTGTTCCAGAACAATATCACCTTTGGCATGGCCAATACTGTCGTTTATAGCTTTAAAATGGTCAAGGTCCAACATAAGACAGGAGAGGGGATAGTTATAGCGTTTTATTTTTTTAAGCTCTTCATCCAGTCGGCTGATCAGATAACGGCGATTATAAAGTTTTGTTAGTTCGTCAGTAATCGAAAGGCGATTTAATAATTCATTTTTCTGCTCTAATTCTTCTTCTAGTTGTTGTCGTTGCAGAAACACTTTAGCATAGGCAATGATTTCCTCTGTAGTGGCAAGTGAACTTATGTAGCTGTCAATAAGGCCGCTGGTAAGCATCTTGACTTTCTCTTCTCTATTTTCTTCCCCGTGTGAAATGATTATAATAGGAACGGTCTCTAAATGTTGCTGAGAACGTAATAGAATACAAAGTTCATTAGTGTCTTTTAGGTCAGGTAAGATATTATAGACAAAAATAAGGCTGATGCGGTAATTCTTTATTTGGGAAAGGAGCTCCTGAACAGAGGGGAAGTTAATAAACTCATATCCTTCGTAATTTAATGCCTGATGGATATTGTTTGTTAATTCGTTAGGTAACCCTACTCCTGTAACAGCTCTTCTGGTTTCTATCTCCATAATAAAAATATTATAATACCAAAAAGGAAAATAATAAATTCTTAAGTTAATTAAATTTTTATCTTACAATTCTACCTCGGGTTGTTAAAATTCCTTGCTTTAATTGTTGATTTATGCTATTCTTATTCATTGTCCAACCTTATTTAACCCCCAAAGAGAAAACGAGGAAAAACTATGTCTACAAAAAAAGTAACGGAGGCAGATTTCAGCCGTGAGGTGTTAGAATCTAATAAACTGGTTCTGGTTGATTTCTGGGCAAGCTGGTGTGGCCCTTGTCGTATG
This sequence comes from Candidatus Omnitrophota bacterium, assembly GCA_026416665.1. GTDB lineage: Bacteria > Omnitrophota > Gorgyraeia > Gygaellales > Profunditerraquicolaceae > JAQTMD01. The sequence continues at coordinate 8,306 of JAOAET010000022.1, read as the reverse complement.
GTGGCTCCGATACTTGAGGAGCTTGCGCAAGAATTTTCTGATAGCTTAAAAATTGTAAAGGTTGATGTGGATGAGTGTCCTACAATTGCCAGCCGGTTTGGTATTATGTCTATTCCTACTCTTATGTGGTTTAAGAACGGTAAAGTAATGGACCAGGTAATTGGGGCAGTTAGTAAACTTGAGCTTAAAAAAAGGATTCAGAATAATCTATAAATATCTGTTTAAAAGCTCTTTGGAAAATAGATAATGAAAAAAATTTTTATAGCTGCTACCAAGCAAAATGATGGTAAGACCACTGTATCTCTTGGTTTGATATGTAATCTTCAACAGAGATTTCGTAAAGTTGGTTTTATCAAGCCCATTGGACAGAGATATCTTGAAGAAGACGGAATGAAGATTGACGAGGATTCTCTGCTTATTGAAGAGGTCTGTCGTATTGGAGTGCGTTCAAGTCTTAAAGATATGAGTCCAATTGCTGTAGAAAAAGGCTTTACAGAAAAATATATAGCACATCCTAACAAAGATGCAATCACTAAGCAGATAAATGAATCTTTTCATAGGATATGCAAGGGACAACAGTTAGTTGTTATTGAGGGAACCGGTCATGCTGGTGTGGGTTCTGTTTTTGATCACTCTAATGCGGTTGTGGCGCGCATGCTTGGGTCAAAGGTTATAATTGTTTCTTCAGGTGGAATAGGAAGACCCATTGATGAGATTATATTAAACAAGGCGCTCTTTGATAAAGAAAGAGTTAAAGTTTTGGGAGTAATTATCAACAAGGTTCTACCGGAGAAGTATGATAAAATTAAAGAATTAGTAGATAAAGGCCTTAAGCGAAAAGGAATTCGTTTGTTAGGTGTTATTCCCTTTACTTCTATGCTTTCATATCCGACTATAGATCAAATCAAAGAAGAAACTAATTATGAATTGCTCTGTGGTAAAGAGTATTTGGCACGCTATGTTTCAAGAGTAGTAATTGGGGCAATGAGGCCGGTAAATGCCTTACGCTATATGGTTAATGACAGTCTGCTTATTACACCTGGGGATAATGAGGAAATGATTCGGGCTGCACTTAATTGCTGGCGTGAGGATGAAAAAGACAAGCTGAAGATTTCAGGGATCATTCTCTCAGGGGGAATGGTTCCTAGCAAAGAAGTTATGGAATTATTATCTCAGGCACAGATACCTGTTTTATTAGCTAACGAAGACACCTACTCTGTATCTTCCACAATTCATGATTTAACTGTTAAAATTAGACCCAACCATATTGCGAAGATAAATATGGCAGTGAAATTAGTAAAGGATTATGTAGATTTAGAAACAATTTTGAAAGGAATTTAAAATGGATACGATTAGTTTTATTCGTCAGAAGGCAAGACAAAGAAAAAAAACTATTGCATTACCTGAATATAAGGATAAACGGGTAATTGAAGCCGCCACAGTAATTCAAAAAGAGGGTATAGCCGATGTATTGTTTTTGACTCCAGAGAAAATGGATCCGCAGGAAAAACAGCGTTATATAGAGTTATATTACCAACTACGTAAAGCAAAAGGTATGGATTTAGAGACAGCCCGCAAGTTATTTGAGGATCCGCTCTATTACGCAGCAATGTTGACACGTGAAGGTAAGGTAGATGGTTTTGTAGCAGGAGCAAGCCATACTACCGCAGAGGTATGTCGCGCAGCAATACATTGTGTAGGTTTAGATGAACGACTGCTTATTGCTTGTAGTTGTTTTATAATGGTTGTGCCTGATTGTCGGTATGGAGAAGAAGGCACATTTATTTTTGCTGATTGTGGGGTTATCCCCGAACCAAATTCGCGTCAGCTTGCTTGTATTGCGTTAGCTTCCGCAGAACTTGCCAAAAAGGTTTTAGAGATAAGACCAAGAATTGCTTTTTTAAGTTACTCTACGAAAGGCTCAGCTGAAGGAAAATCTGTTTCTAAAGTTACACAAGCCCTTGCAGAATTAAAAGAAATGGAACCAGAACTTTTAGCTGATGGAGAACTACAGGTTGATGCTGCAATTGTGCCTGAGGTGGCTCAAATTAAGTTTCCTAACAGCCCAGTAGGTGGGAAGGCAAATATTCTTATTTTCCCCAATCTTGAGGCAGGTAATATTTCTTATAAGATAGTAGAGCGTTTGGCAAAGGCACGTGCAGTAGGGCCGTTATTGATGGGGCTTAAAAAGCCCTGTAGCGATCTTTCTCGTGGTTGTTCTGTAGATGATGTTGTAGACTGTGTGGCAGTGACTGCAATTCGCGCCTAGGTACAAAGGGATAATTAAATAAGGCATTAATTATTAAAAACTTTAAAGCATAAGAGCAATGAAAAAGATTGTTATGGTAATTGCCCAAGATAAGTTTCGTGATGAAGAGTTAGCTGTTCCGAAAGCTATTTTTGAAGAAAAAGGTTACACGGTAAAGATAGCTTCCACTACAAAGAAAGATGTTGTAGGAATGTTAGGGATGAAGGTAAAACCAGATATGTTTATTCAAGATATTAAAGAAACAGATTTTGATGCGCTCGTTTTTGTGGGCGGTTTAGGTGCACAGCAGTATTGGAATGACCCGATAGCGCATAAACTTGCATGGGATTTTGCTAGTAAAAATAAGATAGTTTCTGCTATTTGTATTGCACCAGTAATCTTGGCAAATGCTGGCTTACTAAAAGGTAAACGTGCTACTGTTTGGGCCTCAGAGATGGCTCGCCTTATTGAGGCAAAGGCACAATATACCAATAATCCTGTGGAAAGGGATGGAGTAGTGATTACTGCAGCTGGTCCTTTTGCTGCCGAAGAGTTTGGTAAAGAAATTGTTAAGGCACTTTCTGAGTAAATAAAAGGGGTTTTTATGATGAGAACTATGCTTAAATCAAAGATTCATCGCGCCAGAGTAACCGATACTAATCTTGAGTATGAAGGCAGTATTACTATTGATCAGGCTTTACTTGAGGCTGCAGATATCTTACCTAATGAAAAGGTAGAAGTTTTAAATCTTAATACCGGTAGCCGTATTGAGACCTATGCTATTGTTGGGAAAAGAAATTCAGGAGTAGTTTGTCTTAACGGTCCAGCGGCTAGAAGTGCCACTAAAGGTGATATTATTATTATTCTTTCCTATGTTCAAGTAGAGAATAAAGAGGCTTCGTTGGTAAAACCTATTATTGTGAAAGTAGATGAGCGTAACCGAATTAATGATTAGAGTAATAGGTGATCCAGTTTTGCGAACAAAGGCAAAAGAGCTTAAAACTATTGAACCAGAACATATTAAGCTTTTAAGCCAGATGGCGCAAACTATGTATGCTGCTAAAGGTATTGGTCTTGCTGCACCGCAGGTAGGTGTAAACTTAAGACTTATTGTAGTTGACTGTGGAAGTGGATTATACAAGCTGATAAATCCTGTTATTATCAAACGTTTTGGTCGTCAGAAGGTTGAAGAAGGATGTTTAAGTGTTCCAGGTTGCTATGTAAAGGTTAAGCGTGCGAAGAAAATTATCTTAAAAGCACAAGATGAACAAGGTAAGTTACAGACTATTGAGGCAGAGGATTTACTTGCCTGTGTTTTTCAGCATGAGATAGACCACTTAGATGGGAAATTGATTTTAGACTATGCTCCTTTTTGGAGAAAAATATCTTTACGAAAAAAACTAAGAGAAATTTCTGATGAAAGAATGTCTAAACAAACCACAAAACCTAAAGCTTTGTAACTGCTCATATGAGCCATGTTCTCGTAAAGGAATTTGTTGTCAGTGCTTGCATTACCATCGTCTGAAACAACAACTGCCTGCCTGTTTTTTTTCAGAAAAAGACGAGAAAACTTACGACCGTTCCCTCCGGCGTTTTCTTGATGCGCAAAAATGAATATTAAAGCAAAACACCGGGATTGTGAAAGAAAAGAAGATTTTTTTCTTCCCAAAACAAAACGCCTTCCCTTCTGGTTTAGGCAAGAATTACCCACAAAAGCCAGCCAATTTTTCTATAATTGTCTTAAAGAAAGTCGGCTAAACACTGTCTGTCTTGAAGCTGCCTGTCCTAACATAAACCGATGTTTCAAGAATAAAGCAGTAACTTTTATGATACTAGGGACAGTATGTACTCGCTTCTGTGGTTTCTGTAATGTCTCTTGTAAGAAAAAAATAGCTTTAACAGTAGATAAGACTGAGCCAGAAAGGATTGCCAAGTTTGTAAAAAAACATAAGATTTCACAGGTAGTAATTACGTCGGTAACGCGTGACGATTTAGAGGATGGAGGGGCAAAGTTTTTTGCTTGTACTATACAAAGTATCCGAAAAAAAGTACCCAGTTGCTTTATTGAGATACTTATTCCTGACTTTAAGGCAAATATAAATTCACTTGTAACAGTGGCTAACACTTCTGTAAATATCATTGGCCATAACATAGAGACTGTTCCGCGTCTTTATCCTATCTTACGTCCACAAGCAGATTATCAACGTTCGTTAAAGGTGTTAGCAGTACTTAAAAGCATAAATAAAAAACTTGTTACCAAGTCAGCATTAATGGTAGGATTAGGAGAAAAAAAAGAAGAGGTTTTCAAGGCTATGCAAGACTTAAGAGAAGTTGATTGTGATATTTTGATGGTAGGTCAGTACCTTGCACCATCTAAAAATCATGCAAAAGTAAAAGAGTTTGTAAGCTTAGCTTGTTTTGAGCAATACCGCAAATGGGCAGAACAGTTAGGTTTTAGACAGGTTCACTGTGCACCTTTAGTGCGCAGTTCTTTACGTTTTTCTTGATTAATATAATAAATCTTATATACTAATAAAGTATGGCCGAGCAGATATACGATGTTATTATTATTGGTGCTGGTCCAGCGGGCTTAACCGCTGCTTTATATTGCGGCAGGTACCGTATGAGGACCTTACTGTTAGAAAAGATGGTTGTGGGAGGGCAGATTCTACTTTCTGCAAGTATTGAGAACTTTCCAGGGTTTCCGCAAGGAGTTGTTACCGCAGAGCTAATTGAAAGAATGAAAAAACAGATAGAAAACTTAAATATCTTTGAGAAAAATGCTGAAGCAACTGGTATTAATATAAAACAACACGAAGGATATCCACTGTTTACTGTCAATACTACTGAGGGAGATTTTCAAGCTTATTCTTTAATAATTGCAACTGGCGCACATTGGAAGAGGTTAGGTGTGCCAGGAGAACAGAGATTTATTGGAAAGGGTGTTTCTTTTTGTGGAACTTGCGATGCACCTTTATTTCGTAAAAAGGAAATCTGTGTAGTAGGTGGAGGGGATAAAGCAATTGAAGAGGCAATATTTTTATCTGGTTATGCCAGTAAAGTTACAGTTATTCACCGAAGAGCAACTTTGCGTGCAATAGAAATATTACAGGAACAGGCAAAGGCAAAACCCAATATTTCTTTTATCTTTAATAGTGTAGTTACGGAAATAAAAGGAGACAATACCTTAGAAGGAGTTTATATCCGTTCACTAAATACTGAAGAAAAAACTTTTATTTCTTGTCAAGGCGTTTTTATTTTTATCGGTATTCAACCAAATACTGAATTCTTAAAAGGAATTATCGACCTTGATGATTCAGGATTTGTTAAGGTCAATAGTCGTAAGCAGACCTCTTGTGCAGGGATATTTGCTTGTGGAGATTGTATAGAAAAACACCTCTATCAGGTTATTACTGCTTGTGCAGAAGGGGCAGAGGCAGCACATTCTGCGCATAATTATATTTTACATCAGCATCGTAAATAAAATATTAAAACAGCTTAAAGTAAAAAAGGGAAAGTTGTTTAGAAGAGATAAATTACCTGTCAGTTAAAATTGTTTGTACAAAAAATTATCATCTTAACTTGCAAAAACTTTTTAGGTTAACCTAACTAGTTATGCCTATTATAAAAAGATTTCTTTTTTATCTGATACGCTTAGGACTAAGCGTATTTTTAATTTTTATACTTTTACGAAAAGTAAACCTACGCTGCTTGATAGGTATTCTTACTTCTGCTAATTTCGGTTTACTGCTTTTTTCATTTTTATTTGCACAATTGGGTTATATTCTTTGTTTTTTTCGTTGGAAGATGATTTTAAAGGCAATGAAGATAAAGGTATCTTTAGGACGACTTGTTTCTATTTTTTCTGCAAGTCTTTTCTTTGGTGCACTTTTTCCTTCTACGGTAGGTAATGACCTGTTACGCAGTATTGAACTTATGGCACATACCAAAAAGACAGGAGAGGTTTTGGCAGGTGTTTTTCTTGACCGACTAAGTGGTTATGCAGGAATGGTTATTGTAGGAATTTTTGCTTTGTTTTTGGCTATACCTTTCGGTATACCTAAAGAAATTGTAGTGGGTATTTTGCTTCTGTTGATAGTTTTAATCCTGATTATCTTTGGCCTATTTAATTATAAAATTTATAAGGCATTAAACCGTTTACTTGTTAAGATTGCCTATATAAAGCTTTTATCTTCTTTAGAAACTATGCATAACGCACTTTTCAAAATGAGAAATTTGAGAAAAATGCTTTTAGGGAATATTTTTATTTCGGTTCTGGTTCAACTTAGTGCTCCTATAACAGCGGTGATAATGGCAAAGGCCTTAGGTTTTAAAATAGGGGTTATTTACTTTCTCTTAAGCAGTCCGTTGATTACAGCTTTAACGATGCTGCCTATTTCTATTGCAGGTTTAGGGGTAAGGGATATGGCTACAGTTTTCTTTTTTAGTAGATTCGGAATTAGCCAGGAAATTGCTTTTTCTCTGTCTTTTTTGTCCTTTGGGTTTATTCTTGGGTCGGTTATTTTGTCAGGGATAGTTTATGTCGCGACATTACATTATAGACGGCTGTAACGTGATATTTAATTCTGCATTTGCTGGTTACAGAAAACACAAGCAGCCAAGACAAGCCTTGCTTGACTTCCTTATTGCTGAACGGCCTTGTGGAAGTTTAAAGAACAAAATTACCGTAGTCTTTGATGGATACAGCAGTAATCTTAATTATGACCAACAGCAAATTACAGTAATTTTTTCTGCACATGAAAGTGCAGATGAACGAATTAAAAAAATTTTAGAAAATAAACATGTCCTTATTAAACAAGTAATATTAGTTTCAGATGACCGACAAATCCGTGACTTTGCTCGGATTATAGGAGTTGAGGTTTTAGCAGTTGAGGACTTTCTGCAACAAGCAAACAGAAAAAAACAAAAGTGCGTTGGGATGGAGTGTCTTAAGCCCGAGCTAAGTCATAGTCAGATGCTTCAGATTAACCGCGAACTGCGTAGGATATGGTTAAAAGAATAACTACCCCACTAAACTATTTTATAGTTAGTGTGTCTTTGAGAAAATTCTTTCTTTTTATCTTCCTAAACCCTAAACCCTAATAAATACCCTCCCTAATTTGAGCTAACAATAGTTGTAGTGTAGAAACGTTTTTTAAATAAAATACCTCTTTTATAAAAAGCACAGGTAATAAAAAGCAGAGGCTTTTTAACATAAATAAGTTAAACAAATTAAAAGATATTGACTTGCAATTTTAAGTAAATTGAGAGATACTAATTTATTATAAGAAATGCTAAAAAGTGTCTGAAGAAAGGTGTAAAAAAGGCAGATTATTTGAAAAACTAGCAAGTCTGTTAAATAAATAAGGGCATTCTCGACAGGCAGGAGTTTCAACAAATATTTGTTTACTAAAATGGATAAAAATTTCATAAAATTTTTGGGGACTGCAGGTGCGCGTTTTGTAATGATTAGACAACTACGCCACTCTGGAGGGCTTTGGGTAAATGTAGAAGGTACCAATGTTTTGGTTGACCCTGGTCCAGGTTGTCTTGTACATTGTGCTAATTCTCGGCCAAAACTTGACCCTAGTCAGCTTGATGCAATTATACTTACCCACCGTCACCTTGACCATTGTGCGGATGTTAATGTAATGATTGAAGCGATGACTGAAGGTGGTTATAAAAAAAAGGGCATAGTATTTTGTCCTAAACAGGCACTTTCTGATGACCCGGTGATTTTACGTTATTTACGTAGTTTTCCCCAAAAAATTGAGATATTGAAAGAAAAAACCGTATATAAAGTCAAAAATTTTAAATTTTCTACCTCTATGCAGCACATTCATCCTGTAGAAACTTATGGTTTAAAATTTAAAATAAATGCTCTTTCTATAGGTTTGCTTACTGATACCCGTTATTTTAAGGGATTAGAGAAGTTTTATAAAACCGATATCTTAATTATAGGGGTGGTTTTCTATGAGCCACATCCAGGGGTAGATCACCTTTGCTTGGAAGATGCTCAGAAACTGATTACCCAGATTAAACCCCAAAAAGCAATTTT
>JAOAET010000007.1 GCA_026416665.1 Candidatus Omnitrophota bacterium | reverse complement strand
GCCAGACAATATCGCGTTCTGAAATAATCCCACAGAGTTTGCCTTTTCTCTGGACAATAATTGCACCAACTTTTTTTCGGGCAAGAATCTTTGCTACGGTTCTAACAGATGCATTCTCAGTAGTACTTACCAAATTTCCTGAAATACGAAAAGCAAAAGGAAGTGCCTGTGTTAGTTTTTCCTTAACAAGTTTTGCCATAAAAGATTATTTCTTCGCTTTACCCTGGTTAGCTACCTTCTCCATTGCCATTTTAACCTCCTCAGGATCTCCTAGATAATAATTTCTTATCGGTCGTAAATCATCATCAAGTTCATAAACAAGTGGTATACCTGTTGGAATATTAAGTTTGACAATCTCTTCGTTTGAGATATTATCCAAATATTTTACTAAAGCACGTAAACTATTTCCGTGGGCAGCAATAATTACTCTCTTACCTTGCCTTATAGTAGGTGCAATAACCTGATGCCAATATGGAAGAAACCGAGCAACCGTATCTTTTAAACACTCTGTAAGAGGTATTTCGTCAGGGGCAAGTTCCTTGTATCTCGGATCCCTGCCTGGATAACGCTCATCATCTTTGGAGAGGGGAGGTGGTGGCACATCATAGCTTCTGCGCCAAATAAGCACTTGTTCTTCACTATATTTAGCAGCCATCTCTGCTTTATTTAATCCTTGCAAGGCACCGTAATGGCGTTCATTTAAACGCCACGAGTTATAAATAGGTATCCACATTAAATCCATCTCATCCAAAGTAATCCAGAGCGTGCGAATTGCGCGTTTTAAAACGGAGGTAAAGGCAACATCAAAAACAAACCCTTCTTTTTTAAGAGTTTGTCCTGCCTTATGTGCTTCTTCTATACCTTTTTCAGACAAATCTACATCCGTCCAGCCAGTAAAACGATTTTCTTTATTCCAGATACTTTCACCGTGACGTAATAAAACTAACTGCTTCATATACTCCTCCATCTACAATGCTTTCAATTTGACTAGGAAATCATTTTTTAATTATTTTAACACATCTAAAGTATTAAAGTAAACGTACAAATAACCATTCTATTTTTTCTCTGACTGCAACTGCTTTTGTTGTTGATTTTGTATTCGTAAATGCTCAATTTCTGATTTATTTTCTTCCCTCTGTTGCAAGCGCAATTTAAGCTTTTCTTGTCTTTGTTCTTGGAAGTGCTTACGAATCGCCTGTTTTCTTTGCTCCTGAGTTAAGTTGGAGTCGTTAGCAATCTTCTCAAAAAATTCTACGTTTTTTTTCTGCTGCTCATCCCTGAAAGAAACATTCTCTTCATATTGCTGTTCAAAAAACTTAATAAGTTCTTCTTTCTGAGCATCGGTAAGTTTCTTGTTTTTTTGCAAGCGGTTTTTTAAAAATTCCATATTTTCTTGATGCTGCCGTTGACGGAATTGTTCACGCTTCTGTTGTTGTAGTTGATGAAAATCCTTTAATGCTTCTTTTTTTTGCTCTTTAGTTTTTCCTTCTAAACTTTCTTTGAAACGTTTGCGTTCTTGTTGCTGATTCTGTTGGAATTGTTTATGTTCGTCTCTTTGTTGTTTCCGAAAACTGCTTATCTCTTCACCTGCTCCTTGTCCTTGCCGAGCAAAACTAATACTTATGCAAAAGCAAACAACCACTAAACCTAGCAAAAAAATGCCTACTCTTTTCATCTCTAATTTCTCCTTCTTCTGGTCAACTACTTTGGTATCTTGCAACTTTTACAGTTATATGTAGCCCATCTGACCAAGGCCAGGCATAGCATAAAAAACCTCATTGTTTAAGCATTTATAAAAAAAGGTCTGCCCGGGCATTAAACCACCTGCTGAACTAATAAGCTTACACATCTGTTCGGTTAGCGGATTCTGGGATGGCCAAGCTGCCTCACCAAAAAAATTTATTAAAGTTTCATTAAGCTTCGCAAAATGTGCTTTAGTTATCACTAGTTCAAGATAATCAGACTGCTCTATTCGAACTGTTTGGTAACCATAACTCTTAATCTGTTCAAAAAGGGCCTGTTCCATTTAATGCATTATACGACGAAAATTTCTAAGTGCAAACTAAAAATTTAACTTTTAGAAACTAACTTTTTAAATAAAAGAGCATACCATTTTTTCTTTTTTCTTACTCTTATACACCGCAACTGCTTATCCTTAAATTTTCTTCGGAAGTGTAGGTAGTTATCTTGAAAAATACCTGACACAGCTAAATAGCCATTTGCTTCTACCAAATTAATTAACCGATTCTTGAACTGCAAAAGATTTTCAGTAATTAGGTTTGCACAGACAAAATCAAATTTCTCTTTACAGGAAAAATCTTTGAAATCAATGCATTTTAGATAATAATTCTTCAATTTATTACGTTTAAAATTATTTGAAGCAGTTTTAATTGCTTCTGGCGCACAATCAATAGCCCATATTTTCTCTGCCTGATAACAATTGGCAACAATGGCAAGAATCCCAGAGCCGGTTCCTACATCCAAAAATTTTTTAATTTTTCCTTTACGTAAACTAATCAAGTCTGCCATCAATCTTGTAGTAGGATGCTGGCCAGTCCCAAAGGCAAAAGTCGTATCAAGATAAATCTTGAATGGTTTATTTTGATTATCTATTCCTTTGTAGAATAAAGGAATAAGACGTATCTGGGCAGTTATATTAAAAGGCCGAAAAAAACTTTTCCAGCGTGTTTTCCAATCTGCGTCTTTAAGTTTACGTAAGTAAAATCTTAAATGACTAAAAGACTGTTTCTTTAAGTTCTCGGTAAATAGGCGTGCTTGTCGTGGACTTGTTACGTACCACTTCAAAAAAACTTTATCTTTTTTATTTTCTTCTACCAAATCTTCTTGGCTGACCCCCAAAGCCAAAAGGACAGCTTTTATTGCTTCAACAAGTTGTGGCTTAGAAGAAAAAACTACCAAATTACACTCTATAAGCTTCCGATTAAGTACCATAGTTTTATTCTATATTAAAAAAGACCTATCAGCAAATAATAAAAACTATAACAAAAGATATCATATTATCTTGCCTTAATTTAATAGGGACTTTTCAGAAATAGATTTTAAAGATAGATTCGCTTAAAAAGTATAAAACAATCTTGTTTTACTTACTTTTACTGGTTACATATTACTTTTAAAATATTTTTAAAGAATTCTCTATCTAACTTTCTTTTATAAAGCAATTAACTCTTAAAAAGCTTTTTAGACTAGAACTTGCCTTGACAATTATGTGCTGTATAATAGATTTGATAAAATAAAAAATAATTAGACGAGGTTTCTAAAAAAAATTAAACTGCCTTAATAAAAAAATGAAAATCACTTTAGCAAAATCAGCGGGATTTTGTTTCGGAGTAAAAAGGGCAATTGATATTGCCTTTCAGACTGCCTCTTGTGGAAAAGAAGTTTATATGTTAGGCGATATTGTCCATAATGAGACAGTGGTAGAAAAAATAAAACGGGCTGGAATAAAAAAGATCTTTAGATTAAAACCCAAGAAAAATGCTGTGCTGCTTATCAGTGCCCACGGCAGTCCCAAAAAAACCTACCAGAAAGCAAAAAAATTAGGTTTTCAGATTGTAGATGCCACCTGTCCTATGGTTAAACACATCCACACAATCGTAAAAAAATATGAAAGATTAGGTTTTCCAATCATCGTGATAGGTGATAAAAAACACACTGAGGTAAAAGCCATTGTAGGACAACTATCGAAAAAAGCACTAGTAATTGAAGCAATAAATACTTTACCTTACTCTAAGATATCAAAATTAAAAAAGGCCTGTGTAGTTGCACAATCTACACAAAATATCCATAAAGTTGAAACCATTATTAAAGCATTAAAGCACTATATCAATAACTTAAAATTTTTTAATACTATTTGTCAACCCACTCGAAAAAAGCAGGAGGAAATACATCGCCTTCCTCAAGAAAACGATGTAATGATTATTATTGGCTCAAGAACAAGTGCAAATACAAGAAGACTCTTTGAAATATCCCATTCTATAAATCCGCATACCTACTGGATTAACTCAGCAACTCAGCTTAAAAAAAAGTGGTTTGAAAAAGCTAAGACCGTGGCAGTAACAGCAGGGGCTTCCACACCAGAAGAGATTATTCAGGAAGTTATCTCTACCTTAAAAACAATAAAGAACAATCTTTGTGCCTAATAAAAGTGTTGGTTTAGCTTGTTAGCGGTAGTATTCTGCGGTATAAAAAATGCCGTATTCTCCGCTTTGACAAAATTCACCTGTGCCTAAATTGGGACTCTGTGGGGTATAATTTCCAGTAAAATTGGCATTTCTAAACTGAACTCTAAACTGTCTGCGGTTTTCTGGATTAATTGTAATTTCGTAATTAATCCAGTGAAACCCGCCACGATAATAGGTAAAATTCCCCCGAGGAACAGGGCAACTTTCTCCCATAAACATAATCACTATATTTTGAATTTCAGTTCCATCGGGTATCCCAGCATCAATCCATTCAGTTGCTCCATTTTCATCATATGTTATTTTTAAACCACGACATAAAGAACCTTTTGAAACAGGTCCTTTCAAGAAATCCTCGTTTAAAGGAAACCACTTAGTGCTATTACGATAATATAGAATATGATCGGTAGCATTATAATAAATTACTCCCTCTTTTTCTAAATTACCTGTAGGGGTGGAAGTAGGAAATAACCGAATAGTTCTATAACTGCCTACTGGCGAGGGATAATATGTGGTGATATTCATAATCTCATCGGCATATACATATAAAGGTAAAAAATAAACTAAAATTATTACTAACACTAACCCATAAAGAATTTTGAAAATTACATATCTATTCATCTTGTTTTTTCCTTACCCAGCTACTAATAATATGTTGTTGCTGCAAAAACGTATACAGGGTCAGGAACTTTTTCGGTATCAAAATCTACTCTAAAACCATCACGCGTAGAATTAATTATAACTTTAGCATTTGCCCATCTATAGTTACTTGAACTATGCGTTTTATTATCATAAAACCAAATCCTATCTTTAGTTGGGTCATCTCCATCAGGTTTGTCAAAAGAAAGAAACAGTAAAACTACACTTTGAATTTTTTTCCCCACAGGCAGAGGAACCTTAATCCATTCTGTTGATGTGGCATTTAGTTTATTAACTTTATAACCTCTTCCAATTGTTCCCTCTGAAATATAGCTATTACTACCTCCAGTTAGATTAACCCATTGCGTATCATTTCTATAGCGCATCATATTTAAGCTACTATCATAATATATTCTTCCTTCTCGGCTTGTTGGCTCAAGAGATTGCGGTAAAATCCGCAGAACTTTGAATGTCCCATGTGGGGTAGGATAATAAGTTGTTAAAGTAACTTCCTTCTTAGAAAAACCTTGTGCTTCTATTTCTCTAATGAAAAAAGGTAAAGAAGAAAAAAATATAATAAGAAAAGCTAGAAAAATATAATTAATTTTAACGATAGTGTATGTTAACCGCCACATATATATGAGAAACATTTTGGCTAAGATTGTAATCACCTGAATTGTCTTGGTTTCTAAATCTTAATCTAAACTCCTTGCGATTATCTGATATTTCAACAAAACAGTTTACCCAATGAAAATCATGAAGAGTACTATCTATATAAAAATCATCGTATTCTTCGTAAGGGTAAGTTCGTAAACGTAAGACATCTATTGCTACAATATTAGCCCCCAAAGGTAAATTCTCCGTAACATTTACAAAAGATGTGTAAGTTCCATGTACATTCATTTTATAAACCTTAGCACAA
>JAOAET010000046.1 GCA_026416665.1 Candidatus Omnitrophota bacterium | reverse complement strand
AACTTTTTAGCTGCTCTTAAATTGGCATAGCGCAGTTTCAAAAGTAATGCATCCATTGGTTTTGCCGAAACAGTTGCACCAATAAGCTGGCAGTTGGTATTGTCAAAAAGCGCATTGGCTAAATCTGCAGGCACCCAATTTTCATGCATTGGGTTCCAATATTTGGACAAACGAGCATAGTCCAGACCAATGGTTGGAGCCCAAGCCACATCTGGTAAACCCAAAGAAGCAGCCAAACGGATAACATCGGCGTTCTTAGTCTTTTTTAAAGTTGGTTTTAAATCCAATCTTGTTTGGTAAGCATACTCTGCTTCCACACCCAGATTTTCTAGAGGTGAGACCACCAAACGCACATCATAGTTGTGGATATTGGCTTTCTTGGTAGAATCAAGAACATAAGCACCTTCAATTACTGCGTTCTTATATTCCTCACCAAGATTAAAAGAGCCAGCCAATGCCCAGACATTGGAATCCTTGCCCTCGTTGATAGCACCTTCAGAAGCTTTTACATAAGCAGCAGTAACAGTTAAAGGTGAAAAATCCATTACATTGACAATTGCATCAAAGGCAGAACTTAAGCTTAAATCACCTAAACCCGCAGGTAACTGGGTGGTGTTGGATTTATTTGTTCCAGCAGCACCTATTAAAAGACCACTACCCAACTGGATGTTCTGCCGACCAACAACCACTGTCCAAGGAAATCCTACAGTGTCGTTTAAGAACTCTTTCATTGTTACATAGGCAAGGTCAACATCTACTTCTTCGCTGTTGTCATCAGCTGTGCCACCCCATACTCTCTCGTTTAAGAGACGAAAAGTAACCCCTACATTGTCAGTTAACTCTGCATCAATTTTTACCCTTGCCTGGCCAACCCAAGCATCTGCATCTGCATCTTTAGTAAAATCCAAGTTGGAGCGGGTTGCGCCAATTACGCCTAAATCACCGCCCACTTTGACATTCTGCACCTCAGCGTAGGCAGAAAAAGTAATGCCGACTACCAACGCCAAGATAGCAAACACAATCGTTTTTTTACTCATAGTTTAAGCCTCCTTTTACAAAACCTTGATATATTGAACTAGGGTTAAAATTTTTTTCCTAGATTATTACCTATATATGTATATCACTGGATTTGGCATGACTTCAGGCTAAAGTTTTGCATCAACCTCCTTTCTCGCCCTGGATTAAAGTCATATCCAGTGGTATAACCTTTGTTTATTTAAGCATAAGTTTAATTTTATGTCAAGAATTTTTTTATATATTGGCGTAACTATCTGCAACCTATTAAGTTACATAAAAATTATTTTGAAAGCCCTTTCATTTTAAGTTTTAAAAAATAAACCTACAAATATTTTACACATTTTTTACAAAATCTTGCATCTGTTTTAAAATATCTAAGATATGTTTATAAGTAAGGCCTGCCTTTTGAGCAAAAGAAACTGTTTTCTGCCAAGAGATTATGTCACAACCTTGGTGGCTATCGTGGCTTAAAACTAAACGGCAACCATAAATAAGTGCTTTTTTGACTACATAGGAATTAGCGCGGCTGTGTCCACTGCGTGAAGTTATCTCCAAAAAAATTTTCTTTTTACTGGCTAATTTTGCATCCTTATCAGAAAGATATCCCGGATGAGCCAGAATATCTACTTCTGCCTCTAGACATGCCCTGTTTGTATTCTCTATTACTGGCTCAACTGGTGTCTGGCCATGACCAATTACTACTTGAATTTTATTTTTACGACAGTAACGCACAAGCGGTGCAAATTGCTCTGGCGGCAAATGAGTTAATTCTACACCCGACAAAACTTGAATACCTGTTGACTTAGGCCAATGTTGGGTAAAATTACGAATTCCAGAAATTACCTTTTCAATATTGGAGTAATCCGCATGGTCAGTAATTGCAATAACTTTATAGCCAACAGCACGGTAACGTATGGCTAATTCAGAAGGAAGAAAACAACCATCACTTAATAGAGAATGACAATGTAGATTAATCATTTTAAGAATTAAATAGTAATCAAAATCTTTTAAGAAATCTTTTTAAATTAAAACATCCAAAAATAAAACTTCCTTTCTAATGCCCCTGGCAGGAATCGAACCTGCCGCCAACAGTTTAGGAAACTGCTGCTCTATCCATATGAGCTACAGGGGCTTTTTAGTAGCTATCTTAATTTAGTGTCCAGGAAATTTCACCAGTGAATAGACAGGATATTTTTTAAGTTTTTTTCTTCCGTGCAGGTCAAAGAGTTCAATCACAAAAGCAATTCCAACAATTTTTGCCTTTTTCTGTTCGGCTAATTTTATCACTGCACTTACTGTACCACCGGTAGCCAGTAAATCATCAACAATTAACACACACTCACCAGGGCTTAAGGCGTCATCGTGTAGTTCTAAAGTATCTGTGCCATATTCAAGTTCATAAGTAACAGAAATTGTTTTGGCAGGAAGTTTTCCTTTTTTACGAACTAACACAATACCTGCTTTTAGTTTATAAGCAAGCGCTGCACCAAAGGTAAAACCACGCGCCTCCACTGCTAAAACCTTGTCAATTTTTTTATCTTTAAAATTCTTTGCTAAAAGGTCAACTGCGGTCTTAAAAGCGTGTTTGTCTTTTAAAAGAGTTGTTATATCACGAAACAAAATTCCTGGTTTGGGAAAATCTGGGATACTGCGAATTGACTGTTCAAGGACAGTCAAAGGATTTTTCCTTATCATACCTTCTCCTGTTTTTACTACTGTTTTTACTCTACTTTCTCCTGCTCTTTAACAAAATGACGTAACTTATTAAGCGCCTCTTCTTCTATTTGTCTGACCCGTTCGCGCGATACACCTATTTTCTTGGCTACCTCAGCAAGGGTATAAGTTTTTCCGGTAACCAGACCAAAACGCATATCCAAAACCTGTCGTTCGCGCTCAGACATTTTTTCTAACAAATTGTCTACGCGCTCCTTATCCATAGCTGCCTCAATACCCGCATCAGGGGAGACAGCACTTTCATCTTCAACTAAATCTAATACCTGACTTTCTTCCTCTTCACCAATAGGTGCCTCAAGTGAAGAGGTCTTGGTGGCAAGCCACATATTAATCTCTTCTATCTTCTCTTTAGGCAGACGCATCTTCTTGGCAATCTCCTCATCTGTAGGCGTGCGATGTAGTTTCTGAGTAAGTAATTCCTTGGTTTTTTTCCACTTGGTCAGTAATTCGTTCACATATACTGGCAGTCGCACTACTTTTCCCTGTTGAGCAATAGCTCTAATAATCCCTTGCCTAATCCACCATGCAGCATAAGTAGAGAACCTAAATCCTTTTCGCGGATTATATTTATCTACTGCTTTCATCAAACCTAAATTTCCTTCTTCAATAAGATCAAGAAGAGGTATTCCTAGATGCGTATATTTCTTAGCAATATTAATAACTAAGCGCAGGTTAGCCCGAATCATTGCCTTACGTGCTTGTTCATCACCCTTCTTTACTCGGCGAGCTAACTGCAATTCTTCTTCAGCAGTCAACAAGGGAATGGTACGAACTTCCTTAAGGTAGGTCTTAAGCGCTTCCATATGGTATCTGAATTAGACTGCGCCGACTTAAAAGTACAAATCTAAAATTGCACTGTTTAAGCCGGCACAGTAATATTAACCTTATTATTTATTCGCCAAGGCAGCTTGTGCTGCGGCCAAGCGGGCAATCGGAACACGGAAAGGTGAACAAGAAACATAGTCCATACCCACCTTATGACAAAATGCCACTGACTTTGGCTCTCCGCCGTGCTCTCCACAAATACCGACTTCTAGATCTTTACGTGTTTTACGACCTTTTTGTATTCCCAAAGCAATAATTTCTCCTATACCCTTTTGATCAATAGACTGAAAAGGATCTTCTGGCAAAATTGCTTTCTTAAGGTAATCTGGTAAAAATGACCCAATGTCATCTCGCGAGAATCCAAAGCCCATCTGGGTCATATCATTAGTTCCGTAAGAGAAAAATTCCGCAACAGTTGCTAATTCATCTGCTACAAAAGCAGCACGCGGAATTTCAATCATTGTCCCGAACTTATATTTTATTTTCTTTATATTATACTTCTTTAAAACCTCTTCGTAAACCTTCTTGGTGATCGCCTGTTGATGCTCCAGTTCTTTAACATCACAGACAACTGGAATCATTATTTCTGGATAAGGCTTTTTACCTTCCTTAATAAGTTCAGCAGCTGCCTCAAAAATAGCACGAATCTGCATCTCACTTACCTCAGGATAGGTAATCCCTAATCGCACACCTCTATGCCCCATCATTGGATTTGCCTCATGCAAGGCGTCTGCACGTTTTTTAAACTCTGCTAAGTCAATACCTAATTCATCAGCAAGCTGCTTTTGTTTTGCTTCCTCTCGTGGGACAAACTCATGAAGTGGCGGGTCAAGCAGACGAATAACTACAGGAAATCCATCCATTGCCGCTAATGTCCCTTTAATATCTTTCTTCACATAAGGGAAGAGTTCATTTAAGGCTTTCCTTCGTTCCTCTTCGGTCTTAGAAATTATCATCTTACGCAAAATAAAAAGTGGTTCTTCAGAACCTTTACCATAAAACATATGCTCTGTTCTGAAAAGACCAATACCTTCTGCACCAAAACTTCTTGCCCGCTGGGCATCTTCTGGTGTATCAGCATTAGTGCGAATACCTAATTTGCGGAAATTATCGCAGAGTTTTAAGAAGTCCATTAATATTTTATTTTCTTCACCTGCATCCATCATTGGTAATTTTCCTTCATAGACCACACCTTTGGTGCCATTTAAGGTAATCCAGTCGCCTTCTTTAAGAACAGTATCCTGAACACGAATTTCTTTTTTCTCAAGGTCAATATGTAAAGCACCACAACCAACTATACAACACTTTCCCCATCCACGAGCAACCAACGCTGCATGCGAAGTCATTCCTCCACGAGCGGTCAGAATCGCCTCGGCGGCACGCATACCTTCTACGTCTTCAGGATTAGTCTCCTCACGAACTAAAATTACCTGCTTACCCTTTTTCTTCCATTCGACTGCATCAGCAGCAGTAAATACAATCTGACCAGTTGCTCCACCAGGCCCGGCAGGTAGACCTTTGGCTAAAGCCTTGGCTGTCTTTTCTGCCTTCGGATCTATTATAGGATGCAACAGTTCATCTAACTGTAAAGGACTGACACGCATTACTGCTTCTTGTTTAGTAATAAGTTTTTCTTTTACCATATCAACTGCCATACGCACAGCAGCAGGACCGTTTCGCTTTCCCACGCGGCATTGCAACATAAAAAGCCGTCCTTTTTCAATGGTGAATTCAATGTCCTGCATATCGCGATAATGTTTTTCTAGCCGATTACGGTAGTCTACTAATTCTTTATATAGTTTAGGCATTGCCTCTTCTAAAGTAATCAAATCTTTGTTATGTTCAGACTGAGAATATTTGTTAATAGGCGCAGGTGTTCGTATCCCTGCGACTACATCTTCACCTTGGGCATTAATAAGGTACTCACCATAAAACTGATTCTCGCCATTACCCGGGTTACGGGAGAAAGCCACCCCCGTTGCGGAGTCATCTCCCATATTCCCAAAAACCATCGTCTGAACGTTCACTGCGGTTCCCCAGTCGTCAGGAATATTTTCAATACGACGATAAGCAACTGCACGTTTACCATTCCAAGAAGCAAACACAGCTCCAATCCCACCCCAAAGTTGTTTCCAATGGTCATCAGGAAATTCTTTACCCAAAACCTCTTTTATCTTCACCTTGAACTTAGAACAAAGGCTCTTTAAATCTTCAACAGTAAGGTCAGTATCATTCTTGTATCCTTTTGCCTTTTTTAAATCATCCATAATTCGCTCAAGTTGTCTACGGATACCCATATCTTCTGCAGGCTCAATACCTGCTGCCTTTTCCATTACTACATCTGAGTACATCATGATGAGACGACGATACGCATCGTAAACAAAGCGCTCGTTACCGCCTGACTGTTTAATAAGCCCAGGAATTGTTTTCTCAGTAAGACCGATATTTAAAACTGTCTCCATCATACCCGGCATAGATTTACGCGCTCCTGAACGGACAGATACAAGTAAAGGATTTTCTGGGTCACCAAACTTCCTGCCCATAAGTTTTTCTACCCTCTGAAGGGCACGATTAACTTGTTCCTCTAATCCTTTAGGATAGGTGCGATTATGTTTATAATAATAGGTACAAACTTCGGTAGTGATAGTAAATCCTGGGGGAACAGGTAAACGTAAATTTTTATGCCCAGCCATCTCTGCTAAATTTGCACCCTTTCCACCTAAAAGATTTTTCATTGATTCGTTGCCTTCTGCTTTTCCCCCACCAAAAAAGTAGACATATTTCTTTGTCTTTGCTGCCATTGCTTCTCCTTTCTTTTGTTAAAATTTAGAATACTGAATCTAACAACACCCCTTCCCAAGTTTATCGAATAAATACTGCACTATTTTATCATTTGAAATACGTTCCTGCTGCATTGTATCACGGTCTCTTATTGTTACTTTCTGGTCTTCCATAGATTGCACATCAACCGTAATACAGAAAAGCGTTCCAATTTCATCTTGCCTGCGATAGAGTTTCCCAATTGCTGCAGTATCATCATAGATTGTCACAAAAAATTTCTTCAAATCAGCACTTATTTTTTTTGCTGTCTCTACAATCTCCGCCCTATTTTTTAGAAGCGGAAAAACCGCAACTTTTATTGGTGCTAAATCACGGTGAAGTCTTAAGACTACGCGGATGTTACCTTTTACCTCTTGCTCATAATAGGCGTCTACTAATACTGCCAAAGCACAACGGTCTACACCACCAGATGGTTCGATGATGTAAGGATAAAATCTCTCTTTTGTTGCATCATCAAAATAACGCAGGTCCTTGCCACTGTATTGCGCATGTTGCCTTAAGTCAAAATCCGTCCGGTTGGCAATTCCTTCTAACTCTGACCACCCCCATGGGAAACGATACTCTACATCAGTACAAGCCTTAGCATAATGGGCAAGCTCATCCTTTTGATGCTGTCTGATACGTAGATTCTCTGGACGTATTCCTATTTCCAAGTACCACTTTTTCCTTTGGTCTACCCATTCTTCATATACTTTATCTGCTTCTTCGGGACGACAAAAATACTCTATCTCCATCTGTTCAAACTCACGGGTGCGAAAGGTAAAATTTCCCGGAGTAATCTCATTCCGAAACGCCTTACCAATCTGCGCCAAACCAAATGGTAGTTTAGGATGACAGGAATTCAAAATATTTAAAAAATTAACAAACATACCTTGGGCTGTCTCAGGACGAAGATAAACTACACTGGCTGGATCATCAATTACTCCATAATAAGTGCGTAACATTAAATTAAACTGTTTAGGTTCTGTAAGTTCTCCAGCGCACTCAGGACAATGTTTGTGGTCCTTAAGGTCTGCTACTTTGAAACGTTTCTTACAAGATTTACAGTCAGATTTTAAATCAAAGAAATTTTGCACATGGCCTGAGGCCTCCCAGGTCTTTGGATGCATTAAGATTGCTGCATCCATGCCAAACATATCATCACGTCCGTATACATTTGCCTTCCACCAAGCGCGTTTAATATTATTTTTTAGTTCTACACCATAGGGACCGTAGTCCCAAGAGTTTGCCAGCCCTCCGTAAATGTCACTCCCAGGAAAGATAAATCCCCTGCGTTTACAAAGCGCTACTATCTTATCCATTATTTCGGCCATAATTCCTTTTTTCCTCCGGGATAATACGGAAAGCTTTTAGGTAAGAAGACGAGATTATTATTTTACCATATTTATTTTTACCTGCAATCAAAATTACCAGTAGCATAAATAATTTGTTTTGCTCACGTAACTTAAGTAGCTAAAATATAAGACGTCATTTTTAAATTAATAAATTTATAATGAATCTAGTAATTTTTTGATTTCTTCTTCCTTAATAGTAAAACTGTGTTCTTTATCAGGAAATAAACTTTTTTCTACATCTTGCTTATATTGTTTTAAGGCATCTAAAATAATTGCAGAAAGGTTAACATACTGTTTAACAAACTTTGGTCGATAGCGGTCAAAGAGACCTAAGCAATCATGTATAACTAAAACCTGACCGTCGGTATAAGGACCTGCACCAATACCAATAGTAGGTATTGATAACCTCTCAGTGATTATCTGGGCAATCTTATCTGGCACACACTCTAAAACTAAAGAAAAACATCCTACCTTTTCCAAGGCCAATGCCTGCTGGATAAGTTTTTTTGCACTTTCAGCATCTTTACCCTGCACTTTGAAACCACCGAGTTTATCTACGGTCTGTGGAGTAAGACCAATATGCCCCATTACCGCAATACCCGCTTCCACGATTTTTTCAGTTACCTGCAGACACTGTTCAAACCATTCCAATTTAACTGCGTCGCAACCTGCTTCGTCAATAAAACGTTTTGCATTATCAACAGCATCTTGCGGATGCTTTTGGTAAGATTCAAAAGGCATATCTGCAATAACTAAGGCCTGCTCAATAGCCCTAGTAACTGCTTTTGCATGATGTAGCATCTGAACCATTCCTACTTCAGTAGTAGAATTAAGCCCTAAAACTACGTTAGCAAGGGAATCTCCCACTAAAACCATATCAATACCTGCCTTGTCCACTAACTTTGCAAGAGGATAATCATAAGCAGTAAGCATGGTTAATTTTCTTTTTCCCTTGTAGCCTTTAATATCAGCAACCTTTATCTTGGCCATATTAATTCCTTAAAACTAAAAACGCAAAGCGGGAATGAAAGCTTGAGCCACTTTAAAATAAATGATTAAACCTAACACGTCTACTATACTGGTGGTAATTGGTCCAGCCAAAGCCGCTGGGTCAATACCTACACGTTTTGAAAGAAGTGGAAGACTTACACCAGTACAAATAGCCAAAAGTGCAATAAGAAACATAGTTGTTCCGACTACAATTGCTAATATAAAATCCTTCTGTAATAAAAATGCCCTTGCCCAAGCTACTGTCCCTACAATCAATCCCATCAAAATCGCACTACTTAACTCCAGACGCACTACCCGCCAAACATTAGAAAAACTTACATCACCTGTGGCTAAGCCACGAATTACTGTTATCGCAGTTTGTGCACCTGCATTACCACCTGTATCTAAAAGCATAGGGATAAAAAAGGTTAAAGCAACCACTGTACTTAAGGTATGTTCAAAGTTTTTTAACACTGTCCCTGTAAGAAAATCAAAAATTAAAAGCAACACTAACCAACCTGCTCTTCTCCGCACCAGATCCCAAACTGTTGCACCAGTATAAGAAATAAGTTCTCCACCTTCAGCAGACATCTTACCGATTTCGTATAAGTTTTTAGTTGCCTCCTTCTCAATATTCTCAACAATATCGTCAACAGTAATTACACCCAACAGAACATTATCTTTATCCACTACCGGTGCATCCAGCAAGTCATAACGTTTAAACCATTGTGCTACCTCTGTACTTGGCGTATGCGCCTCTATTTTAATAAAATCTGCTTTATGCATCAGGTCGCGAATACACATATCAGGCGGTGCCTTTAAAAGCTGCTGTAACGAAAGCATACCAATAAGCCGATGGGCATCATCTGTAACGTAGAGAGAGTATACATTTTCGGAAAATTCAGCGCGCAGACTTTCTTGAATCTTAAGGAGAGCCTGACGGGCATTCATCTCTTTCTTTAATTCCACAAAATCCGTAGTCATTAAACTGCCTGCTGTTCCTTCAGGAAACTCCATTAAGGTTCGAATATTTCGAATATCTTCCTTTTTTACTATAGTAAATAGTTTGCGTGAAACTTTCTCAGGTAACTCTTTAAATAAATCAGCCCGTTCATCCGGGGCCATCTCGTTAATTATCTGGGAAACCTCTTCATTATTAAGATTATCTAAGATAAATCTCTGTTCATTGAGTTTAAGGTTTTCAAAGACTTCTACAGCTTTTTTTGACCCTAGAAGGCGAAATACAATAATTTTTTCACTTGGCTCTAAACGACTCCACCCCTCTGCTATATCAATAGAATGAAGATTTTTAAGTGTTGAACGAAGTTCTAAAAAATTTCTTTCTTTAATATGCTGGCGAATTAAAGGTAGAAATAATGCAAATACATGTAAAGATTTAGGACAGCGGCTTTTCATCTTGTGTATAAAACAATTCTATTTTACTATTATATTTTGAAGCTAGCAATTCCGCTTTATCTTTTCCAAGGACAAAGGCAGCGGTAGCTAAAAAATCCGCAGTCATACAATCATTACTTGTTACCGTAACAGAACTAAAAGCAGTTTTTACAGGGTAACCACTACACGGGTCAATGATGTGTGAATAAATCTGCCCTTCTGCAATAAAAAACTGTTCACTGTTTCCTGAGGTAGCTACTGCCTTGTCTTTTACAAAAATAACTTTTAAGATGGCTTTTTTATCTGGACGCTGAATTGCTACTTTCCAAGCAGTTCTGCCACGGCTGCCCAGGCAATATATATCCCCACCTGCGTTAATTAAGCAACTTTTTATATTTTCTCTGCGTAACTTCTGGACAGCACAATCAACTGCATATCCCTTCGCTATTCCTCCACAGTCAAGTTGCATACCTGGAACAGTTAATTCTATCATATTTGTAGCATCCTGAAAAATAATTTTATCCATTCCCACTTTTTGTCTTGCGGTTTTGATTTCTTCTTCAGAAGGAATACGAAAATCCCTATTACGAAACCCCCATAAATCCATCAGAGGCCCTACTGATATATCAAAGGCACCTTCAGAATTTTGCCAAAACTCTTTTGCCTTCTTTAACAGCTTGTATGTCTGTGGACTCACTGTTAATTTACCTTTTTGATTTAATTGGCTTATCTGGCTATTTGGGTCATAAACACTTAAAAGCTTCTCTATATGTCGGATTTCAGAAAAGACAATATTGGCTGCGCGGGGGTCGGTAGAGATAACTTCTACAAAGGTTCCCATTAAAAGCTGTGTTTCTCGATAAAGAGGCGCTTGACATCCCTTAAAAATAAAAGCTGAAAAAAGAAATAAAAAAATTAACGAATATTTTCTTGCTTTTAATTTCATTTTTAACAATTAGTGTAAAAATCAATGCATCTAAAAATTTTTATCTTTTTACTTTTTTATACGTCTTAAAAAATCCTCTAGCGATAAAGTATTTAGCACATCAAGTGGCTGTATCCAACCTCTCCTGGCTACAGAAATACCAAGGGAAATCCATTTTAGATGTTCAATAGAATGTGCATCGGTGTTAATAGCTAACTTTACTTTTGCCTGTTTAGCTAAACGACAGTTGGTATCATTTAAATCTAAACGGTCAGGAAAAGAATTTATCTCTAAAGCAGTATTAGTCTGGCGACAAGCTGTAAAAACTGCCTCCCAATCCAGTTCATAAGCATCACGCGTTCCCCAAAGTCTTCCTGTAGGATGGGCAATTATGTGCACATACTTATTCTCACAGGCACGAATTATGCGCTTGGTAATTGTTTCTTTAGGTTGTTTTAATCCCATATGAATAGCAGCAATTACCAGATCAAATGTCTTTAGAACATGCATAGGATAATCAAGATTTCCTTCATTATCAATATCTACTTCCGCAGCAAACAGAATGGTTATACCTTTTACCTTGCGATTTACAGTATCAATCTCTTTTCTCTTTTCCAATAATCTCTGCTGGGACAAACCCCCTGCTACTTTTAGAGTTTGCGAATGGTCGACAATTGCAAGATAAGAATATCCTCTTTCTTTAGCTGCCTGAGCTAATTCTAAAATAGAATTGGCACCATCAGAGTAATTAGAATGGCAATGCAAGTCACCTTTTATATCTTTTTCACTAATAAGCTGCGGTAACTTATGCTTTTGAGCAAGCTCAATTTCACCAGTGTTTTCTCGTAATTCTGGAGGAATAAACTGCATTTTAAAAAGTTTAAAGATTTCTTCTTCAGTTTTTCCTGCTAAAAATCTATCGTCTTGGTCAAAGACACCATATTCATTTATTTTCCAACCTTTTTCTTTTGCCAAAAGACGCAGACGGATATTAAAATCTTTTGAACCAGTAAAATACAAAAGACACGCCCCAAAAGATTTTTTTTCAACAACCCGACAATCTACTTGAATACCCTGTTTTGTCCGAACAGAAGACTTGGTTGCTCCCTGTGCAAGGACTTCTTCCGTCTGGGAAGAACCAATAAATATATCCATAACTTCCTGTGGTCTTTCTGAAATAACTAGAATATCTATATCACGTACAGTTTCTTTACAACGTCTGAGACTGCCTGCCACACTGACCTGCTGAACTTTATTTGACAGCCGTAGCCGGTTAATAAAATCTTCGGCTATTTCTAAGGCATAGGCATAAGGCATACGTTCAATACCTCTTTTAAGAAAGGCTATACCTTCTCTTATATTTTGAATAGTTTTTTCTTTAATACCCTCAAGCCCTTCCAATTTCTTTTCTCTGATGGCGCGTTCTAAATCATCTATATTTTTTATGTTTAGCCGTTCATATAATAACGCCGCTGTGCGCGGTCCTATTCCTGGAATATCTAATAGCGTAAGTAAACTTTCAGGAATAGTTTCTTTTAATTCCTCATAAAACTTTAAACTACCAGTATTAACTATTTCTGTAATCTTTGCGGCAAGGTCACTACCGATATTAGGTAGTTGTGTGAGTTTATTTTCTTTAACATATTCAGTAATATCTTTACTTAATCCATCAATAGTATCGGCAGCACGTTCATAAGCGCGAATACGAAAAATATTTTCATTTTTTATCTGTAAGATCTGGGCAATGCGTCTAAAAATTTCACTTACTTGTCTGTTCTTCATTTTACCTCAGCTACCGTATAGGAATAACTTTCCTCTAAAGTTTTAACCAAAGACACTAACATAGAATTAACAGGAACAGGGACATTTAACTCCTGTCCCAGACGCACAATCACACCATTGATTGCATCTATCTCAGTTCGTTTTTTTCTTAACACATCCTGTAACATAGAGGAAATATTTGTTGCCGTTGCCTCACAAACTGCCTCTACTTTGGATAGTGGGTCTTCAAATAACAGTTTTATCTTTTTACGTCGACAAACCTTTACTGCCTCGGTTACTGCCTGAGACATAAGTAAACGGGTTCCCTCAAAAACTAAAAGTTTTCCATTAGGAAGACGCGTCAACGCAGTTAAAGGATTAATCCCTACATTAATAATCAATTTTGACCAGAGTGCGGATTTAATATCTCTACTGATACGCGTTTGTATTCCAGCACGAATAAATAACTCCCGAATATCCCTTAGAGACACTCCAATAGAACCATCTAAACTGCCGATGATGGTCTCTCCTTTTCCGGCATAACGAATATGTCCTTCGACAAGCTTAGTTGCTCCCATATTGGTTACCGCACCTATTGTCCGTTCATCATCCAATACCTCGTTAATTAGTTCAATATTACCCAGACCATTCTGCAAAGTAAGTATGATTGTTTTATCACCAATCAAAGCTTTGGCATGAAGAATTGCTTTTTTTGTATCATAGGATTTTACGCAGATAATAACTATATCCGCAGTTTTTATCTTTTGCGGGTCAGAAGTAGTAGGAATCTTTACTTCGAAATTTGCTAATCCCTCTATTTTAATGCCGTGTTGGTCAAGAAATTTGGCGCGTTCACTTTCTTTATCCAGTAACCAAACTTCTTCTTTAGTCTTTGCAAGCAAAGCGGCCACCAGACAACCTATTGCCCCTGGACCGACCACTACTATCTTCATAAACAACTCCTTTTTCTTTATTGGATATATCCTTTTAATAATTAAGGAACTTCTACATTGCTTAGTTTTTTAACTGTACGCTGTGCCTTTAATTCTTTGCCTAGATGAAACTCCAGAAACGAATGCAATATTAAGTTTAGTTCACGTTGAATTTGTGGATTCATTCCGATATTTAAAGCCTGCTGAAAATTACTTTTTTCAATATGTAAAATAGTTGCTACTGTTCCTCTGAATACCGATCTTGCACTTGGTTCCTTTGGTTGGCATCTTACACATAATAACCCACCTAGCTTAAGAGAAAAACGTGGCTGGTCAAATACCTGCGATTGGCAAAGTACACAGGAATCCAAATGTGGCTTAAAACCTGAAGAAGTTAGCAGTTTAATCTTAAAAATAGTGTCTAACTTCTGTGGCTTATTACCTGTGGATAAAGCCTTTAATACCTCTAAAGCTAAATTAAATACCTCTTCGTTTTTATCCTCAGCAGGCATAATTGCATTTAAGAGTTCAACAACAGCACTGGCCGAAGTAATCCTGGCAAGTTCTTGTCTGATGAAAGAAAAGTCATCAATTAGGTCACAGTGGCTTACCAAGTGAATACCACTTGCTCGTTGATAAAAGATAATCGTATTGTATGAAAATAACTGGACACTGCTGGCAAACTTAGAAGGGTCAGAACGAATTCCCTTTAACTCTCCTATAATCTTTCCAAAGTCACGGGTAAAAAAATGGACCAATAACGATGTCTCACGTAAATCCATTCTTTTGATTACAATTGCTTCTGTTTTAACAAGCGCCATATGAGAATATTTTTTTAAGATAAACTTTCCAGATAATAAGCCTCTTTCCGCCTCATTTTAGCACTCAAGGAAGGCAAATTATCATCATAGCCAACTAGGTGTAAAATGGCATGGATTACGTAGAGAAGAATTTCTTTCCTTGGTGAATTACCCCACATCTTTGCTTGACGTAAAGCAGTTTGTGTAGATATGTAGATGTCTGCAATAAGTTTATCTTTTTGGACTGATAAGTCAAAAGCTAAAACGTCAGTTGCTTCATCACGATTGTGGAAATGATGATTAAGTTTACGAATATGTCGGTCATTTACAAAAGTTATACTAATCTCTGCCGAAGACAAATAACGGGCTTCGTGCTTGAGAATCTTCTGAATAATTCTTTTAACCTTTGTCTTT
The DNA here is from genome assembly GCA_026416665.1 of Candidatus Omnitrophota bacterium. Lineage (GTDB taxonomy): Bacteria > Omnitrophota > Gorgyraeia > Gygaellales > Profunditerraquicolaceae > JAQTMD01. The sequence goes on along the minus strand of JAOAET010000046.1, from coordinate 46,504 downwards.
GGAACGTAAATTTGTGCCTGTTGGTTTTGTATGGTGATTGTCACTTTTTTCCTCAGGATAATCTAAACGATGGTGATACATTCCACTTAAAATATGCGAGAATACCGTTGCGATAATCTCAAGATCCTTTAGCGTCAAAGGACACTCGTCAAGTTGACCATCAATAAACTTGTTGTTAATAATTTTATGGACGGTCTCTTCTAACTGAGCAGGTGTAGGGTTTTTTAAAGCACGACTTGCTGCTTCCACTGAATCTGCTAAAAGCACAATAGCTGTTTCTTTAGAAGAAGGCTTTGGTCCGGGATAACGAAATCCCTCCTCTGAGATTTCTTCTATCTGATGTCCATTTTCAATTGCCCTGCGATAAAAGTAGTAAACTAAACTCTTACCATGATGTTGCTGTATAAAATCAATAAGGCGCGGATTTAACTTATGCCTTTTGGCCAACTCTACTCCCTCATTGACGTGGTTCATAATTACTAATCTACTCATATTAGGAGCAAGTGTGTCGTGGATGTTTTGTGTCAAACCCATATTCTCATTAAAGTATTCAGGCTTTGTAAGTTTTCCTATATCATGATAGTAGGCACCAATACGCGCCAGAAGTGCATTTGCTCCAACTGCCTTTGCTGCTGCCTCTGAAAGGTTTCCAACTACTAAACTATGGTGGTAAGTACCCGGGGCCTCAAGCATCAAACGATTAAGTACTGGATTATTAAAATCTGCTAGCTCCAAAAGGTGAATATTTGTTACTGTTTTAAAAAGATGTTCAAAAATGGATAAACATCCTAAAACAATTATTGCACTTACAAAACCGTTAATTAGAAGGCCTAGCACAACAGAAACTAATTCAGGATTGAATCGATAAATTGAGTTACTCGCTAATAGATAAGTTATCGCCTGAAGTATTCCAATAAATATACCAGCATTTATAATAGTATTCCTGCGCCGTGCATCATAAACTAATATCGCTGAGACAAGACCACTTACCAAAAATAATGCCTCTGTTGTTTGCCCATTGGGACTAAAGTGAGAAACAACAAAAGCTGTAGCTGTTGTCAGAATAAAAGACAAAATTCGGTCACTAAACAGTAAAGTAGCCAACATTGACGCAAATGAAAAAGGTATAAAATAAATCGCAAGCCCTTTTGAGAGAATAAAATAACTGGGCACAACTACTAAAATAAATAGAAATAATACGTGTAATAATTTAACCTCACTTGATATGGTGCGCTGTAGGAAAGAAAAATACCATAACAGACATAATAAAAACAAAACTATCACGAAATTTACCTGTAAAAGCCAAACCACAAAAACTAAAACCAGAGAAAATAAAAGAACAACAAACCAGCGATAAGCAAAGAACGGAAATTTGAATTGGGATGGGCTACTTATAAGTTTATCTAGGTGAGGATATTTTTTCATAAGCTTCAATTATTTTCTGCACCAACTCATGACGAACTACATCCGCTCCAGTAAAAAAAACAAACCGAATTCCCTCTATAGACTTGAGAACATCCATTGCCTGAAGTAATCCTATCGGTTTTCCTCCAGGCAAATCACTTTGTGTAATATCACCAGTAATTACTGCTTTAGAGTCGTAACCCAAACGTGTCAAAAACATCTTCATTTGCTCTTGAGTGGCGTTCTGAGCTTCATCAAGAATAATAAATGCATCATTAAGAGTTCTTCCGCGCATATAAGCAAGTGGTGCTACCTCAATGATTCCTGTATCAAGATACTTCTCAATACGTTCTGCTTCCATCATATCATAAAGTGCATCATATAATGGACGCAAATAAGGTGAAATTTTCTCATACATATCACCCGGTAGATAACCCAAAGACTCTCCTGCCTCAATGGCTGGACGGGTTAAAATAATTCTACGCACAAAACCGGACTTTAATGCCTCTACCGCAGAAGCCATCGCAAGATAAGTTTTTCCCGTCCCGGCAGGCCCGATACCGAAAACGATGTCATACTTCTTGATTGCCTCTACGTATTCTCTTTGACCTTTGGTCTTAGGACCTATGGGTTTGCCTACAGCAGGCTGTGGTAATAGAAAAGCAATTTCGCGTTTTTGCGATTTATCTTTCTTTTTTTCTTTTTCAGTAGGTTTACTCACAGTAAGTTGCGGTGTAGTTATCTGTTCTAATAAGCTATGAATGTATTCCTCAGCACGTAAAATATTATTTAATTTACCAGAAATCTTAACAAACTCGCCACGCAAGACAAGTTTAACATTATATTCTTTTTCAATTGCTCTTAGATTACGATCAAATGGTCCTACCAATGAGCGCGCCTCTGCTAAGGTTTTCAGTTTAATAGTGCGTTCCATATAATGCAAGTTCTTCTCTGTTAAGCTGTCTTACGAATAACAATACCTAATTCCTTAAGTTGGCGCTCTTCAACCTCAGAGGGTGCACCGGTAAGCGGACAAAATGCCTTTTGTGTCTTAGGAAAGGCAATTATTTCACGTATGGATTCTTGACCGGCAATAATAGCAAGTAATCTGTCTACCCCAAAGGCAAAACCACCGTGCGGTGGTGCTCCATAACAAAATGCTTCTAACAAAAATCCGAACCGTTTCTCCGCTTCCTGCGGTGATATGCCAATAATGGAAAATATTTTTTGTTGTAATTTCTGGTCGTGGATTCTGATAGAACCAGAACCAAGCTCAGTACCGTTAAGTACCAAATCATAAGCGCGTGAACGGATTTTACTTAAGTCAGAACCATCCAAAAGCGCTATGTCTTGGTTAACTACATTGGTGAAAGGATGGTGTTCACTATCCCAACGTTTCTCCTCTTCATTGTATTTAAAGAGAGGAAATTCTGTCACCCATAAAAAAGCAAATTCAGTATTCAATTCTTTGCGCAGGTCAGGTTTGTCCGACTGATATTTAGACATTGCCTCTTGATAACTTATGCGCGGAAAAGGTATTTTAAGTTTAATACCCTTTATTTCCTTAAATATCTCAGCCATCATCTCTTCCAACAAAGAAAAAATATCCTCTTCGTCAATAAAAGACATCTCTAAGTCAAGTTGGGTAAACTCAGGCTGACGGTCAGCACGTAAGTCTTCATCCCGAAAACATTTGGCAATCTGATAATAGCGCTCTATACCTGAAACCATTAAAATTTGCTTAAAAAGTTGTGGAGACTGCGGTAAGGCATAAAACTGCCCGGGGTTAAGTCGTGAAGGCACTAAATAATCCCGTGCACCTTCAGGAGTAGATTTAGTCAAAATAGGCGTCTCACACTCTATAAAGTCTCTATGGTTCAGAAAACTGCGAATAAGCTGATAAAGGCGATGGCGCAGATAAAAATTATCAAATACTTTTTTCCGACGTAAATCTAAATACCTATATTTAAGACGTATCTCTTCTGTAACATTTATTTCATCTGTTATTTCAAATGGTGGAGTTAAACTAGAATTAAGAATCTCCAAACTTGTAGCAATTACCTCTACTTCTCCTGTTGCTAAACGCAAATTTACTGTTCCTTCTGGTCGACGATTAACTATACCTTTAACTTTAATCACAAATTCGCTACGTAAGTCTTTTGCCTCTGTGTAATACTGACCTAAAGAGCTAGGTATCATTGTTACCTGGGTTATACCCCAACGGTCACGTAAATCAATAAAGATAATCTTACCATGGTCCCTACGACTGTTTACCCAGCCACACAAAGTGACTTCCTTGCCAACATCTGTTATTCTAAGTTGTCCACAAGAATGTGAGCGCATCATATTTGTTAATCCTTTGTTTTATTGTTGTTTTCACTATCAAAAAGCCTCTTTATTACCTGTACTATCTCAGATAGTAAAACCTTCTGTTGGTTACCATCTCTCATATCTTTTAAAGTAATAGTGTTGGTTTTTAGCTCATCGTCTCCTAAGATGAGAACGTATCTAGCAGAAAAATCATTTGCCTTACGCAAAGCACCCTTTAAAGAGCGATGTTCAAAATCTGTATCTGCTGTAATTCCATTTTCTCTCAATTTTGCAAGTAAATTAATTCCATGTTTTCGTGCATTTTCTCCTAAACAAATCAGATAAACCAAAGGTATCTTTTGAGGTATCCAGTTTTTTTTATTTAAGACAAGCAACAGACGTTCTATCCCAAGAGCAAAACCAACTGCTCCAGTTTCTTCTCCTCCCAACTGTTTTACCAAAGAATCATACCTACCTCCTGCCCCGAGGGCATCCTGTTGAGGACCTAAATCAGGATGTTTAAACTCAAAGACAGTCCGATTATAATAGTCCAGTCCGCGCACAAGAAACTTAGAAAGAAAATAAGGTATCTGTTGTGCCTTAAGCCCACTTATAACTGTTTGAAAATGGGTCTTACAAAAACTACAGAGAAAATCTGTCCCCGCTGGAATATCTTTAAGAAGCTGTTTACAAGAATCCTGTTTACAATCTAGTATTCGCAAGATATTTCGCTGATAACGGATCTGACATTCTGAACATAATTCTGACAAAGAAGGTTTTAACTTTTCCCTTAAAACCTCAACAAACTTTTTTTTATCTTCAAAGCAACCTAAACTATTTATTTCCAGTCTAAAACCATCAATACCATACGCCTTAAGTAGACTGTTAGCAAGACAAATAATTTCAATATCAATCTCAGGTTCTAAACTACCTATTGCCTCTACTCCAATATGGTGAAATTGACGCAGTCTCCCTTTCTGTGGCCGTTCAGCACGAAACATTGGTCCAATGTAAAATAATTTGATAAAACCGATTTGTTTGTCAAGATTATTCTCCAGATACGCCCTTACCACAGAAGCGGTTGCCTCTGGCCTTAGACAATAATGGTCTTCTCCATGGCAAATCTCAAACATCTGTTTCTGAACAATCTCTGTAGTATCTCCTAAAGAACGAAAAAAGAGATTTTTCTCTTCAATGATTGGAGTCCTGATTTCTTTAAAATTATAGAGAGAGAAAATTCTGCGACTGACACCCTCTATCTGCTGCCATAACCCTACTTCCTCGGGCAGGATATCTTTGGTGCCAGCAATTTTCTTAAACATATAACTCTTTTATAGTGTAATTTTAGTGGGTTATTTTATTTTTTGTTTCATTTCCAGACCAGGCTTAAAGATGACTACTTTCCGGGGAGGAACGGGAACAACTTGACCAGTACGAGGATTTCTACCTGTTCGACTCTTACGTTCCTTTATTTTGAAAACACCAAAGTTGCGTAACTCAATTTTTTCACCCCTGACAAGGGCCTCTATCATATAATCAAAAGTTTTTTGAACTACTTTTTTTACATCGGTCTGTTTTAGTTTGGTTTCATCAGCAACCTTTAAAATAATATCTTTTTTGGTCATAAGTTCCTCCGTGGTTAATCATCTCTGTTTGCAACTATAAGGTTTTCAAAAAGTTACATTTTTTATAAATATAACATAAATTATTTATTCGGTCAACTAAAAATTGTTTTACATCGTTAACACTACCCTATCTTGACCGATAAGATTCTCAATATTTGTAATTAACTGCTCATTGGGCTGGACAAAAAATTCTTGTCCAACTATTAACTGCAATTTTGACTTCTCAGCAGTAGTAAGATTAAGATATACTGGCGTCTGACCCTGAGAAGAAAGTAGAATCTCCTTCAATGACTCAAATAAATTCCCTTTTATTCCTGTTAAATCAATACGCACTGAGCTGACTTGTTTATAAACATCATCAAAACTTAAAATATCATCACAAATAACCTTTGGGGTATTCTCTCTTAAATTAACTTTGCCCTTAACCATAACTACTGTCCCCTGTATAAGTAGACGGCTTATTTTTGAATAGACAGCAGGAAAGACAATTACTTCTACAACACCATGCAAATCTTCTAAAATAATAATCGCCATTTTTTCCTGCCTTTTACGAGTCAGAGTAACTTTTATCTTAGTGATAAGCCCCACTATTTTTACTGGAGCACCATCTTCTAGCTGGGCTAACAAACCAGTCTGAACCGTCGAAAAACGTTTAAGATAACCCGCATATCTTGAAAGGGGATGACCGCTAATGTAAAAACCCAGCAGTTCCTTCTCAAAAGAAAGAAGCTGTGGTTCTGGCCACTCTTTAATAGTTGGTTGTTTTGATGTTGGCATCAAACTACTTTCTACTGTATCAAACAAAGACAACTGCCCTCTTGCCTTATCTCTTGCATAACGTGACGCTGCCTCTATTATACTATCAAGTTGAGCAAACATCTGTGCACGTGGTTTCTTGAAACAATCAAGTGCTCCACATTTAATCAGACTCTCCAAGACCTTCCTATTCATCTGACGCAAGTCCACTCTTTGACAGATATCTTCAAGACTTTTGAATTTCCCTTTTTCTCGTCTTGATGTAAGTAAGGTCTCCACCGCCGCACGCCCAACGTTTTTAATTGCTAATAAACCAAAACGAATTTGTTTATTGGAAAGGTTTTCTACTGAAAATAAGTCTTCACTTTCATTAATACTAGGAGGTAAAATCTCAATACCCATTCTCTGACACTCGTTTACATATTCCACAATTTTATCGGTATTATCACGTTCAGAACTTAATAACGCCGTCATAAACTCTATAGGGTAATTTGCCTTTAAATACGCCGTTCGGTAGGAAATAACAGCGTACGCAGCACTGTGGCTACGATTAAAACCGTATCCAGAAAAGAAAACAATTTGGTCGAATATCTTGTTAGCAGTTTTTTCTGATATACGATTTTTTATACAACCACTAATAAATTCCTTTCGCTGTTGTTCCATAACCTCAGGTATTTTCTTAGCTATAGCGCGCCTTAAAAGGTCCGCCTGAGCTAAAGTAAAACCAGCTAAAGTTGAAGCAACCTGCATAATCTGCTCTTGATATACCATAATCCCATAAGTATCTTTGAGAATTGGTTCAAGTGCAGGGTGGTCATATTTTATTGGTACCTGTTTGTTCTTTCTCCGAATAAAATCATCTAACATACCTGAGCCCATTGGACCAGGACGGTATAATGCAAGTAAGGCGATCAAGTCCTCAAAACAACTCGGTTGACTCTTACGTAAAAGTTCGCGCATCCCTGAACTTTCTAACTGAAATACACCAGCAGTCTGCCCTTGAGAAAGTAAACGGTAAGTAGCCGTATCATCTAAAGCAATGGTATTAATATCCAAATTGATATTACGAGTTTTTTGTATTAACTTAAGGGTTTGTTCAATCACTGTTAAGGTTCGTAATCCTAAGAAATCTACTTTTAATAGACCTATCTTTTCAAGGGCCCCCATTTCATAACCAGTTGTGATTTGCCCATCCTGAGTTTTGTACAAAGGTAAATAATTATCCAATGGTTTGTCAGCAATAACTACTCCTGCTGCATGCACTGAAGCGTGACGATTTAAACCTTCTAAAGACAGAGCAGTATCAATCAATGTTTTTACCTGTGGGTCATTCTGATAGAGTGACTTTAATTCTGGTTCGTTAATTAAGGCCTCTTTTAAACCATAATCAGGATTAGTAGGATCTGGCGGAGGAATAAGCTTGGCAATATGATCTACCTCTGCATATTCTAAACCCATTACTCTACCGACATCGCGCACCACTGCTCTTGCTTGCATCGTCCCAAAAGTAATAATCTGTGCAACGTTACTTCGACCATATTTCTTTGTCACATAATCAATTACCTCTTGCCTACGTTCATAACAAAAATCAATATCAATATCTGGAAGGCTAACTCGGTCAGGGTTTAAAAATCGCTCAAATAAAAGATGGTATTTCAAAGGGTCAATATCAGTAATTCCCAGAAGATAGCTAACCAAACTTCCTGCTGCTGAGCCTCTTCCTGGTCCAACAGGAATATGATTTTCTTTAGCGAAGTGAATAAAATCCCAGACAATAAGGAAATAGCTGGTAAAGCCCATTTTCTGAATAGTGGAAAGTTCCTGCTCTAGGCGACTACGTATTTCTGCTGTTACATGTTGGTAACGTTTCTTTAGCCCTTCCTCACATAGTTGCCGTAAATACTCTTCCTTCGTTTTACCTTCAGGCGGTTCATATCGTGGCAGATGAACAGTGTTAAAATCAAGCTCAAGATTACACCGTGAGGCAATTTCTAAAGTGTTGTGTATAGCCTGAGGTACTTCAGAGAATAAAGCCTTCATCTCTTGGGGGGACTTAAAATAAAACTGGTCTGTGGAAAGCCGCATCCTATTCTCATCTTGTAAAGTAGTCTGTGTCTGAATACACAATAAAGCTTCATGAGCACGCCAATCTTCTCTGTTTACATAATGCACATCATTAGTAGCGACACAATTTATCTTTAGCTCTTTAGAAATTCTTAACAATTCACGATTAACCTTACGCTGTTCGGCGATACTGTTGTCCTGTAATTCCAAATAAAAATTCTCTTGCCCCATAATCATTCGATAATCATCAGCAACTTTTAAAGCCTCATTAAAACGCCCAGCTAACAGAAGACGGTTTATCTGCCCTTTCAAACAAGCACTTAGGGCAATTAATCCCTGATGATATTGCTGTAGTAATTCTTTATCAATACGTGGACGATAATAAAATCCTTCTAAATAAGACAGAGAAATAAGTTTCATCAAATTATGATAACCTATTTCATCTTTAGCAAGTAAAACTAAATGATGCGATGTTTCTTCTGCCTGATTTGCGTTCTTTTCAAAACGGCTATTAACAGCAACATAAACTTCGCTTCCGATAATAGGTTTAATGCCTGCCTTCTGTGCGGAAATATAGAAATCAATTGCCCCAAACATATTTCCATGGTCGGTAATAGCAAGACAATCCATCTTATACTGCTGGGCTAGATGTAAAAGCTGAGGTATCCGACAGGCACCATCTAGGAGACTATATTGGGTATGAACATGCAGATGAATAAAATCAGCATGAGGCATTTTTGGTAAAACAGAATTGTTTTAAAGAAGATAAAAACTATTCCCACTCAATAGTTGCAGGAGGCTTGGAGGTTATATCATAAACAACGCGGTTTATTCCTTTAACTTCATTAATAATACGGCTTGCAATTCTCTCTAACAATTCATAAGGCAGATGTACCCAGTCCGCAGTCATTCCATCCTGAGAGGAAACACAGCGAATTGCTACCACATGTTCATAAGTTCGTTCATCACCCATTACCCCTACTGTTTTAATCGGAAGCAAAACTGCAAAAGACTGCCAAACCTGGTGGTAGAGGTTTGCCTTTTTAATCTCATCTAAAAGCCGACTATCTGCCTCGCGTAAAAGATTCAACCGTTGTGGAGTAACCTCTCCAATAATACGAACTGCAAGTCCCGGTCCTGGGAAAGGTTGACGATAAATAATACTATCAGGTAACCCTAATTCTCTACCCAGCTGACGAACTTCATCTTTAAAGAGTTCCCGCAAAGGCTCAAGAAGCTTAAGCTTCATCTTTTCTGGTAAGCCCCCTACATTATGATGACTTTTTATTTTACTTGAAGGTGCACCAGATGGAGATACAGACTCTATTACATCTGGATAAAGAGTTCCTTGCCCTAGGAATTTTACACCCTTTATCTTTGCTGCCTCTTCTTCGAAAACCTTAATAAACTGATGACCAATAATCTTCCTTTTTTCTTCAGGATCGGTTATCCCTTTAAGAAGTTTAATAAAACTTTCCGAGGCATCAACGTAACTAAGATTAAGATGAAAACCACTCTTAAAAACTTTTTTTATCTGAGCAGGCTCATCTTTACGTAAAAGACCATTGTCAATGAAAATACAACGTAGATTTTTCCCAATTGCTTTGTGAATTAAAACCGCTGCTACCGAAGAGTCTACACCGCCAGAAAGCCCCATGACTACTTTACTATTCTCTACTGTCTTTTTAATTTCTTCCACGCTTTCTTTGATGAAAGAACGCATTGTCCATTGTCCAGAACATCCACAGATTCTAAAAAGAAAGTTACTAATTATCTGTGCTCCCTTTTCTGTATGAGTTACCTCTGGGTGAAATTGGACTGCGTAAATTTTTTTCTTGCGATTAGTAATAGCAGCAAAAGGTATATTTAGAGTATGAGCGCTACGCACAAAATCAGGTGGTAACTTAACTATACAATCGCTGTGGCTTGCCCAACAGGTAAAATTCATAGGCATATTAGAAAAAAGGTCTCGGTTATCATCAATAAAAAGTTCTGTCTTACCGAATTCACGGTCACAGCCCTGCTTGACTTTTCCACCGAACATTGTGGCAATTACCTGCATTCCATAACAAATTCCTAAAATAGGTACGCCTAAAGAAAATATTTTCTTATCAGGCAAAAGTGGTTTTATGTCTGTGGTAGAACGCGGGCCACCGGAAAGAATAATCCCTTTAGGATTCAACTGTTGAATCTGACTGGCTGATGTATTATAGGGAATAATACGCGAGAAAACTCTCTGCTCACGAACTCTTCGAGCAATTAGTTGTGTATATTGGGAACCAAAATCTAATATTAAAACTATTTCTTTCTTCATTTACCCATACCTACCCGTTGATCAACCTGAAATATTTTGCCCTCTGTCTGAATAGAAGGAGCAATAATTATTTCTACTGTGTGCATTTCTTTGATATTAGCCGCCCCTAAGGAACCCATAGAAGTTTTTAAAGCACCCATTAGATTCTGTGAACCGTCATCCACTTTCGCAGGACCAAACAATATCTCTTTAAGGGTGCCAGTGGTACCTACATAAATCCTTGTCCCACGTGGCAAATTAACATTAGAAGTAGCCATTCCCCAGTGATACCCTCTTCCAGGGGCCTCTTTTGCCCGCGCAAAACTAGAACCAATCATTACTGCATCTGCACCTGCGGCAAATGCCTTACAAATATCACCGCCTCTATTCATTCCACCATCGGTAATAATTGGCACATATTTTCCAGTGCGCTTATAATGAAAATCTCTTGCCGCAGCAGCGTCTATAGTTGCAGTTACCTGCGGAACCCCAATACCCAACACCCCACGAGTAGTACAAGCAGCTCCCGGGCCTACCCCAATAAGCAAGGCAGCAGCGTCAGTAGCCATCAATTCTAATGTGGTTTCATACGTTACACAGTTACCAATGATTACAGGAATTTTTGTTTTTGCACAAAATCTATAAAGGTCAAGACTCTTATATTCGCTAGAAATATGTTTGGGGGTGGTAACAGTGGACTGAACTACAAATATATCTGCCCCATGGGCTACCGCTATTTGGGAAAAACGTTCTGCATGAGCAGGAATACAACTAACCACTGCTACTGCTTTCTTGCGCTTGATTTCTTCTACTCTCTTTCCAATAAGTTTCTCTTTTATCGGATGCCGATAAACCTCTTGAATAAGTGCGGTTGCCTCCTGAGCCGAAGCCTTGGCAATGCGATCAAGAACTTCATCAGGATTATCATAACGTGTCTGAATTCCATCAAGGTTTAACACCGCAATACCCCCTAAACGTGACATCTCCACAGCAAAACGCACATCAACTACCCCATCCATAGCTGCTGCCAAGATAGGGACATTAAATTTCATCTTTCCAATAGAAAAACTTGTATCTACCTCGTTGGGATTAATTGTCTTTTCTCCTGGCACCAAAGCCACTTCATCAAAACCATAACATCTACGTGCTCTTCGGTCCTTTCCAATCCACTCCGCCATAACCTCTCCTTATTTTTAACTTATTGAAAATAAGCAAGTTATGATCTTTTCTATAGATTTTATTTTGTTTAAAACAAAATTTTATCGCAATAATTTTGAATTGTCAATGATTATTTCTTAAAATAAACTAATTTTTCTTATAAAAGACAACCTAGTAAAATAAAAAAGATTTTCTTTACAAACTATGGTTTTTTAGTTAAAATTAAAACTATGAATCACGAAAAAGACCTCCAAAACTTAAAAAATAACGGTCTTCCTGAAGATAGACCTGCGCTATCTGAGTATGCTAACCTAAAACCTGGCTCTTCTGGCGCAGAGCAACTCCAAAAAGAAAAAAAACAAAATAACAAAAAAACTATTTCAAATTTAAAAGTATTTGTAGTGTATGGACTTATTTTCTGTCTGGGCGTGATTGTTGCCAAGTATACCTATGATTTTTTCATTCCCAAAGCTACGCACAAACAGAAGAGTAATAAAACTCTATTGCCAACGATTATTGCTGTGGTAGATGACAAACAAACACAAACAAATAAACTCGATGAACCTAAACCGTTAGTGGCAATAAAAAAAAGTAGCTTGCCTGCTACGAATTCTTATGTTCTCACGGGAATTTATTTCCAAGCAAATAAAGGATACTGTATAATTAATGACCGTATCTTAGAAGAAGGCAACCGTATCGGTGAGGCAACTGTTACTAAAATAACCCCTGAGGCAGTTGAGTTAACTGTAGAGGGAAAACTTTTACGTTTAACTGTTCGTGGCACAAAATAGTTGTTATTCCATCCTCTTTTTTATAGCCTCTTTAATTATCTCAATTGGCACATTATGATAAAGTGAGACCTTACCAACATCTCTGAGTAGAACAAAAGTATTCATTTTACCTTTAAATTTCTTATCATAATAATGTACCCGAAGAATTTCTCTAAGAGAGACTTCTTTAATATAAGTTGGTAAACCGTATCGAGCAATAAGTGCTTCTATACGTTGACATACCTGCTGTCTTACTAGACCCAAATGTTGACTTATACCACAAGCAACTAACATACCCAAAGCAATAGCTTCGCCATGGGTGTATCTACTAAAACCCGCTGCTGCCTCTATAGCATGACCTATAGTATGTCCAAAATTAAGAACTGTCCTTATAGAATATTCTTCTTTTTCATCACAAGAAACAATTCTTGCTTTAATAGCAGCACAATGGCTTACTATATATTCTAAGACATTCGGTTTCTTCTGCATTATCAAGTCAACATTTTTTTCTAAGTATTCGAAAAAATTGTTACCTTCTATAATTGCGTATTTAATTACCTCAGCCAAACCAGAAGATAATTGCCGCCTGTCTAAAGAATAAAGTGTATCAATAGAGGAAACAACCAAACGTGGTTGATAAAAAGTGCCTACTATGTTTTTCGCATCAGGTAAATCTACTGCTGTTTTACCTCCGATACTTGAATCAACCTGAGCAAGAAGGGTAGTCGGTACTTGAATATAGGCTACTCCCCGCCGAAATATAGAGGCAACAAACCCCGCCACATCTCCAACAACCCCTCCTCCTAATGCAATAATAAAAACGCTTCGTTTTTTCTGAAACTTATTTAAACTATCAAGAATCCTAGCAACTTCAAACAAAGATTTACTTTTTTCAGTATCTGGAATAATTTTCCATCTGAAATATCTACCTGACTGAGACAATGATTTTTCTAAAATATTGCCAAAGTGTTGTTTTAAGCGCAGATTACTAATAATGAAAGCCGCCTCTGCTAATTTTAATGGTTTTATTAGAACTCCAAGCTTACTTAAAAGATGTTCCCCTACATATACATAATAAGACCGCTTTCCTAACTCTACCAAAATTTTTTTCATATTGACAGCAAAGTAGTTATAATTAAATTTACAATGGGCCAAACAATTTTATCAAGAAGACCAAACCACAAAAGTGCCAAAAGAATAATAAATCCAAAGCGTTCTATTTGTGCATATCTAAAAGCTATTGGTGCAGGTAACAATCCCATCAAGACACGAGAACCATCTAAAGGCGGAATAGGAATAAGATTAAAACAACATAATACAACGTTAATAGTAATAAGAGATAATACTAGGTATCTACCTAATTCTCCGAAAGGAAAGAACTTCAACAAATACGTCAAACCTAATGCAAACAAAAAATTTGCCAAAGGACCGGCTAAACCTACCAAAATCATATCAAAACGTGGATTTTTTAGGGTGGAAAAATTTACTGGCACAGGTTTAGCAGCACCAAATACAAATCTTCCTCCGGTAGAAAGAAATAAAAATAATGGAAATAAAAAAGTCATATATGGATCAATGTGTGCAAGAGGATTAAGTGTCAAACGTCCAAAATAATGTGCAGTTTTGTCCCCTCTTTGGAAAGCAACCCATCCGTGAGCAAATTCATGAACAGTTACAGAAATCATCAATAAAGAAAAAGAAAGTAGAAACTCAATAATTAACATATCTTATGAATTGATTAAAAATCAGGTCAGACCTATATCTTTTTGGTCTGACCTTAAGACAATTAATAAGTTGCTCTTAGGCTGTCCTTTTTTGACAGAAATTACTTCTTCGCCTCTTTCTGTGATGTCTCAGCTGGTTTAGCCGCAGCTGTAGCTGTAGAAGCGGCAGCTGCAGCTGACTCTGGAGCCTTTTCCGCCTTTTCCTTCTTAATTTTTATCTTAACTGCCTTTATCTTTGGCAGTCCATATACTGGGTCTCCTTCTTTCCATTTCTCTTTTCCCATCAAAAACTTTAAACGTTCAATCCGTTTAAGAACAGACCGTTGCTTTTTGCCTTTTTCTGAGGCCTTTAACGATGGATGCATTGACATATTTTATAACCTCCTAATGTAGCAATCGCGATACCTGGACTTTAATTTAGTCAGAAGCGATTGTGCTTTTTCTTTTTCCAAAAATTGTCCTACACAAACAATCGTATAACCACCACTTTCCCTTATAAGAACACTTAAACCCGATTTCTTTAAACGCTGGGATTCTCTTTGAGCAGTCTCTTTTGTTTTATAAGAAGCTACCTGTATCGTATAGTAGTTATACCCTTGCTGGTTAGTACTTAATAACTTCTCAGGAGATTTCTTTTTTGAGGGTTCCAAAATAATTTCCTGCTGAACCGGAACATTATTTAAATTTCCCTGTATAGTAAAGGTTTCCTTGGGATTTAACTGCAAGGTGCGTAATCCTATTTGCTCCTTCGCTGCGTACTGTTGAGAATCTTCTTTCTGCTCTTTAGAAGATGCTAAATCAAGATGCATTCCTGACTTAGCCATTGCTATTCGCTTGCCACGTTCCACACCCAAACAGAACGCAATACAACAAGAAATACTTACTAAGATTAAAGAAAACAAAATCTTCTCATAACGGCGCAAAAACTGATAATTAAAGTCATTCTTTTGGTTAATTGCCGCCTTAATCTCTGAATCTGTATTTAAAGAAAATAATTCTAATTGTTCTGCCATATTAAAGTAGTCTATGATTATAAATAATTATATCCCTATCGACGATGATGTTGCAAGTATTTTTTATAATATTTCTTTGCTACCCGTTCAAATGCCTCTACTACCTTGGGATCAAACTGAATTCCTGCCTTACTCTTGATTTCTTTTATAGCGGTATCAACATCTACTCTTTCTCGGTAAGGTCTGCCATAGACCATTGCTTCAAAGGCGTCAGCAACTGCCATAACTCTTGCTCCAAGAGGAATTTGTCCTTTCTTAAGTCGAGAAGGGTAACCACTACCATCGTAACGTTCATGGTGATGAACAATAATTGGAATAACCGGTCGCAATATGGTAAATGGCCGTAATAACTTTGCTCCAGCAAGAGGATGGCGCTTAATAATTTTATATTCACTCGGAGTAAGTTTAGTAGTTTTAGTTAATATACTTATAGGCACATCAATTTTACCTGCATCGTGCAGAAGACTAGCATATCTTAAACTCTGACGTTGCTTTTCATCAAGACGCATCTCTTCAGCAATACTGACTACTAGCTTTGAAAAGTAAGGTGAATGCGTATATTCCTGAGGAATACGTGAATCTAACATTGTCGTCAAAGACTTAATGCTTCCAAAAACAAGTTTCTGCTGTTCCTCATATAACTGTAAATTCTTAATGCCAATAATTGACTGTTCAGCCATAGTTAACATAATCTCAAGGTCATAACGGTCAAATGGACGAAGGTGTTTGCTGCGTTTTACTATAATAAGACCAAGCAAATCTTCAGAGACTAAAGGGACACCAATAAAGTAATTTGTGAGAATAGCATTAAAAGTCTTAATGATGCGTTGGTGAAGACGATTGGTAATCTTGGTGTTTTTGTCCACTACCACTTTCTTTTTACCACTTACCATCACTTTCAGGGTGGCGAATTTACGGGTAGGGTCAATAATCAAAATTTGACAAGAAGTGCCTTCAAAAATCTGGCAGATAAGCCGAGCCAAACGCATTATCATATCTTTTAGTTCAAAAGTAGAATTTACCAGACGATAAAGGCTATGAATGGCCGAAACAAGTGTTTTATACCTTAGCGTAGGGATCGAATAGTTTTTTGTATTCATCTAATGCATTCCTGTCTGTCATTGCCGCGATATAATCACAGATAGCCCTTTGTG
Source organism: Candidatus Omnitrophota bacterium (assembly GCA_026416665.1). GTDB lineage: Bacteria > Omnitrophota > Gorgyraeia > Gygaellales > Profunditerraquicolaceae > JAQTMD01. The sequence continues at coordinate 30,233 of JAOAET010000046.1, read as the reverse complement.
CACCACAACTGGCTACACGTGCCTGAATATTTGAAGGTAAGGCTTCAGGACGCGCAAGATAAACCTGAAATAATTCTTTTAAAAATCGCTTTGCCTTATCAGCCATACGGATAACGCGATAGTGATGGTAAAGTTTTTCCATAAGTAAATCACGTAAGGGACGCCGTAAGGACTGCATCTTTTTACTAAAAGTAGCTATCTTTTTAGGGCATTTCTTTATATCACGGAAAGTACGGATTTTTTCCTGTCGAATTATTCTAGTAGTCTCTTCAATGAGGTCAGTTACTTGTTCGTTAATTAGGTTGCGAATAATCCAATATTTCTTTTTGTCAAAACTTAATGATTTATAATTATAAGGCATCTGACTTTCTATTTTTTGCCACAGAGGAATTTTAGCTAAATCTTTATAGCAGAGTAGACCAGAAGTAAGACCATCATCAATATCATGATTATCATAAGCAATCTCATCAGCAATATCCACAATCTGTGTTTCTAAAGTAGGCATCTCCTCAGGGATAAGTTCCTTAATTCTTGCTACCTGATCAAACTTAGTTGAGTGTTTGACTATACCTTCTCTGACTTCCCAGGTTAGGTTTAAACCTGGAAAATCAGGATAGCGGTCTTCTAATAAATCCACTACGCGCAAACCATGGGCATTATGGTTAAAACCTCCAAAACGTTTCATTAGTTCGTTTAAGGCCTCCTCCCCGGAATGTCCAAAGGGGGTATGGCCTAAATCATGTGCCAAGGCAATTGCTTCTGTCAAATCCACATTTAATCCCAAAGCTAAAGCAATAGTGCGGGCAATCTGGGCTACTTCTAGTGTGTGAGTTAAACGCGTGCGGTAATAATCCCCTTCATGATTAACAAAAACCTGTGTTTTATACTCTAGAAGACGAAAAGCCTGTGAATGAATAATACGGTCTCGATCCCTCTGATAGGGACTACGATAAGGGTGTTCTTGCTCTTTGTGTACTCTGCCTCTGCTATAAATAGTGGGCATCGCATATGGAGCTAAAAACCTTTCTTCAAATTTTTTCCAATCAAATGCACTGGGCATACCTTAATTTCTTATATAACTGGTCTAAAGACTGCGAAATAACTTTGGTATCAGCGGTTATTGGCATAAAATTAGTATCTGCCTGCCAACGAGGCACAATATGGACATGCAAATGACCGGGAATACCTGCACCAGCAATCTGTCCTTCATTTATTCCAATATTATAACCTTCTGGTTTTAGCACTTTATCTAATAGAGACTGTGCCTTAACAACTGCTTTAATTAAATCCAAAAGTTCTTGTTCTTTTAAGTCTCTTAAATTCCCCTTATGCCTTAGGGGAGCAACCATTAAGTGCCCATTGTTATATGGGTAGATATTCATTATACACATACTTAGAGAGGTTTTAAACACTAAATAATGACCTGACTTTGAATGTTTTGCCTGACAAAAAATACAACGACCAGATTTCTTTTTCTGAATATAGCTTATTCTCCATGGTGCCCAGAGTCGTTTCATACTCATTGTAACTTTATAATTCTTGCACAAATCTTATCGTTTATTTCTATTAAACCATAAGATTTATAAGGAGCAAAGACATCGTCTGTGGGACTACCTGGATTAAAAAATTTTATCCCATCAATAATTTCACTCTTTGGTTGATGCGAGTGTCCGTAAATAATAATATCGGGTTTTTCCTTTTCAAATGTCTTCCGTAGTAAAGTAATCAATTTATCAGGAGCCCCATAACCGTGTTTAACTGCAAATTTAAATTTTCCTACACTAAACACTAATTGTTCAGGATATAAATTACGCACCCCAGGACTATCCATATTACCACAGACAACCCGCACATCTTTACAAAAAGACCGCAACTGTTCTACTACCTTTTGTTCCACCAAATCTCCTACATGGATGATCATATCAGCATCTTTTAACACATCAAGTAGTTTCTTAGGAAGTCCTTTTGCGCGTTCAGGTATGTGTGTATCTGAGATTACTATTATCTTCATTCTGTAGTCTGAATAATACGAGGCTTAGAAAATAAATCACACATTTCATTCAAATGTTCAATACCCCAAGTCCAGATATTTTCATCTAAGGCCTTTAAACGGCTATTTGGGTCAAGCCCCTTAGCTGTTATAATAATCTTACGAACTAATTTAGATCTAAATCGCTTACACAACTGTGAAAATTCTTGAATATCTTCATCAGTAAGAATATCTGAACCAAAACCAATAATCCAGGTACTTTCTGGCGAACGGCAAATTAATCCTTCGCGTAAATGTTTAGAATTAAATTCAATAGGTTTAATTTCCCAGAAATGGTTTAGAGTCACTTTTGTGCGTTCAATCTGTATGCGCTCATCCATAAACAACTGCAGTAACTGTGCCATACGCTCGTTAATACTAAGAGTTGATTCTTGATTAAACTCAGTAATCATCTGTTCTAAGCATTTACGGAAATTAACTTTCTGTGTAATTGCATCAAAGGTAAGTGAAGAAAGTTTCTCTTGATACACAAAACGTAACCAGAATCCAAATACGCGGTCAGCAACCTTAAGGAAATCCCCGCAACGGCTTAGGATATCTTCTTCTAATAAAAAATTTATTGTTGAATTTAGTTTTTGAATAGGTTTTTTAATAATATGGCTAATATCTTTTATACGGTTATGTCCCACAGCAACCAAGGATACGACCTTCAAAAATTCCGCACCTTTACGCATCTGTTGAAAACGAGAAATATTTTGTAAGAAACGCTGAAATAATATCCCTGAAGAATTAAACAAAAGCTGTTCAAGAACTGTAACTAAATCCAATTTCTTGTTAGCACAATAAGCATCAGCAATCATCCCTAAGTAGAACGGCCATCCACCAGTAAAATGAATAAGGAAATTTCTCTCTTCATTGCGTAATGGTCGCTGTATACATCGTTCATCTATGAATCTTGCGCTGGTCTGTATATCGAAAGGTTCAATTCTTACAACTTCAAAATTCCCAAAGAGTAAAGAAAGTTGGTTGTTTAAGATCCGTTCTGCCTTAGTTATTGCAGAACTAATTATAATATACATAGTTTTTCTATCCGACATCAACTGCTGTGTCCATTCGGTATAGAGCTTTTTAAAACCAACTGTTTCTAATAGATGAAACTCATCAAGTAGAACCACACAAAATTTGCCTGTCTCTTGATGAAGAGTAGAGGGTAAAGAAAATAACCTACTGATTATTCTGTCCTGTTTTCGGCGTTGAATATCTTGAAGAAGAGATTCTATCTTTGAAACAGTAAGAGGAATATACACTTTGGCCTTTTCGATAAGAAATGCTAAATCTTCCTTCAGCATTTCTGAAGAGTTCGTTAAAAAGTTATAGAGAAATACCGCAATAAAGCGACGGACAAACTCTTCTTGTGACTCAGACCGCAATTCTAGATAGACCATTACATAGCGACTATCTAAAAATTTTGATAAGAAGGTATGAATAATTGTGGTTTTTCCAATATTTTCGTTTCCTAAAATAGCAATATTTTGTCGGTAGCCATCCTTCAAAGCCTCAACCCGCTTCTCAAGCAGCTGTAGATAGTCTTGTCTATCAAACAAATATTCTGAATACATAATTATTAAGGCAAATAAAATAAAGGATTCTGTGCTTGTATACCCTTACGAAGTTGAAAATGCAAGAAAACTTTTTCGTCTTGTGTAGTATTACCCACTTTGGCAATAACCACTCCACGATTTACTTGTGCACCTGGCTGAACAAATACCTCTGATAATCGTCCATAAATAGTCCAAAATCCCCCTGGATGTTCAATAATTATGGTTTTACCTAAATCTAAAAAGTTTTGATTACAAAATACTACTCTACCGCTACGGGCAGCCATTACCTCTTTATTATTTACCGGCGCAATAAGAATCCCTTTTATTGTTTCCTCCTTCCACTTCTGCCCGAAGCTGGCAATAAGCCTTCCTCTAAGTGGCCAGATAAATTCTTCTGTTAAAGGATACATATTGCCCGGTGATTTAGAGCGAGGAATAAAAATTTTTTGTCCTACTTCGATTTTGGTGAAATCATAAAGATTATTGGCAGAAACTAATTCTTCTATTGAGACTCCATAGAGGTTGGCAATACGCCACAGTGTTTGGCCACGACTTACTGTGTGATAAAAACCAGTTGTTCCAATTGTTGATAGAGAATTCATTGTGGAAGAATTTACTTTCGACAAAGATTTAGGGGCAGTGGCACAGCCATTCAAACATAAAACCAGAGCCATTAAACTTAAATGACATATCCCAATTGATAAAATACGATGTCTGATTATCACTTTACAGTAAAAGTGTTTTAAATAAAGCGGGTGATCGGAATCGAACCGACATTAACAGCTTGGGAAGCTGCCATTCTACCATTGAATTACACCCGCATAATTTTATAAATACTATTTCCCAGTTGGTTTATTTTTAAAGCATTGCTCAACTATTTTAATAGAACAAAACTGACCGCACATAGTACATACTTGGTGTTGCCCAGGCATAGAAGAAATACGATACTTTCTGGCTTTTATGGGATCAAGTGCAAGTTTAATTTGCTTGCGCCAATTCTGTTCAGCTCGTGCCTTAGATATCTGTTCATCCCATTTTAATGAAGAGACTCTTCCCCTTGCAATATCTGCAGCATGTGCGGCAATTCGAGCAGCAATTACTCCTTCACGCACATCGTCACAAGATGGATGCCTCAAATGCTCAGCAGGAGTTACATAACAAATAAAATCTGCCCCATACCAACCTGCAAGTGCCGCACCAATAGCAGCATTGATATGGTCGTAACCAGGACAAATATCTGTTACAAGTGGACCCAGAACATAAAAAGGAACTTGGCCACATAACTTTTTTTCTAAAATAATATTTTTCTGTATTTCTGACAGGGGCACATGTCCAGGCCCTTCAACTATTACCTGAACATCATTTTGACGACAACGTTTTACTAAATCAGTAAGAATTTTTAACTCAGCAACCTGCGCCTTATCTGTTGCATCTAAAACTGAACCGGGTCTTAAGCCATCTCCTAAACTAAGCGTTATATCGTAACGTTGGGCTATTTCTATGACTTTATCAAAAAAAACATAAAACGGATTTTCTTTTTTTGTACTTTGCATCCAAGCAGCCATAATTGCCCCACCACGTGACACAATTCCAAGCAACCTGGGATTCTGTTTAAGGACTGAAATTGTCCTTTGTGTTACACCTGCATGAATAGTAAAGAAGTCTACCCCATCTTTTGCCTGTTCTTCTAAAACTTCTAGGAGATCATCTTTATCAAAAAATAAGAAATTACCATATCTTTTTTTAGCTCTGGCTGCTACTTCATACAATGGCACGGTTCCAACAGGCACACTACTTGCTGACAGAATCTCTTTGCGTATTTGACTTAGATTACCTGCTACACTTAAATCCATAACAGTGTCTGCACCTGAAGAAATTGCAACCTTTAGTTTCTCTAACTCTTTTTTTAAAGATATCTTATCAGTAGAAGTGCCAATATTGGCGTTCACCTTTATGCGTAACCCTTTTCCTATAGCAGATGGTTTTTCTACCTGCCGAAGCTTATTTTTACAAATAACTACTTTTCCCTCAAGAAGCAATTGTTTTAGCAAACTAAGCTCTATTTCTTCTGTTTGTGCAATTTTCTTTACCAGCGGAGTAATTAAATCTTGTTTTAGAAATTGAAGTATTGTCACTTTCCTTTTCTATCCTTTAGTTTCTTACACCTTTAGAACACTTTAAAGAATTCAACTCTACTAATGCCTTTTTTTCAAAATCATATACCCTATAACGAAGATTTCGAAACTTAAGGGCTATTTTAGGTGATGATAATTTTGAACATTCCTCAAGTACCCGCAAGGACTCTTTGACTCTCTGAATATTTGCATAAAAAATATCAAAAATATTCTTTCTTGAAAATTCATCTCTGTGTTTAACCTTAAGACCTATGTCTTTGCTGGCATTTCTTCCTTTTATAAATTGTTCTGACTGACCCAATATTTTTACTAGTCGGTCAATACTGTGCCGAAAATCTTTACATTCAGCAGTTAGTGATTTACTATTTAGCAAAAATCGCATTATTTCTTCACATACGCGTAAACCCTCTTTGACCCTATTAATATTCGCATCAAAGATACGGAATAAAGCTGTTGGGATACAGTTAACCATTAAGAATCTTTTTTATTATTGCGGTGGTGGAAAACCCTTTTACCAGTTTAATCCTTACTACTTTTCCACCATAAGATTGGACAAATCTAGCTCCTACAATATCTTTAGTCTGCCAGTCTGCACCTTTAACCAGAACATCGGGTCGCAGACTACGAATGAGTGATTCTGGCGTATCCTCTTTAAAAAGAACCACATAATCTACAGACTCAAGCGCAGCTACCAACAACGCACGATATCGTTCTTCTATAATAGGACGCCTTTCTCCCTTAAGACGTTTCACTGAGGTATCAGTATTTACACCGACAATTAATATATCACCCAAACGCCGAGCGTCCTCTAAGTATTTAGCATGACCATAGTGCAATAAATCAAAACAACCATTAGTGAAAACTATTTTTTTACCTAGTTTTTTAAGATTTTTTATGATGGTAAGAAGCTTGGCTTTACTTTTCAACTTTCTTCTGAACATAACTGGCTTTCCACAAGCTCGCAAAGTATATGGCCTATAGTTATATGGGCTTCTTGAATACGCGCAGTAACTGAAGAAGGTACCGCAAGAACCACATCTGCAAGCTTTGCTAACTCTCCCCCATCGCCTCCTGTCAAAGCAACAGTCTTTAATCCCATTTTTTTCGCCTGCTTAATTGCTAAAGCAACATTTTTTGCTTTACCGCTGGTAGAAATTCCTACTAAAATATCGTTCTTTTGTGCTAATGCCTCAAGCTGCCGTGCAAAAACCACTTCATAACCATAATCATTAGCTAATGCAGTTAAAGACGAAGTATTAGTAGTTAGTGCCTCAGCAGGTAAACTCTTGCGGTCTTTTTGAAACCGTCCCACCAGTTCTGCAGCAATATGTTGACTATCACTGGCAGACCCACCATTGCCACAGAGGATAATTTTTCCGCCCTTTTTAAGACAACTGATAAACAACTCAGCAATTTGCATAATTTCATCTATTTTTGTCCGCATTAGGTCTTCTTTTACTGAGATACTCTCTAGTAAAATCTCTTTAATCCGATCACGCATTTCTAACCTCGTTTTATTTAACCAAAAAACTCTTTGGCAACATTATAAAGTTCCATATCCACTGTTTTTAGCTCTTTAACTGCATCTTCAAGCGGAACATCAATTATCTTATTTCCGACTAAGGCAACCATTCTACCAAACTTCTTTTCTTTGACTAATTCTACTGCCCGAATCCCAAAACGTGTTCCCAAAATTCGATCAAAAGCAGTTGGCGCTCCTCCACGTTGAATATGACCAAAAACTACTGAACGAGTCTCAATCCCAAGACGTGTCTCTATTTCTTTTGCTACTATCTCACCAATCCCACCTAACTTTACATGTCCAAATTCATCAAGGGTCTGGTCCTTAGTTATATCCTGAGATTTAATTTTGGCACCCTCAGCAACTACAATAATGGAAAATTGCTTGCCTCGTGCATGACGGCGTTTGATAGCGGAGCAAAGTTCATCCATATCCACAGGTATCTCAGGAATCATAATGTAATCTGCTCCACCAGCTAATCCCGCCTCCACTGCAATCCAACCTGCATGGCGTCCCATTACTTCTGCTACTAATATACGGTGATGGCTATCTGCAGTAGTATGCAAGCGATCAATACACTCCATAGCAATATTAATTGCTGTATCAAATCCAAAGGTATAATCAGTTGCAGACAAATCGTTATCAATAGTTTTAGGAACTCCTACAATGTTTGTAACTCCATCTTTAGTAAGCTTATAAGCAACACCTAATGTGTCTTCACCACCAGTAGCAATTAATGCATCAAGTCCGAGTTTCTTGAAATTTTCTTTTACCTTTGCTACACCGTTTTCTTTTTTATATGGATTAGTACGACTGGTTCCTAATATTGTTCCACCTTTAGGTAAAATACCTGAAATTGCTTCTAGATCTAAAGGTATAGTATCTGCCTCAAGTAGACCTTTCCATCCATTTTTAATACCAATCACACTATACCCTTCATTGTATGCTTTACGCACTACTGCCCGAATAACTGCATTAAGCCCAGGGCAGTCACCACCACCTGTTAATATACCGACGGTAAATGCCATTTACTTCCTCCTTCTTTTATTAGTTTTTATTTTATACTCTTCCATACCCTGGTATAGAAAAATGCCTCGGTTCAGTCTCGTTATCTTTCTTACGTTTGTCTTTTTCTTCATGAGAAAGAATTTTTGCGATGTGTATCCTTATAATTATCTCTTCTTCCAGACCAAGAACCTCTTGTATTTTAGATTTAGTCATCTCCTGTAGCTGAGCAGTTAGTTCAGGAATATTTGCTTCTGATTTTAGAATAACCCGAAGATTGACCAAAAGTGACCCTTTGCGGGTAGCAATCACATCTGGTTTTACCTCTTTAATCTGTGGAATCATAAAAGAGAAATGCTTTATTAAATCTTCAATAGCAGACAAAGCTATTGTTACCTCTCCTGAAGGTGTATGAAAGGCTATAGTTTTTTCTCTTTGAAAACGCGCTAGAATTAGTTGTGCAAAGGAAAAACTTATAAAGATTAATAATACTCCTGACAAACCCAAAGCAACGCGATAATTAACTGTTTCCTGTAACACATACACAAAATCTGAAATAAGCTGTGCTGCCTCATCTTGCCAGGTAGGTATTGACAGAACAAAAGCACTTATAATCATAAATAATCCAATCAATACCGAGACAACTGTATAAAAAATTATACCGAGGGTTCTCATATTCTACTCCTTCTTATATTTTTTCAATAGAACGCACATTTATGGTGATATCCCTTACATATAAATGTGTCATCTTCTCTACATTATTACGCACATTTTCCTGAACCTTTGCAGCTACTTCAGGAATACTATAACCGTAGGTAATTACCAATGGAATTTCTAATAACACCTCTCCTTGTTTATCAAATTCTACCTTTATAGCACCAATTCTTTTTTTACCCAATAACTCAAAAATTCCTGCAAGTATACCTTTGTCAATTGCCTTTACTCCCTGAATCTCACAAGCAGCAAGTGCAGCAATTGCTGCAATAGATTCCTTGTGTATCTTAACTGTCCCAAACTCTGTTTGGTTATTTTCCTCAACCATCATATCTACCCCTTAAGATTGTTGTTCTATAGAGCCTTCCAACATTTCCTGAACAAAGTGTGTAGAGACATCTGCCTTTATGAACCTTGGATGTTCAAGTAATTTTTGATGAAAAGGTATAGTGGTTTTTATAGGGCCGATGATAAATTCACTTAATGCGCGTTGCATAATCCTAATTGCCTCTTGTCTTGTCTGTCCATAGCTTATTAATTTGGCAACCATTGAATCATAGTAAGGAGGAACTTGATAACCTTGATAAATATGCGTATCTACTCTTACCCCAGGACCACCAGGGAGAATAAGTGTTTCTATCTTGCCAGGAGATGGCAGGAAGTTTTTTTCAAAATCTTCCGCATTAATACGACATTCAATGCTTGCACCATGTATCTTAATATCTTCTTGACGGATATTCAAGCGTTCACCACTTGCCATACGAATCTGCTCTTTAATCAAGTCAATACCTGTGACCATCTCTGTTACTGGATGTTCTACCTGAATACGAGTATTCATCTCCATAAAATAGAAATTACCCTGACTGTCGAGCAAAAATTCTATTGTACCAACATTTTGGTAGCCTACTGCTTTACAAGCCTTAACTGCCAACTCACCAATCTTACGTCTTAATTTCGCATCAACCACAGGAGAAGGGGCTTCTTCCAACAACTTCTGATGACGGCGTTGAATACTACAATCCCGCTCACCAAGATAAACTACATGCCCGTATTGATCCGCCAATATTTGAATTTCAATATGGCGGGGTTTGGCTATATATCGTTCAATATATACATCGGGTTTTCCGAAATTTGCCTCTGCTTCCGCTTGAGCAGTCATAAAGTTTGAGGCTAAGGTTATATCATTATGGCAGATGCGCATACCCTTGCCTCCACCACCTGCTGCTGCTTTAATAATCACGGGATAACCAATCTTTTGGGCAACTCGTATTGCCTCGTCTTTGGTTTTAACTGCACCCTGACTACCAGGCACTATAGGAAGTCCTAACTTCTGCATAGTAGTACGGGCAACCATTTTGTCTCCCATTAAACGAATGTTATCCGCAGTAGGACCAATAAATTTAATGTGACAGGAAGTACAAATCTCTGCAAAGTGAGCATTCTCAGCTAAAAAGCCATAACCCGGGTGAATAGCCTCTACATCAGCAATCTCAGCAGCACTGATTAAAGCAGGGATATTAAGATAACTCTTAGCACTTTGTGCTGTTCCAATACAAATTGCCTCATCAGCTAAACGCACATGAAGACTATCTCTATCTGCCTCAGAAAATACTGCTACGGTGCGGATGCCTAACTCCCGACAGGCACGAATAATACGAACTGCAATTTCACCACGATTGGCAATCAGTATTTTTGAAAACATAAGTTAGAGGGGTTCTACGATAAACATTGACTGGCCGAATTCGACAGGTTCGCCATTATCTACAAGAATTTCAAGAAGTCTTCCACGAACCTCAGATTTTATTTCGTTCATCAGCTTCATTGCTTCAATTATGCATACTACTTGTCCTGCCTCAATAATCTGTCCTACCTCCACATACGGTGGAGATTCAGGTGAAGGTGCACGGTAAAATGTTCCAACCATCGGTGCTTTAATTTCAATTGTCCGTACGGTTTTCTCTTGAGTTTTCGTCTCGGCAGTCTGTGTTTGTTGAGAGGTAACAATTTTCTCTTGCTGTATTACCACAGGTTGTGCTATAGCTTCACCACCAGGAATACCTTTTTTAAGACGTATCCGCATGCCATCTTTTTCTATCTCAAGCTCCACCAGATTATTTTCATTCATGAGGCTAAGCATTTCTTTTATTTCCTTAATATTCATCAGTAACCTCACAATTTTTAGATTATAAAAAGAGTTTATTCGCTTACACGCTCTACATACGTACCTGTACGGGTGTCCACTTTAATAGAATCATTTATCTCGACAAACAAAGGAACCTGAATAATTGCACCAGAATCAATAGTTGCAGGTTTTGTGCCACTTTTGGCTGTATCACCCCTAATACCTGGTTCGGTGTGTGTTACTTTGTAAACTACAAAATTGGGTAGGTTTACATAAAGGATATCTCCCTTATAATAATATGCGGTCACATCCATATTATCTTTTAGGAATTTAACTTTATCCTGTAAAGCCTCCTCTGGAATTGCTATATCTTCAAAATTCTCGGTATCCATAAAGTGAAACATAGAACCAGAACGATATTGGAACTGTAATTTCCTTTCCTCTACAAATGCCTCTTCAACCTTTTCGTCCCCACGAAAAGTTCGTTCCAAGACACTATTATTTTTTAAATTACGTAACTTTGCCCGACAAAAAGCAGCACCTTTCCCAGGTTTTACATGTTGAGTTTCTAAAATCATATAGACCTGGCCATCTACAAGAATAGTCAAACCGTTTTTTAAATCATTTATAGAGAGTGCCACTTATAACCTTTCCTCCTTCCTCAGTTACAAGAATCATATCTTCTATCCTTATCCCAAATTTTTTAGGAAGATAAATTGCTGGTTCAATGGTAAACACCATACCCGGCATAAATTTAGTCAATTGTCTTTTACTTATTTTGGGCTCTTCGTGAACTTCTAAACCAATCCCATGCCCTGTACTGTGACAGAAGAACTGGCCATAGCCCATTTTATTAATATAGTTTCTGGCTGCCTTGTCCGGTTCTTCAGCCAATCTATAAGGAGAAACTGCAGAAAAAGCCTGCTTTTGGGCAGCAAGAACAATCTCATAAATTCTCTTCATAGAGTGATTTATTTTACCTAAGAAGAAAACCCTTGTCAAGTCAGATTTATATCCCTTAAAATCTGCTCCCAAATCTACAAGAACTGGTTCATTTCTTTGAAGTTTGCGCTCTGAGGTTAAATGGTGAGGGAAAGCAGAGTTACTACCTGAAGCTACAATAATAGGAAAAGCTACCTGTGCTCCTTGGTAACGAATAAATCGCTCTAATTCTGCAGCAACCTCGTTTTCCTTGATTCCCGGCTTAATTAAATGAGCGGCATACTGCATTGCCTTAACAGCAATATCTGCTGACTTCTCTATAAGAGAAACCTCATCTTTGTCTTTCCTTTGGCGGAAAGTTTCTACAATCCCAGCTATTGGTTTTAAACGAATCTTTCTTTTCAGAATCCTACGCAATGCCAAAAACTGATCTACCCTCAGATATTTCTCTTCAAAACCTAAATTTTTAATCTTATGTCTTTCACAAAGTTCTTTAACAACTTGACCAAAGGAAGTTTTTATTTCTACTACCTTAACTGCTGACAATTTCTGCTGTGCCTCTTCTTTGTATCGCCCATCAGTAAGAAAATAGTTTCTCTCTGGAAAAATAAGTAAAGCGGATTCTCTGGATGGATAATTAAGAAGATAAGCGATATTTGCGTTGGATAAAATAAGAATACCGTCTAAGGATAATTTCTCTAATTCTGTTAATATTAAAGATAACCTTTTCAACATTAAAGTAATTTCTTAATAAAAAAAATAAGGAAACTTTCCTTATCTATTAAAACACAAAATGTTATAATATTTAGGTAATTAAATCTAATAAGGCCTGAAATCCTAATAGATAACTTTGCATTCCAAATCCCATTATTGTTCCTTTTACTACAGGACTAATTAGGGACTTGTGGCGAAATTCCTCACGGCTGGCGATATTAGATAAATGCACCTCTACTGCTGGCAGTTTCACTGCAAGTAAGGCGTCGCGAATAGCAACACTAGTATGGGTATATGCAGCGGGATTAATTAAAATACCATCAAAACGTTTGGCTGCTTTTCCAATTATATCTACGATTTTACCTTCAATATTAGAATGGACAATAGTCAGATGCACATTATGTTTACTAGCAAGCCTTCGCAGTTTTTTATTAATTTCAGAAAGAGTAATATTGCCGTAGATATTCGGTTCCCGCTTACCTAAAAGCTGAAGGTTCGGTCCGTGAATGACTAAAACCCTTTTTCTCTTCTTGGTATTTTTAGACATTTTTTCTAAAAATAGAAAATCTTTAACCGGGTTATTGCTCTGCTTCCTCTATCAGCATTATCGGAACACCGTCACAAATTGGATATTTCCTTTTACATTTGGTGCAAACAATTTTATTTTCTTCTTCTTTGACTTCGCCCCGACAAGCAGGGCAGATAAGAATAGATAAAAGTTCTCTGTCAAGCATATTTACCTTTCTCTTACTTTGGTAATATATTGTGTGCGTAATTGGTAAAGAATATTTTCTAAAAGACTTTCCTCTTCTGCAGTAAGATTACCCTTTGTCTTTTCTTTTAAAATACCCAAGGTATCAATAATAAGTTTTGCCTGGTTTAAATTCTCTTCCTTTTGCTGAGTCACAGGATTGTCAATTACTCCCATAGCAATAGATGCCTGCAAGGCAAGTGTACTAATAAAAAAACTAAAGTTTGCTTCAAAACCCTCTTGGTTACTAGTATCAGAATTCTGTTTTTCCTGTTGTCGTTCCTTATCAATTTTCTCTTTCCAGGCCTCATCAATATGTTTTTCCTGTTCTTCCATAATCCCTTCCTTGTTAATATACAATTACACCGGCATATGCTACTACTTCGGAATAATCACCAGTTATATCACCACTTGTAGCATAACTGACTAACTCTGCATGATGTGCACCTAGTATCCTAGCAGTCATTAGCATCAAAGCTACTGGCTCAAAACCACACATTGATATATCATATCGTTTAACTACGTCAAGCAGACCCAATGGGTCAAGACTAAGTATCTTCTCTATCGCATAACTGTCTTTCTTCTTAGTAATTTCCTGTGACTGAAAGTGGTTCATATCAGAACTGGCCAAAATTAAGTACTCTTCTTTTTTTTGGGTATTTTTAATAACATAGGAAAGTTTTTCAGCTGCTTTTTCTAAATAGCTTGTTTGTGGGCTTGAGACAGCAATTGGCACAATCTGCACATCCGCTCTCAAATATTGTAAAAAAGGAAGCTGTACCTCTAAGGAATGTTCCGGTAGATGTGGACGGATATCTTCTAAGAAAAGGCCACTTTCACTAAGTAGTTGCTGGGTGAACTGCTCATCTATCAAAACCTCTCCTAGTGGTGTCTTCCAAGCTCCTTTTGCCCATATGCTAAAATAAGCTTGTCCAAGTTCGTGGTGCTTTGGACCTAAGAGTATTACTGTCTTGGGTATCTTTATACAACTGATGGTCAATGCAGCTACTTTTCCTGAATACATATAACCTGCGTGTGGCAACATACAACCAATACACTGACGCAATTTAATCTGCTTGGGGATAAGTTGCTGTAGCTGTCTTACAAGAACGTTAGATTGTTCAGGATAAAATGACCCTGCGACTGTTGGTTGGCGTATGTTAAAGCTTGGCACGGAATAACTCCTCTAACTTTTTTTTACTTTCTTGAATTTCTTCTGCTGTTGCGGGATGATGCACTTCCATAACTTTTAAGGTGTCTTTGGAAAAATAATCAACTAAAAAACCAAAATCTAATATACCCTTATGGGGTGGTTGATGGTCCTGACAACCAATTAAATTATGTAAATGCATCCCTGCTAAAGCTTGAGAACCGACCTCTAAAAAGTCAAGGTGTCTGTAGAATCCTAAATTCTCCATTACTTGGGCATGACCTGTATCATGCCAATAACGAACATTCGAATTTCTGAAGCGTTGGAGAATAATTTTGAGCTCTTCTAAATTGGGTATCTCCCGATAATAAAAACGCGTCTCCACCGCTAATAAAATATCCTTTCTGCTGGCATACTCCTGTAATTCATCAAGGCTGACCAATGCCTGTTCGAAGTATATAGAACTATTTTGGGCGCGTTCTATTTGGATATCACTGCGTATCTGTTTAAACTGTAAACTGTCTTTTTGCCCCTGCTCATACAAGAGAATAAGTTCCTTTGTATAATCAGGAATCTCCACTCTCCCCAGATGTAAAACTACACATTTTGCTGCCAAACTTGCAGCCGTATCTATCGTGCGTTTAGTTAATTGTACTGCATGTTTTCTTTCCTCTTGATTAGGAGAAGCCAATGAAAAACAATCTGGAAGAGCACGCTCACGAGGTAATTCTTCGGGATAAGGACAAAAGTTGTGAAGACTTACCACTTGTATTTTTTTACGTTCAACTAGTCCCGCAAACTGTTCAACTATTTCATAAGAAAGATTAAAACTTAACTCAATCTCAAAAAAATTAAGCGCCACAATCTCAGAGACAATAGATAGGGCGCCTGTATGTCGGAAGGCATTCCAGGAAGTAGAAATTGCTAAGCCCATAACCTACCGACGTTCCCGCATTTTTTTACGGCGTTTTTCACTAGGTTTTTGATAATGTTTGCGGTCGCGTAACTCGCGCAAAATGCCTTCCTGTTCAATCTGGCGCTTGAATTTGCGCATAGCTGCTTCAAAAGATTCACCTTCTTTAATCTCAACCTTTGGCACAGTAATCAACCCCTTTCTTTTATTTTATACAATTAACTACCCCGGAAAATAATATATCACGATAACTCTTTAGTGTCAATGGAAAACGCCCTTTTGCTATATCTTTTTAACACAGTATTATAACAAACTTGCTTGCATAAAACCATCTTTAACCTCAACTAGTTTAACTTTAACTATATCATTAAGTTTAAGTTTCTTAGCCGCTAAATGCACATTGATGTAAGTATCGGTGTAGCCTTGCACATACCTTCGGGAACTGTCAGTATAACTTTCCAGAAGGACTTCTTGACAAAAACCAATGCAGCATCGTAGGTATTTGTGGCTTAACTGTCTTGCTATTTGCCTTAAATATCCACTGCGTGCTTTAATTTTGTCAACTTCTATTGTGTCTTTCATGCAATAAGCCTTTGTTGCTGCACGCGCACTGAAACCAAAGATATGACAACGTAATGGTAACATCTGTTCTAAAAGAGAAATGGTATTCTGAAAATTTTGTTCAGTTTCACCAGGAAAACCTACCATAACATCTGTAGTCAGGCCAATTTCAGGAACCGCTGTTCTTAATTTATTGAAGAGTTCAAGATACTGACTTCTTTTAAAACTTCTTCCCATTCGGCTGAGGATTTTGTCATCACCGCTTTGAATGGGAATATGTAAATGCCGGCAAAGCTTTGACTTTTCTGCAATTTTTTTAATTAAGTGTGCTGTTATGTCTTGTGCCTCAATAGAGCTTAAACGTATACGAATAAGCCCATCTATTTTCTCAAAATTCTCAATAAGACTAACAATGTCTTCCTTTGGTTTTAAATCTCTTCCATAGCTACCTAAACAGATACCCGTTAGAACAATTTCTTTATAACCAGCATCAGTTAAACGTCTTACCTCTTCTACTATTTCTTTAAGAGGACGGCTGCGAGATCTACCTCTAGCCAAAGGAACACGACAGTAGCTACAGAGATTATTACAACCATCTTGAACCTTAACAAAGGCTCGGCTATGTCCATAAAAAAAAGAAATTCCCGACTGTAAATTTGAAAAAGAATAAGGTGGTTTAAAATGTATCTTTTGCAATACCTTTTTAAATAATTGTGGCTTTTGCTGCTGAGGGACAACTAACGAAACTCCGGCTTGTTCCTTACAGATTTCTCTATCAAGCTGAGCAAGACAACCAGTAACAACGACAAACCCCTGCGGATTTTGTCGGTGTGCAAGACGTATATAATACAGTGATTCTTTATCTGCTTTTTGGGTGACTGTGCAAGTATTTATAATATATACATCAGCTGGCTGTGTATCCTGTATTTCCTTAAAACCAGCTTTTAAAAACTGCTCCCGGATTTCTTGGGTTTCATATTGATTGACCTTACATCCCAAAGTATAAAACTTAACTGTTTTTTTTCTGTAATTCATAATTCAATATGCTTGCTATGTATAAACAGGCAGTCTCAACACGCAAAATATTATCACCGAAAGAAACAGGGGTAAATTTTGCCTCTTTGGCTAAAGAGATTTCTTCTGGTGTGAAATCTCCTTCTGGTCCAATTAGACATAAACAGCTTTTAAAAGTAGTTCTGTTAAAAACTTCTTGCAGAGGAAGACAACCTTCTTGAAGATGAGGAATAAGTTTAAGGTCAAAACCTGGAAGCTTAAGCACTTCTTTAAAATCCATAACCTTATCAATAATTGGTATGGTATTTCTTTGACATTGACGAACAGCGTTTAAGGCAATCTGTTGCCAACGCTTATATTTCTTTTGTTTATCTTTCTCTTCTAAATGCACTACTACTCTTTCAGTCTGCATAGGGATAATGCGTTCTATTCCTAGTTGAATTAATTTATCAATAATCTCATCAAATTTTGATTTCTTCGGCAGTGCACAAGCAATAGCACGATAAACAGAAGAAGAGACTTTCGGTAAAGAAAGCTCCTTAAGACAGAATACTGCTTGCTGGCTAGTTAAGGATTTTAAATAAGCTTGGTAGACATTACCTTTCTCATCAAGAATAACTGCCTGAAAACCAACCTTAAAGCGCAAGACATTGCGTAAGTGATGTAATTGGACGGGGTCGTCAAGGAAAGCTTGTCCCTTTTTAATATTCTGAGAAACACAAAAAAATCTATGCATATTACTTTACTAAAAGGCCGATAGCCAAAATTAAAAGAATTATGCCGCCTACTATCTCAATTACCCGCTGGACCGAAACTCTTTGTCTTCGAATAAATTTCCCTATTGAGCCCACCAGGATAGTTAATAACAATAAAGGAGAACAAAATGTTCCTAAGCCAAATATAAGGATTCTTCCTAAAAGTTCTTTGATGTCCTTAGAGATAAGTCCAAGATATGAAATAAATCCTAAAAAAGGAACACAGGGCAAAAAACCATACAATAGCCCTAAGGAAAATGGACTAAAAATAATACCTTTAAGCAAAATCTTCTGAACAGTAACAAAGGCCTTTAAGGTAATGTTTCTTCCCAGAAGCATTAAGATTGCAATTATTCCCAAAAAAGCTGAAGCCAGTAGATTAAAATTAAAATTTAATAAACGGTTAATAGTTATCTGCCCAAGGTAAAATACTAAGATACCTATAACCAAATAACCAAGTATGCGTGAAAGGCTAAATATGGTATAAAAAAATAATGCCTCAGAGGTAGTTTTAGCTGTCCCAGAAATCATACTTACTAACAATGCACCACAACTTGCTAAACAAGGACCACTAGCAAAAATTATCCCTGCTATAAAAATACCTAATAATGAAATCATTGGCAGCTAATGTAGATAATTAAAAATTTAAAATTTTATTAAGAAAATTATTTATCAAAATTTTTCTCTGAAAATACCTCAGCAGTGAAGATGTAAAGTTCGGTAGATGGATCTTTCCAGGCGTCCGCAGGAAGGCCTGCCTTATGTGCACAAAGGTTATCCAGAAATTCCTCTTTAGACCAACCTGTCTCTGAAGCAACTTGTGGCAAGAATACTCCGCTATAAAATCCCCTACGTACTAATACCCCGTGACCAGGTATTTTAATTTCGTCAGCAGAAACCACTCGTTTAAGGGGAGACAGAACAGATATTTCTATTTCAATATCAGATAACTCCTTGGTATTTACTGGTGTAAAACGCGGGTCACCCGTTGCTGCCTCAATTGCCATATCACGAACAGTTAAATACAAAGGTTTATTTGCTGATAAATTTCCTATACAGCCACGCAATTGCCCAAATTTGTGCAAGGTAACAAATGCCCCCATATTTTTATTAAGTGTTGCATCTTGCTCTTCAAATTCTAAAATCCGATGTGTTCTTAAATATTCTTCAATAGTTTGTCGTGCTATTTGTAGTAGTCGTTTTTTTTGTTGATTATTTAACAACATATCTACCTCTTGTGTTTGCAGAGTTTTTGAATCTGGCTGTTTTGTCTCTTTTTTTCCTATTATAACGCTACCGTAACCTACTGTCCACTGTCCAACAATTTTTTGTTTGGTTACTTCTGCAGAATTAGTATAATGTATTAATTGTGCTTGGTTATAAGCTAATTCTTTAGCCAATAGCATAGCAATTACCACTGCATACCCACCGCAGAGTTGTAGTTTGTTTTGGATTAGACCATCGTAAAGACCTTTTACATCCATTGTCTGCAAATAGGATAAGGTAAGACGGTCAACAACATCTGCCTGTTGCCAATCATAACCATGATACATATCTGTGGAAGCAACTACTAAAACATCTTTTCTCTGACCTATTGCCTCTTTTAAAAAATGACAAATTTTTTGACAGTCAGAATAAGAACATTCTCCTACCATAATTGGCACAAGTTTAAAATCACTAAGCACACTCTGCAAAAAAGGCAGTTGCACTTCTAAAGTGTGTTCTCTATCAAAGACTTCTTTGCTTATAGAAATAACCGGTGTTTTATTTAAGAGTTTACTTGCAAATTCATTATCTATTAAGATATCTCCTAAAGGTGTTCGAAATTTCCCTTTTGGCCAAACACTTACTCCTCTTAAGGTGTGGTAGTGAACTGGAGCCAAAACTACTACTGTCTTGTATTTTCTTGCGCGTAATTGTCCATAGCAGTAAGCAGCGGTCTGTCCAGAATAAGTATAACCTGCATGTGGAACTATAACCGCAAATATCTCTGTGAGAGATTCTTTTTCTTGGTTACTATTTTTTAATAAATCCTCTATCTTCAGTTTTAATTCTTCTTTATCTTTAGGATAAAAAATCCCATCTACAACAGGAATACGCACATCTTCATCTGCCCAAGCAAGTTGTAAAAAATATACCAGTATAAACAAAATACAGATTATCTTTCTCATTATTCCCATCTACCATGAATAGTGCATCTGCAAAAGGCACACCTTCCATCTTTTATGTGCATCTCTTTTATCGTATAGCCTATACGTTTTATAATAATCTTTTTACATTCAGGACAAACCGTATGCTCACCAAAATGCCCTGGGACATTACCAATATATACATACTTTAACCCACACTCATAGGCAATACGCTGGGCTTCTTCTAATAATTCTACCGGAGTAGGCACAATCCCAGGAAGTTTATACATCGGATATGCCCGACTAAAATGTAAAGGTGTATCTTCTCCTAACTGTTCTTTAATCCACAAACACATCTTGCGTAAAGTCTTACGGTCATCATTATAACCGGAAATTAAAAGATTGGTAATCTCAAGATGGACTCCTTCTTCCTTTAGTATCTTTAAAGAGGCTAAAACAGGTGCAAGACTTCCTTCACAGATTTTGGAATAATATTGTTCAGAAAACCCTTTAAGGTCAATATTAGCTGCATCAAGGTATTTGGCTAATTGCCGTAGTGGCTCTGGGTTAATATAGCCATTTGAATGCATACAGGTATAAAAACCTTTTTCCTTTGCTTTTTTGGCTATTTCTAACATATATTCAAAAAATACAGTCGGTTCAGTATAGGTAAAGGCAATACTGGGTGTATGGACCGACTTTGCTTGTCTAATTATCTCTTCCGCAGTTAACTTTTGATAATCTAATTCTTCTACAGAACTCTGAGAAATCTGCCAATTTTGACAGAATTTGCAATGTAGATTACAACCCGCGGTGGCTAAAGATAAAACCGTTGTGCCCGGAAAAAAGTGAAAAAATGGCTTTTTCTCTATCGGGTCAACATGCAAGGCAACAGGTTTACCATAAGAGAGGGCAAATAGTTCTCCATTTTGATTTTCACGCACACGACAATAACCTCTTTTACCTGGCAAAATTATACAGTAGCGTGGACATAGCTTGCATTGCACAAAGTTACTTTTTAGTCTTTCCCAAAAAAGCGCTTTTTCTTCAACCTGTTTCTCTATTGAAATAGCATTATTTGTAGTTGAATAATAAATTAAACTAATAATAAAAATTAGTTTTAACAATTTACGTCTATTCATTACTAAAATTAAGCCGATTTATAAGCTGCTACAAAAAGATTGTCCAGATTTATCTTTTTTAAGGAAGAGTAGAACAATAAAACCGAAGAATAATACCATAAATTTTTTAGGAAGATAAGTGTTTTACTTTTACTACCAGCTACGCCTTGAATAGGAACAAAGTGATGAAAAACAATGCGTTCAAATTCTACTTGTTTAAGAAGTTTTGTAATAGTATCTGCAGAATAATGATGTATGTGGTCAGTTGCCTCTAGATAATGAAAATCCTTCCGTAACCCAAAAAGCATTTTAGTTAGTCTTGCAATTGGTAATTGAATATGGATGTTCGGGGTGTGTAGAAAGAGCATACCTTTTGGTTTTAATAAATTATACAAACAGTAAAGAATGGGCCAGGGATCAGGTATATATTCAATAACATCCCATAGCGTAATAATATCAAAACTCTCCTTAGCAAATCCCAGATTTTGAATCTTACTACAAACAATTTTATTTAATCCTAATCTTTTTTTAGCGAAATTAACGGCAACAGGTGAAATCTCACAACCCCAACTATCCCATTGAGGGAAATTAGACATCTCTTTAAGAAAATACCCAAGTCCACAACCAAAATCAAGAAGTCTTCCACTGCTTTTTTTAATAAACCTCTGACAAAATTGATTATACATTAAACGGTGGGCATCAGAAAACCAGAAAATAGTCTCTTGGTTAATATCTTCTACTGTATTGCCAAAATATGCGTCATAATCTTGTGGTTGATTCCAAGTTGAGAAGATATGACCACATTTTTTACATCTTACTATATCGGCTTTTATTTCTCTAAATACTACCTTAAATTCTGAACTATTACAGAAAATACATGTTTTCTCCATAGACATAAATATCTATGTCAACAGCTTGTTCCTAAAGTTTATTTTAAATAATTAAAAATTGGTGGAGCTGAGGGGAGTTGAACCCCTGACCTCTTGAGTGCGATTCAAGCGCTCTCCCAACTGAGCTACAGCCCCACAAAGTTTTTATTATAACTTAAATTATTTTAAACTCAAAATGATAACCCTAAAAAGTAAAATCTAATTTCTTTTATGTAAACTTACCTGTTTATACAACTGCTCTGTCTGTTCAACTATAACTGAGAAATCAAATTTTTTTACTTTTTCCTTTGCCCAAAGGCCAAACCTTTTTCTTTTTTCTTCATCTTCCAATAATTCTAATATCTTTTGGGCTATCTGTTCTGGCTCTAAACAGACAAGAAAACCATTTTTTGAATCATCAATAAGCTCTGCTGAGGCATTAAGTGGAGCATGTACTGCAATTACTGGTAGACCTGCTGCCATTGCCTCAATAACCGCAATACCAAACCCTTCTCGGATAGACAAAAACACAAAAACCTTAGCTGCTTTCATTGCGGCAATGACATCTTTATAATCACTAAAATGCCTTAAATTAACTCTGTCTTTTATTTCTAGTTCCTCTGCTAATTGCTCTAAGGCACTCTGTTCAGGTCCAGCCCCTACTATTAAACAGCTACTTTCCGACCGTTGTTTTACTACCAAAGCAAATGCTTTTAACAGAATATCTATATTTTTCTCTTTTATTAGTCGACCTACAAAAATGATATCATAAAAACTACCGGCTGGCTTAACTTCTTCAATATAATCTATATCTATTCCATTAGGTATAAGAACCAGCTTTTTTTTAGAACAATAAGGTTTTAATTGTTGCCATACCGAATGGGAGTGAACTACTATATTCTGAGAAAGACATAATACCATTCTTTCACAAAACATACCGAACAAACCAATAAAAAAACCCGCATAAGAAAACCAATATTTCTTCCACAATTCTTGCCAGGTTGATACTAGTGGTGTTTTAGTAAAAAAAGAATAGAATTTCAACGGGAAAAAAGACAGATACGGAAAGGCATTGGTGTCAATAATATCAAACCGATACTTCCAAAGTGAGAATAGAATACAGAAGCTAAACTGAAAAACTTGGCTTAAACTTCTTTTTCCCTTTCTATTATAACGCGGTAGTGGAGCTCTAAGGGGATGGATAAATACACCTTCTTTTTCTATTGTGTTATAACCTAAACCAATATCACCTCCAAATAAATGAACTTCGTGACCTCTTTTTACCATCCGCCGGGCTAATTCCCAGAATCTCTTTTCAGCTCCTCCCGGCAAATAAGGATATATACCATCATAGACATAAGCAATCTTCATCCTTATTTCTTATGTTTATTATTTCTTTGAATAAGAACAATCAATTCAAAGAAACGGCGATTAATAGTATGCAAGACAATACCAATTAATAAAAGTAGAAAAGAGATGATTAAACCGGAAATAATAATAACATTATCAAAAAGGGTTGCCTCTCTGGGCAGGTAATAGATATGTAATCCATAACCTAATGTGAAAGCAACCAAAACAAATGCAAAAAAACTAAAGGTATAAAGAGGCATAAGATCCCGAATAAGTGCCATAAAGGTCCCCAGAATTAATGCTCCGTCACGAAAAGGATGAAGTTTGGAAAAACTTCCCTGTGGTCGTTCTTTGTAGTCTACTTCTACTTCTATAATACGCATATTACGATAAAGAGACTGAAAAGTCATCTCCATCTCCACTTGGAACTCGTAACTTACTAAAGGAACATTTAATACCCATTCTTTACTCACTGCTCGATAACCCGAAAGAACATCGCCTAAAGGCTGAGCAAATACTAACTTCAATAAACGTGAAAATAAAATATTACCTATCTTGTTTATCTTCTTCATTGCTGAATCCGAGACAAACCTTCTGCTACCAATGACCATATCTGCTTCATCTTTCAAAATCGGCTCAATAAGTTTGTGTACATCTTTAGCAAAGTAGGTATCGTCTGCATCTACAATAACATAAATATCTGAATCAATTTGCTCAAACATCTTGCGAACCACAAAGCCCTTTCCTTGCTTTCGCACTGAAATAACCTGTACACCGTTTTTTCTAGCTATCTCTGCAGATCGGTCAGAAGAATTATTATCAAAAACATAGATGGTTGCCTGTGGCAACTGTGTACGGAAATCTTCAATTACCTTGGCAATAGTCTTTTCCTCATTATAACAGGGAATAAGAATAGCTATGTTCATCGCTTTACTTTACTTCCTCTACATCAGTACTACTTATCATATTCTTACCATAAGACCTCATAAACTCCGATCAATCCTGACTCATCCTGCTGAAAGATAAAAGGCTTAAAGTGTTTCAGGCCTTTTCCTTCCCTAAAATAAAGTTGCACAAACATACTTCGGGCTAAAGGCTGACTTAATAAAATTAATTTATGCTCCTGATTTTTTTCTTGAATAAAAGCTGAATATCCCAATGTAGAATTATTGTAAAGGTATTCAATTAAGGAATCTTTTTCTTCTAAGAATAAACTTATCGGAATGTGGTAGAATCTATCTCTTTCTGAATAGAGATAAAGTGTCTTCCTCTGAGGATTATAAATAAATCCGTTATTAAACAAGACAATATCCTCTTCTGTACTCTTTTTTTGACTGACTATTTCAGGGAAAATATAACGTTCTGAAAGCCATTGCTCAAGCTGGCTAGGAGGAATAATGCGTATTTCTTCATATAGACGCTTTGCCTGTTCTTCTTTAATACCCCAATTAACCAGTTTATCGATAACTTGCTGAGAACTAAATTTTTTACCAGTTGTGGCAATATACAGCTTTATAAAATCCCAATTGCCTAGAAAAGATATTGCAGTAATTTTACCAATCATGGAGTAGTCAACGATAAAATAAGCCTTTTCTTTAGGTGGCATATACAATAACTGCGTAACTTCTTCTGCTGCTTCCTTAGGCAAAATATTATTAAGAAGTTCGCTCCCTTGCTCTTTACTCATTCGCAATACCTTTCCCAAAGTTATCACTGCTTCAAAAGGGTCTTTTAAGTTACATTCTAAAATATCATATGCACGCATTCCGCCGTTATTTAGCATCCGAAGGATTGCCACTGCCTCATCTTCTGAATCAGTTAAAAATACACGTGCCATCCAAAAGGCGCGCGGACTGTTTTGCGTCTGGCCATCAAAAATAACTGCTCGTTTAGCCACTACTTTAAACCAATCACCATAGTCCCACCAGGAATTAATTACTGAACTTCTAGGTGTAAAATCTCTTATTCTGGTAAGTATAGAATACCAATTATCATCCATAAGAGGAATTGCCCCCCGCGCAACATTATCTGCTTTATCTAGCATATTTAAAACAACCAAGATATAAAAAATCAACAAAATAGAAATCGCCAACTTTCTATACGCCAGATTACTTATAAAGCGATACGCCACTAAACATCCCCATCCAATAAATATCCCTAAGGGTATAGTAAGAAACATCGTAAAACGCACTCCTCTTGAACTAAAGAAAAACATTACCATAAACCAGACTACCAAAAATATTGCGCATTGCTGACTGAAATTATCGTACTTTTTTAATCTCAAGAAAACAACAAGCATACTAATTAATCCCAAAATAAATAGAAACACCCCCCCTACTGACCTAGCAATTCCTAAATAATCCTCTTTTTTTAATTCACCTACAGTAGAGAAAACATTTGGCCATATCTGACTAGTGAGAGGTTTATTTAAAACAACTGCTTCTTTGACTTGCTCTACAAGCGTTTTAAAAGGAGCTAATCCACAAAATAGATATATCCAAAAAACAGAGCTTAATAAAAATATTGCCATAACCGAAAGATGTCTGTTGATTTCTTTTTTATTAGAATTTTTGTATTGCATAGACTCAGAGATAAGATTTGCAACAATTACAAATTCATAGGTTAAAATAATAAACAGGATAAAAGACCACCCCACCCAAGTAGCGCAAAATAAACCTAAGAAAGCTGCGCTAAAAATCACCCAGGATACTGTCTCTAAAATATTTCTTTTTTGATAAGCCTCTAAATAAAGCCAACTTATAATAAGAGGAAAAATAAGACTTAATACATCTCGGTCAAACCAGCCCGCACAGGAACGCGGAATAAATATGGGGGCAAGACCTACAACTAAACAAGTAAATATTCCAGTAATGTTGGTAGTTCTGTCTAAACGTTTACAGAAAAAGAAAAGTAAGCTTAATAAAATAACTACAAACCCAAGTGGTAAATAAAACAGAAAAGTATATAAAAAAACAGGAAAAATAAAGGAGTATATTTTGTAAAGGAACCAACATAAATAGTAAAAAAACCTTTCCCAGTATATTGAGAAACCATCCGGATAATTCATAAAGATATCAATCTGCTGTCCACCTTTAATAATATCTCCAGGATAGCCATGAAGTTCAATATTCTCAACATACCTTGCCCAATGCCAACAGTCTAACTCCATTAAATACGTTTGACCTGTTTTATCTTGAAAACGATCTTTAAGTTTTTCATATAAGGTATGTATTTGTTGCTTTATTTTTAAGCTGTTGTCTTTGTAATATTTTTTAATCTCTTTTTTGAAAATTTTTGCCTTAACATAAGACGGCGCCTGTGGATAATCTTGATTGATTTGAGTAATTATCTGGCGATAGATATCTTGTTTTACCCTGAGGCGAGCCTCTTCCTTAAATTGAGGAAAGTCAACTGGATAAAGGCGATAAAAAAGATTAATGGCAATAATTGTAAGAAGAATAATTACGCTAGTAATTTTATTTTTCATCTTTCTGCCTTGTATTTTTTACCCGCTTTAATTATTTGAAAAAACAGATGTTTTAATTATACCATTGAGTTAATTTAATGCAATGAATTTTGATAAAAACAGAGATTAGTAAATAAGGTTTGTACAAAAAATATCTTAGCTATATATTAAAGTAAATTTGCGCTTTTAGGAACCTATCCTGAAAAAATAGACCTATTTAAATTGTGTAGTTAATTAATGGAAACTCCGGGAAACCTAATAGTTGTGTTCATAGAGATGGCGGGATTATCCATTGTTCCGCAAGGATGTGGCTGGTTATCTGGATCCCAACAAAGAGAAATATTAACATTAAGTTGGTTACGGTTAACTAAATTTGCGCTAAAGAAATTAACATGGGTAGATAGAGTTTCAACTGCTCCTGTTCCTGCAGGTCGTTGAAATGATAAAATATACGTTCCTGCTTGACAGCTTGTGGTATTATAGCAATAACTTACATTTGCATTTGTTGAACGTATACCTGAGCCATTGTCTATAAACCCAATAACTTGTTGTGTTGTTCCAGAAACTTGCGTAAGATTAACCGGCTCTTCTACTACACTTCCTATCACTGTACTTAAAGTTTTTGTCATATGGTCTAAAATAAAAGCTGCCTCATTCTGTAATTTTGCCCGTCTATCAGAAGAAAGTAGCTGATACCGGCTAAATACGTCTATACTTAAAAAACCCAGTATCACCATCGTAAAAATTGTTAACGCAATAATAAGCTCGATAAGTGTAACAGATTTAATTTTATTACGGTTCATTCCAAGTAATATTTACAACTACCTTGCGTAAGAGCTGCTGAGGATCCGAAGAATTAGTTATAGTGTAATTAGCCGAATAGGTAATGCCGTCAATTGTTCGGGGGCTAAAAAGTGCAGAATTAAGATTTGCTCCGCTTATGGGATTGGAACCACCTTGAAAAAGAAGATTGGCCGATGTATCCCAATTATCCGCACGCACTTCGTTTTGCAAGGGTTCTAAAAAAAGCTTTCCCAGTTGTGTAGCAGCCACACGATAACGACTGTGGCTAAGATATCTTTTTGAGACAACAAAAATATTAACTAATCCTGCCAGAACAAAAGCAAGAATCATCATCGCTATTAATATCTCAAGCAGACTAATTGCTTTTTCTTTCAAGACAACTTTAACCATCTTTAAAGTTTCTCTGTAAAACTTTTACTTTTCAATTTTACGGGCAGTTACTTTTCTGGATTTGTTCTTGGGCGGCATTAATACAAAAAATCTTATTAGCGTTATTTGTGCGCTGTGCCCTTGCCCAAAAATTATTTTGGTCTGCTGAAATAACGTTATAACCCCAATTAGAAGTAGGCAGAGACAAACGTAAGACTCTATTACAATCTGCAGAATTAGTACAATTAGTAAAACTTCCTCTCTCCAGGCGAAAAATTCTCTCTGCTGCCTGAATTAGCTTTAAATTTGCCTCTGCCTCTTTTTCTACAGCTTCCTCCCTTTGCCTTGCATAATTGGGTATAGCCAGCGTAGCAAGAATACCAATAATTACTACTACAATAAGTAACTCTAGAAGATTTAAACCTCTTTCTTTACCAAATAATATTGTCCGCTTTTTATTTAGAGAAAACATTAGTAACCAAAAGTGTTTGTCCAGCTCTCTGTTCCACCTTGCTGATAATTAACCGTTAAAGTAACTGTGTTGGCACTTCGCCAATTACTTTTTCCACCGGAAGTGCAACGAGTAGCGGTAAATGTGACTGTATTGTTATTAGGACGAGTAGCGCTATAATTAAAATGATGTGTGGCACGGCATGCACTTGGAATAGTATCATTCGTTGTTCCAATAGAAAGATTGTTATCATCACATGCATCAGTGTTACCCAATTCCATAAATTTTGCTGCACAAATCTGACGCCACTGTCCAAAAATCTGTTTTACCTCTGCACCACGCGAACGTTCTACTGTAAGCATATACTGGTTTAATCCTAAAGTCGCTAATATAGCTATTATGATAACGACTATTAGAATTTCCAACAACGTAAACCCTTTTTTCATTGGTGCCCTCCTTTCGTATATTCAATCTTTTTCTTTTTGCTAATGTATTCATTTTTAGTCTTTTCTTATATTCTTTGTTTTAACCTCCTTTCTTAAATTTTATTATAAAATTTAACAAATTGTCAACAAATTAACCACCAGAACCAATTTTAGAGATCTGAAAGATAGGCAGAAACATTCCTATAACCATTAGACCAATTACCACACCCATAAAAATCAAAATAAAAGGTTCAAATAACGACATAAATCTCGCCAGAAATGTTTCTACATAGTTTTGGTAAAATGTGTTAATCCTTTTAAACATCTGAGATAACTCACCAATCTCTTCACCAACATGAACCATCTGTATTACCATAGGCTCAAAAAAACCGCTTCTGTCTAACGGTTGACTCAAGGGTCTTCCTGCCCGCACGTCTTCTTTAATTTCACGGATTATTTCACCAACAACTATTGAACCAACACTAGATTCACAGATTTCTAAAGAATAAAGAATAGGCACTCCACTTTCAACAAGAGTAGCCATCTCCGAGGAAAAACGTTCAATAATTATTGCCCTAAAGAATTCACCAAATAAAGGAAGCTTAAATAGAAAATTTTCAAAGGCTCTTCTTCCTTCTTTTGTTTTAATATATGAGATTATAAAATAATAAAAAGCTACTAAACCTATTATGATAAAAATAAATGCCTTTCTTATAAAATTACTAACTGAAATTAATATTAAAGTTGGAACGGGTAATTGAATATTAAAACTCTTAAAAACTTCTGCAAAAGTTGGTACAATCTTTATGGTTAAAAATAAAAGTGCAAATATTGACGCACCAAGCAGAATTGCAGGATAAATTAGACTTGATATTATTTTACGTCTAAACTCTGCATTACGTTCAAGATAACTAGCTAAACGTTCAAGTACAACTGCCAAATTCCCTGAAACCTCACCACTTTCCACCAAATTAACCCAAAGCTCAGAAAAAACAGAGGGTTCTTTAGCTAATGCCTCATGAAAACTTAAACCGCCCTCCATGTACTTTTTTAAGTTCCCAATTACTTTATAAAGTTTTTGGCTGGAGACCTGCTGCGAAATTGTCTCTAGACTCTTTAAAATAGTGACTCCTGCCCCAAGCAGAGTTGCCAATTGCCTACAGAAAAGTACAAGATCATTGCTTGTAACTCCGTAGTGTCTACGTTTACTCTTTACTGACTTAAAACCAATCTCTGAAGGACCTTTATCCAAGGATTGAGCAGATTCTGAATGTACTTCTATTACTAATAAATCCATTGCCTGTAAACGCATTACTACTTCTTCTTCGTTTAATCCTTCAATACTTCCGTTTACTTTACG
>JAOAET010000040.1 GCA_026416665.1 Candidatus Omnitrophota bacterium | reverse complement strand
ATCTGAACCATGTGGGATATAAAGGGATGAGACTTACCTTAAGAGAAAGGGCTTTGACCTGTTTCATCTGAACCATGTGGGATATAAAGTATTTTAACAGAGAAGGCATTTATCGTGATTTTATAGTTTCATCTCAACCATGTGGGATATAAAGCAGTATAAAACATTGATTTCTACTTTTGAAAATGGTGTTTCATCTGAACCATGTGGGATATAAAGAAAGGATGTATCGGTTTATATCAAGTCTCAGCAATAGTTTCATCTGAACCATGTGGGATATAAAGGCTGAGTTTAAATCTGTTTCTACTTTCTGACATTGAACTTATTTAATTAAACCACCTTCTTAGCATAATAACTAATTCCACCCAGCAGAATAAAAGTAAAAGAGATTAAAAGTTGTAAGATACCACAACCGAAAGTTGTGCCTACACACAAGTTACTTTTCTAATAATTTCTAAAGCGAACAATTTTCTTAACACTACTTTTAAGATTTTTCTGTTGACGATTAACAAATTTTATGTTACTCTTGTGCTAATTTATTTACAGATTATTAAATAATAAGGAGGTTTTAAGATGAACGCCGATCTTTTGTTACTTGCACCAGTAGGAGCAATCCTTGCTTTAGGGTTTGCTTTGTATCTTGCCTTAAGTATCCTTAAAAAAGATGAAGGGAATGAAAAGATGAAAGAAATTGCCCAGGCTGTGCGTATTGGTGCCTGGGCGTATCTTAAACGGCAATATACTGGTGTGGCAGTATTTTTTGCCGTAATGTTTGTTGTGCTTCTATATTTGGCTATAAAAGGTTACCTGGTAATATTTGTTCCTTTTGCTTTTTTAACCGGTGGTTTCTTTTCAGGTCTATCAGGGTTTATTGGAATGACCATTGCTACCCAATCATCTAATCGCACAGCAGCTGCAGCAATAAAGAGTTTAAACTCTGCTTTGCGTGTTGCATTCTCAAGTGGTGCAGTGATGGGGTTAACAGTAGTAGGGTTGGGACTATTGGATTTAAGTATCTGGTATTATTTCCTTAATTGGTTTTATTCTGTAAATCCGACCCCCGCAGGAACTGACAAGATAGGAGCAATTACTTCAACTATGCTTTGTTTTGGAATGGGTGCTTCTTCTATGGCACTGTTTGCTAGGGTAGGGGGTGGTATTTTTACTAAGGCAGCGGATGTTGGTGCTGACCTTGTTGGAAAATTAGAGGCAGGAATTCCTGAAGATGACCCGCGTAATCCTGCGGTTATTGCCGACAATGTTGGTGATAATGTTGGTGATGTTGCTGGAATGGGAGCAGACTTGTATGAATCTTATGTAGGTTCAATTGTAGCCACCTCTGCTTTAGGCGTGGCAGCAGGTTTAGGTATCCAAGGAGTAACTGTTCCTATGGTAATGGCAGCAGTGGGTGTGATAGCTTCAATTATTGGAACATTTTTTGTTCGAAGTAAAGAAGAGGCCTCACAAAAGGTTTTATTGGTAGCTTTACGCAAAGGAGTATTTACAAGTGCTATTTTAGTAGCGGTTATTTCCTATTTTCTGATTAAGTTCGTGATGCCTGACCATATGGGAGTTTATTGGTCAGTTTTAGCTGGTTTAATTGCAGGGGTCTGCATTGGAGTTTTAACCGAATATTATACTTCAAGTGGATTTAAGCCTACTAGAGGAATAGCTGACTCAGCCATAACCGGCCCTGCTACCGTTATTATTGAGGGCTTGGCAGTAGGAATGATGTCCACAGGCTTACCAGTAGTAGTTGTGGGGATAGCTATTCTGGCAAGTTATTATCTCTCTGGTGGTGCACAAGATGTAAACGCAGGGTTATATGGCATAGCTATTTCTGCTGTAGGTATGCTTTCAACCTTAGGGATTACTTTGGCTACGGATGCTTATGGGCCAGTTGCAGATAATGCTGGTGGTAATGCAGAAATGTCTCATTTGCCTGGTGAGGTGCGTAAACGAACAGATGCTTTAGATGCATTAGGTAACACCACAGCTGCTACAGGAAAAGGTTTTGCTATTGGTTCTGCTGCTTTAACTGCTTTGGCGCTAATTGCTGCATATAGAGAACAAATACTTTTAATTTCAGGCAAGAATATTGTGATGAGTTTAATGAATCCTAATGTGTTAGTTGGATTATTCATTGGCGCAATGCTTCCTTTTTTCTTCTGTTCCTTAACTATGCGTGCAGTAGGTCGAGCTGCAGGGAAAATTGTTATAGAGGTGCGTAGACAGTTTAAGGAGATAATTGGTCTTATGGAAGGGAAAGCAAAGCCAGATTATGCCAGAGCTGTAACTATTGCAACCGCTGCAGCACAAAAAGAAATGGTTGCTCCGGCATTAACTGCAATTATCGTGCCACTTTTAGTGGGTATTTTTGTTGGGGTAGAGGCAGAGGCAGGACTTTTAGCAGGGGCTTTGGTCTCAGGGTTTGTTTTAGCGATTATGATGGCTAATGCAGGGGGGGCTTGGGATAATGCTAAGAAATATATTGAAGAGGGCCATCACGGTGGAAAAGGGTCCCCTGCACATAAAGCAGGTGTAGTTGGAGATACAGTAGGTGATCCTTTTAAAGATACCTCAGGTCCTTCACTTAATATTCTTATTAAGCTTATGTCCATGGTTTCTATTGTGTTTGCTGCTTTTATTGTGAGAAACTCCTTCTTTAAATAATTTATTACCCATAAAAGCGGCAGGGCAAAAATGGCTTTACTTTTACCCTGCCGTTTTTATTTTATAGCCCATTAATTAGCACATTAATGATATAATAAAGAGAAAAGATATGATAGAATTAATACGTCAATGGGTTGATAAGTTGCCAGCTGAGTGGTTAGTGGTATTTATGGCAGCTTTGCCGGTTTCAGAGTTACGAGGCGCAATCCCACTAGGATTGGCTTTAGGTTTCTCGCCACAGAAGGCGTTTCTGTTATCTGTAGCAGGTAATTTTATTCCTATTGTGCCTCTTTTAATCGGTTTTAGACCCCTATCAGATGCATTACTTCGTTTTAAAAGATGGGAAAATTGGATAAATAGATTTTACTCTCAGACCAAGCAGAGAGCAGAGATTATTCAGAAATACGAGACATTAGGGTTATTACTTTTTGTAGCTGTGCCTTTACCTATGACCGGTGCTTGGACAGGTTGTCTGGCAGCAAGTATTTTTCGTCTTCGGTTTTGGTATGCCTTTTTAGCAGTAACAATGGGAATGGTGATAGCTGGGCTTATTGTCTTGACTGCTTGTTTAGTGGGCAAGGAAGGTTTTAAGAGATTTCCTATATTGACTTTGTTGGTGTTATTTTTATTGGTTGTTGTATGGA
The DNA here is from genome assembly GCA_026416665.1 of Candidatus Omnitrophota bacterium. Lineage (GTDB taxonomy): Bacteria > Omnitrophota > Gorgyraeia > Gygaellales > Profunditerraquicolaceae > JAQTMD01. The sequence goes on along the minus strand of JAOAET010000040.1, from coordinate 38,850 downwards.
TAGTTTATATCTTTAAAAAAGAAATAGGCCGTGTTTTTACTCATAAGGAGAAGTCTGGTAATATATAATCTTAATTTTGAGTTTGTCTTGATTAAATTAAGTAAAAACAATTCTTCCCAATGCAAGGATATTATTTTATAACTAACTCTTTATTGTCAGTTCATGGTATATTCTATGATGTTGAATGTGCCTTACGTGCAGGGGTTTGTGCAGTGCAGTATCGCAGTAAAGAGACACCGTTATCAATTCAATACATTCAGGCGCTTAAGTTACGTTCTATGTGTAAAGGAAAAACGATATTTATTGTTAATGACCGACTTGACCTTGCCTTAGCAGTGAAAGCCGACGGTGTTCACTTAGGGCAAGAGGATTTACCTTGTTTGGTTGCTCGTAGAATTGCTCCGAAAAAAATGATTATAGGAATAAGTGTTCATTCTGTAGAAGAAGCTAAGAAGGCTCAGTCAGATGGTGCAGATTACATTTCAGTAGGTCCTATATTTGCTACCAAGACAAAATCCGATGCAAAAAGACCTTGTGGAATAGATTTAATTAAAAAGGTAAAACAGGCAGTAGATATTCCGGTAGTAGCTATTGGTGGGATTAATCTTTCAAATGCCAAACAAGTAGTAAAGGCGGGTGCTGATGCCTTATGTGCAATCTCAGCAGTAATAACCAAGAAAGATGTCTTAGCAGAGATTTTGAAATTTCAAAAACTTTTTAATTTTAAAAAAAGATAAATGAGAAAAAAAGTTTTAATTGCACTTAGTGGAGGAGTAGACTCAGCAGTTAGTGCTTATCTTCTCTGCAAAGCGGGTTTTGAAGTAGAAGCGCTTACCATGCGGTTTTGTTTTACTACAAAAAAAGGCAGTATTTATTCTAATGACCAGGCAGTAGGTGATGCGGTAGAAGTAGCCAAGAGGCTTAAGATAGCACATACAGTAACAGATGTAACTAACCAAATGCAAAAAATTGTTATTCACAATTTTGTTTCTGAGTATAGCCGTGGACGAACACCTAATCCCTGTGTGCTCTGTAATGAGCGTATTAAATTTGCTTTATTGTTTAAATTAGCTAAAAAAAATAAAGCAGATTATATTGCGACAGGCCATTATGCCCGTATTATTAAGAAATCTGGCAGGTTCTATCTGGCAACAGCTACTGATTACCGAAAAGACCAGTCATATTTTCTCTATCGTTTAAGTCAAGATAAGTTGTCAAAAATTATTTTCCCACTTGGACAGTTATCCAAGCAAAGAGTGCGGCGGTTAGCTTCTCAGTTACGTTTGCCAGTTGCTCAGAAAAAAGACAGTCAAGAGATTTGTTTTATACCAAACAGTTATCAGGACTTTTTAAAAAATTATGTTGATGGTCTAGGTAAACCAGGTCTTATTGTAGATACTAAAGGAAAAATTTTAGGAAGGCATCAAGGTATTGCTTTTTACACCATTGGTCAACGTAATAGACTGGGTGTTTCTTGTGGTTTTCCGGTCTATGTAAAAAAAATTGATGCACAAAAAAACACTCTTATAGTAAGCGCCAGAGAAAATTTATTTAGTAAAAAAATGCTTGTGCGTAATTTAGCATATCCTTCAGGACAACTAAACGAACCTGCATATTTGGGTGTGCGTATTCGTTATGGCTCACCAATTTCACCGGCGTGGGTGTATCCTCTAAAGAAAGCAGTGCGTGTAGTTTTTGTTCAACAGCAGTTTGCTGTTACTCCAGGACAGTCTGCTGTATTTTACCTTAATAACATAGTAATTGGTGGTGGTATTATTGATTCTGCTAGGTAAAAAATTATTTATTTTAAAAAGAACTTGCAATTTACTTTAAGGCGTGTTATTGTTAAATTAACAATTGTTAACTAAAGATGGTGCAGAAAAATTTTGCTAAAAATAAAAACAAAACTATCTATTTAAGCATCCAGCAAGTTGCCCGACGTCTGCGGATGAGCCGTATAGCTGTATATAAAAAGATAAAAAAAGGCACTATTCCAGCCATTAGGATAGGAAGGAGTTTTGCTATATCTTCTGAGTATCTTAAACCTCGTCTTAATATAGCTAAAAATATTACTGAATTGGTAGGTAACACCCCTCTTGTTTATCTTTCTAAGATAGGCAGAGGTTCCCAGGCAACTATTGTTGCTAAATTAGAGTTTTTTAATCCCCTGGCAAGTGTCAAAGATAGAATTGGTTTAGCTATGATTGAAGATGCCCAAAGACAAGGTTTAATTAATAAAGATACAGTAATTATTGAGGCAACCAGTGGTAATACTGGTATAGCGCTTGCTTTTGTAGCAGCGGTAAAGGGGTTAAGGGTAATCTTAACTATGCCAGAAAATATGTCCTTAGAACGTAGGAAACTGTTGAAGGCACTAGGAGCACAGTTAGTTTTAACAGATGCAGCAAAGGGAATGAACGGAGCAGTAAGAAAAGCAAAACATCTGTTAAAGAAAATAAAAAATTCTTTTTGTCCAAGTCAATTTACTAATCCAGCAAACCCTGCTATCCATCGTTTAACTACTGCTAAAGAAATTTGGCAAGATACCTGTGGCAGAGTAGATATTGTTGTTGCAGGAGTAGGAACAGGTGGCACTATTACTGGTATTGCCCAAGCACTCAAGAAGAAAAAGCCGTCACTAAAGATCATCGCAGTTGAACCAGAGGAATCAGCAGTCTTATCTGGAGGCAAGGCAAATCCTCATAATATTCAAGGTATAGGAGCTGGTTTTGTGCCACCGTTGTTAGAGAAAAATTTGATAGATGAGATTGTAAAAGTTAATTACATTGCGGCACGGGATATGGCCCGGCGCTTAGCAAGAGAAGAGGGTATTGTGGCAGGAATTTCTTCGGGAGCAAATGTCTGGGCAGCTTTACAGCTTGCCCAGCGACCAGAGAATTATAAAAAAATGATTGTCACCATTATCTGTGACAGTGGCGAACGTTATCTTTCCACAGATTTATTTGGATAATTTTTGTTAACTTTGCTATAATAAATAAAATATGTTTTAAAGCAAGCTAAGGAGTTTTAAAGTGCGCACAATAGCTCAGATAAATAAGAAGATAAAACAAAAGGAGGTAGTTGTAGTCACAGCAGAAGAGGTTATTGACCTTGTAAAGAAAAAAGGTCTAAAGAAAACTACTGAAGAGGTTGATGTTGTAACTACCGGGACTTTCGGGCCAATGTGTTCATCAGGTGCTTACTTTAACATTGGCCATTCCAAGCCAAAGATAAAATTAGGTGGTGGCATTTGTAAACTAAATGATGTGCCTGCCTATGCTGCTTTTGCAGCAGTCGATATTTATTTGGGAGCTGCTGCGCTTCCTGATGATGACCCTCGCAACAAGGTCTATCCAGGCGAATTTAAATATGGTGGAGCACATGTGATTGAAGAGTTGGTCGCAGGAAAAGATATTCGATTGGAAGCTACTACTTATGGAACAGATTGCTATCCCCGTAAAAGACTTGAGACTTGGATTAATATAAAGGACCTGAATGAAGCGGTTTTGTTTAATATGCGTAATGCTTATCAGAACTATAATGTAGCAGTTAATCTCTCTGACCGTATGATTTATACCTATATGGGAGCGCTCAAGCCCAATTTAGGTAATGCCAATTACTGCTCAGCTGGACAACTGTCACCTTTGTTAAAAGACCCTTTTTATCGCACAATTGGAATAGGTACCCGTATATTCTTAGGCGGTGGTGTAGGGTATATTATTTGGCACGGAACTCAACATAATCCCGTTGCTCCACGTAAAGAAAACGGGATTCCGTGTAGAGGGGCAGGGACATTAGCAGTAATTGGTGACTTAAAACAGATGCAAGCAGAGTGGTTAAGGGGAACCAGTATGCTTGGTTACGGTGTATCTTTAACCGTAGGCATAGGTGTGCCTATACCTGTTCTTGATGAAGAAGTTTTGCGTTATGCTGCTATTTCTGATGAAGAGATATTTGCACCAGTTGTGGATTATAGTGTAGACTATCCACAGGCAACAGGTAAGGTTTTAGGAGAGGTAAGTTATGCCCAGTTAAAATCCGGTTTTATTGAGATTATGGGTAAAAAGGTCCCTACAGGGGGTCTTTCAAGCTATGCTAAAGCAAGAGAGATAGCTGAAGAGTTAAAATCTTGGATAAGACAAGGTAAATTTTTTCTAACTGAGCCAGTAGCTCCATTACCAGGTGTAGAATCTGGATATACCTGTAAACTACTACGAGAACGGCCGTGTAGTTAACTACATAATTGGCCAATAAAGATAATTTTTTAACCTAAAGGAGAAAGTTATGCGGGAAGCAATAGAAAAGGCCTTAGAGAAAGTCAGGCAAATGTTGGCAGCAGAAGGTGGAGATATTGAGCTGATAGATGTATCAGATGATGGTATAGTAAAAGTGCGTTTAACTGGTGCTTGTGGTTGTTGCCCAATGAGCCAGATGACCCTTAAATTTGCTGTCGAGCGACTTTTAAAACAAGAGGTTCCACAAGTTAAAGAGGTAATTTCAGTATGATTTCTAAAAGAATTGTGTTACATTTTCCACATCGGCTTGTTGATCAACCAATCGTTTATCGTCTGGTTAAGGATTACGACCTTAATTTTAATATCCTTAAGGCATCGGTTACCCCACAAGAAGAAGGGTTAATGGTTTTAGAACTAAGCGGTGAGGAAGAGAATTTTAAACAGGGTATTGCATATTTAGAACGCTCAGGAGTAAAAATACAACTGTTGAGTGAAGATATTGTGCGTCGCGATGAGAAATGTACTCATTGTGGAGTATGTGTACCAATATGTCCCGCAGGTGCTTTTAGTATTGACCCTCAAAGCCGCAAAGTAGTTTTTCATGACGATAAGTGTATTGCTTGTGAAATCTGTATTAAGATTTGTCCCGCACATGCTATGGAGGTGTATTTTTGATAACCGAGAAAAGAAGAGAACACCGCTTTCATGCACAGGTACCTATACGAATAATCTATCAGAAGAAAGAAATAAATTCTACGACAGAGAATATTAGTCGATTAGGCACATACATTCTGGTAAGGCAGCCGTTAGAAGCAGGCTCATCTGTAGACATTGTTCTGGATATACCTGATTACTTAAAAAATGGGCTTTCATCGGGACAAGTGCATTGTAAAGGAAGTGTGTTTCGGTGTAATTATCTACATAAAACAGAAGAAACTACCTATTATGGAGTAGGGATTTTTTTTACAGTTTTTTTAGAGGATACCGATCGTCAACGACTTTCTGATTTTATTGACTACTTAGCCCAGCAAGAAGACAAAGAAATCAGAGAAGGATTATTGCGTAGAAAAGAGAAACAACTACAACTGCAAGAACAATCAAGTGAATCAAAAGATAAAAAACAGGACACCTTTCAGAAAGAGACACTTAGGTTATTATATCTTATTTTAGAACAACTGCACGATATCCAAAAAATCCTCAGAACAAAACAGACACAATAGTTTACCTTGAATAAAGCACTGCATAGTTGTTTAGGAGTTGCTAGGGAAACAGCAGTTTTGGCTGTCCTTAAACAAACTGCCACACCTACTAGTTTGGATAAAATAAGTAAGGCAACCGGTTTACCTAAGGCAAGTATCTTTTCTACAATAGAACATTTAAAAGAACTGGGTTATGGTATTGTATCTTTTCACTCTGGTATTCGCTTAGAGGAAACCCCTGACCGGCTTTATCCTTGTGAAATTGCTGCGGGGTTAGATACTAAATTGATAGGAAGAGCAATTCATTATTTTGAAAGTGTCTCCAGCACTATGGATTATGCTTTTCAGTATGCTAACCGTGGAGCTCCTGAGGGGACTCTTGTTGTAGCTGAGGCTCAGACAAAAGGTAGAGGAAGATTAGGAAGGACTTGGTATTCACCAAGTTATTGTGGTTTATATTTTTCAGTAATCTTACGACCAAAACTTAAGTTAGAGAAATTAGGTATAATCACTTTGCTTTCAGGAGTTTCAGTTTGTGAGGCAATTAAAAAAGCTGTTGATATATCTGTTGCCCTTAAGTGGCCTAATGATATACTGATTGATTTTAAAAAAGTAGGAGGAATTTTAACAGAGGTACATTTACCAGTACAACATATGCCAGTTGTAGTGGTGGGGATAGGTCTTAATGTAAATACTCCAAAAAGCTGTCTACCAAGTCAGGCTGTCTCTTTACGTTTGTTTGCTAAACATAATCTAAAACATTTGAACCGCACACTGATTTTACAGGAAATTTTGCGTTGCCTTGAAAAAAATTATTTTCTACTGGGAAGTAAAAAAGAAAACCTTATTTTAGAGAAGTGGCGGACAATGAACATAACTTTGGGAGAACAAGTAAGAATAAAAACTCACTTTGATATTCTTGAGGCACAGGCAGTGGATATAGATGAAGATGGGGGGTTACTTGTACGAACGGCAGAGGGAAGGCTCTGTAAGTTCGTAATTGGTGAGATTGAAATGTTAAGATAATTTATGTTGTCAACTGCAAATTAAGCAGTAGAATAATATATTATGAGATAGAAGATAGGACCAATTTTAGTAAGGAATTGCCAATGATAGTTATATCCGAAGAGGTATTAGGATTTATAATCCCTATCGTTGTGGCGACTTTAATTATTGGTCTTATTATACGTCTTAAGCTGTATATACGAAGAATAGTGAAAAATGAAATTTATGACCATTTTCCCAGTATTAAACAGAAAATTGAAGAATTTGAACGTCGCGTCCAGTATTGCAGACTTCTGGTTGAAGATATGGAACGCCGTTTACGGGAAATTGAACGTCGGCTTAAGAAATAGCTGGGTGGTTAAAACCAATTATAGATGGGCCGCCAAAAAGAGGCGGCTTATTGTTTTTTCTTTTTTAATTTAAAATAGTTGCAAGAGTTTTAAAATGAGACGTTATATATATCTTATTTTGTTAATTGGGGTGGTTATAATATCAGCTTATTTTATTGCAGTTCAACTGAGGCGGCCTTGTGTAGTTAAAATTATGCCACCTGCGACTAAATCGGAAGAAAAATTAGAAGAAAAAATACAAATAAAAGAATTATTACCCATTCCTTTACCGACACAGGAAGAAATTTTACCCATACCAGAAAAAATTTCTTATGACGTAATACTGGGTGGAAAGCGTTTAGGTAGCGCTGAGTTTCGTTATCAAGAACGAAAAAAGATAGAAGGCAGATTAGTGGATATTAGAACTTTTACTACACAGCTTATGCATTTTCAAGATTTAGAGACGATTTGGAGTGACCCAGAGACGGATTTACCTATAAAAGTAGAACGCAAGATAGTGCTATGGCCACGTAAGGAGTATATTGTGGAAGATTATAATCAGCAGATGTTCAGTTTAAAGATTACCAAACAAGTAGGTAAACGCACCACAGTTATGATATTACAGAAAGATAAATTCATTCACAACGCTATACTCTTGCCGACGATTGCGCGTAAGAATACTTCCTTTCAGCCAGGTTGGAGTTTTGTTGCTTCTTTACCTACCCAGGATTTTACTATACGCTATGAAGGAATAAAGCAGATTAAAATTCCTGCAGGAGAGTTTCAGGCACATTATTTTGTAAGTGTCCCTGAACGTTTTGAAATATGGATTTCTACAGATGAGCGAAAAATACCGCTTAAGATTCGTGGTACAGACGGACTTGGGTACACCCTGGTAATGCGTAGTTACCAGCAAGAAAAAGGGATATAAATATTATGAAACAAAAGAATCTTATAAATAAAATAAACCAACTTAAGAAAAAACACAATGCAATTATTTTAGTCCATAACTATCAATTACCAGAAGTACAGGATATTGCAGACTTCCGAGGTGACTCATTGGAACTTTCACGGATAGCTGCAAACACTAAAGCAAAAGTAATAGTGTTTTGTGGAGTATATTTTATGGCAGAGACTGCTTCAATTCTTTGTCCCGATAAGAAAGTGATTATTCCTGATAAAGATTCTTCCTGTCCTTTAGCAAATATGCTTACTGTTAAGCAACTACGTGCTTTAAAAGAAAAGTATCCTAAGGCGACAGTAGTGGGATATGTAAATACCTCAGCGCAGGTGAAAGCAGAATTAGATGTCTGCTGTACTTCTACTAACGCTGTTAAGGTAATTAATGCTTTAAAAGACAAAAAGCAGATTCTTTTTGTTCCGGACAAGCACCTGGCAGATTATGTATCAAAAGTAACTGGACGCAGATTGATTACCTGGGATGGTTTTTGTCCAACCCACCTATGTATTAGGGTCTCAGACATTATTCGGGAAAAGAAATTTCATCCAAAAGCAAAGGTTATTGTACATCCCGAGTGTCGCAAAGAAGTTATTGCTTTAGCGGATGAGGTGCTTTCTACAAGTGGAATGGCAAAGTTTGTTAAAGAAAACCGGGCAAGGGAGTTTATTGTAGGAACAGAAGTAGGCATTATCTATAGACTAAAAAAAGATAATCCGCATAAAGAGTTTTATGCTGCCTCAGAGGCAGCGGTCTGCCCTAATATGAAACGTATCACTCAAGAAAAAGTGCTTTGGTCGCTTCAGACGCTAAAAGATGAGGTTTGTGTTTCCGAAGAGATTCGTTGTCGTGCTAAAAAGGCTATAGAGAGGATGTTGCAGATTGCATAAGAAGATACCTATTCTTTTTGAAGATAACTGGTTTCTTATTGTAGAAAAGCCTCCGGGTTTAGTGGTTACTTTCGAACCACAGGCACGCAGTCGCAGTCTTACCGAGATTGTTAATAATGAGTTAAGGCCACAAAATGCTTTGTATAAACTTTATCCTTGCCACCGTATTGATCGGGAGACCTCAGGTATAGTAATTTTCTCTAAAGGTAAGTCTGCACAGAAGAAGGTAATGGAACTTTTTAAAAAACATCGGGTGAAAAAGACATATTTGGCCTGTGTGCAGGGTAATATTATTCCAAAAGCTGGAGTAATTAAAAAACAGATAGAACATAAACAGGCAATTACTTTATATAGAGTAAAACAACAAAGAAAAGATTATGCTTTGGTAGAAGTGCGACCGATTACCGGCAGAACTAACCAGATTCGTTTGCATTTCAAAGCAATTAATCATCCGCTTGTAGGGGAATCGAAATTTACTTTTCGCAGGGACTTTAAATTACGTGCACGCAGATTACTTTTACATGCCAGGAGGATTGAATTTGTCCATCCATTTACAGGTGAAAAGATAATTGTAGAATCAACTTTGCCATATGATATGCAAAATTTTTTAGAGAAACACAATTGAAATGTAATTATATGGTGCTATATATTTTGTTGGGGATTATTCAGGGTTTAACCGAATTTTTGCCTATTAGCAGTTCTGGCCATCTGGTTCTTCTACAGAATATTTTCGGTTTTAAAGGAGAAGAATTAGAAATAAGCATAGTCTTACATTTAGGGACTCTCTTGGCAGTAGTAATATTTTTCTTTGGGCAGATAAAACAGGCTTTACGAAATATAAGAATCATAGGATTTATTACTGTGGTTACTGCAATTACTGCGGTTGTTGCTGTGTTAACCAAAGATATGGTAGAACTTTTATTTAGTTCAGCAAAAGTTTTAGTTTTTAGTTGGTTATTCAGTGGATTATTACTTATTTATACGAAGAAAGTACCGCTTAATACACGCAACAATATAAACACAACAGATTCTGTTTTTGTAGGTTTAAGTCAGGCGGTGGCAATTATCCCTGGGATATCACGGTCAGGAATTACCATAGCTACTCTTTTATTAAGAGGAGTTGATAAGTTAAATGCTTTTAGTTTTTCTTTTTTAATTTCTATCCCCGCTGTTCTGGGAGCAACCCTGCTTGAAGCAAAAGAAATAAATTTCGCTTTTACAAAGAATCCTATTGATTTTTTTATGGGGTTTCTTTCAAGCTTTGTTTCGGGATTATTTGGTTTGTGGTTACTTAAGAGAATACTTACTAAAGCAGGCTTTTATTGGTTTGGTTATTATTGTCTGGTAATGGGTGTTCTTTCAGGAGTTCTTATTTATCTGGGTTTACTGAAAATTTAAGAACAGGTAACTTAGTATGAGTATTGTGGTTTTAGGTACAGTAGCTTTAGATACAGTTAAGACACCTTATGGCTTTCGCCAAAAAATGCTCGGTGGTTCGGCTGCGCATTTCTCTATGTCGGCACGTTTATTTACCACAGTACACCTTGTAGCAATTGTTGGCAAAGATTTTCCTACTGAGTACATAGCATTCTTAGAAAAAAAAGGAGTTGTTTTAGATTCCCTGATACGCTCAGCAGGTAAAACCTTTCATTGGCATGGTGAGTATCAAGGGGATATGAACGTTGCCTATACCAAAAGAACAGAGTTAGGTGTTCTTGTTGAGTTTTGTCCACAGCTTATTAGCTATCAGAGGAAAATAAAAAATGTTTTTTTAGCTAACATAGACCCGGATTTACAGACAAGGCTTTTAGAGTGTATGGAAAAACCTCGGTTAGTAGGTTTAGATAGTATGAATTGCTGGATACACAATAAACGAAAGTCTTTACTTAAACTTCTTAAGAAAGTAGATATATTTGTTGCCAATGACCAAGAGGCACGTGCATTAAGTGGTCAACACAATTTGCTTAAGGCTGCAAAATGGATAAGACAAAGAGGGGTTCCTCTTGTGCTTGTTAAGAAAGGCGAACACGGTGTATTATTTTACAGTGATGAAGGTATCTTCTCAATACCTGCTTATCCCACTGATTGTGTGATTGACCCGACGGGCGCAGGAGATACTTTTGCCGGAGGTTTTATGGGATACCTTTCTACTCAAAAAAGGTTTAAATCTCAACAGATTAAACAAGCTCTGGTTTATGGGACAATAGCTGCTTCTTTTAATGTGGAAGGTTTTGGAATGGAGCGGACAGCTGAACTTACTATGTCTGATTTACATAGACGTCTTGCAGAGTTTAGAAAAATAGTTGTCTTTTAAAAAGGAGAATTGGTATGTTAGAAGAAAAAATACTTAATGATTTTAAAGAGGCAATGAAGGCAAAAGATTCAGTGCGGGTTTCTACCTTAAGTTTTCTACGCGCAGCGTTAAGCTACGCCGCGTTGGAGAAAAAGAAAAAAAATCTTGATGACGTAGAAGTAGCGGCAGTTATTCAAAAGCTTATCAAGCAACGACAAGACTCTATTGCCCAATTTACTGCAGGTGGTAGGACTGATTTGGCAGAAAAAGAGACAAAAGAGCTTGCTATTTTGAAAGAATATCTTCCAGCTCAGTTGTCTGAAGAAGAAATAAATTCTATCATAGAGACAGTTATTGCTGAATTAGGAGCAAGCTCACTTAAAGATATGGGAAGGGTTATGAAAGAAGTAACTACAAGAACCGCTGGAAGGGCAGATGGGAAGTTAATTAGCGACTTAGTAAGAAAAAAGTTAACTGGCTAAACAAAGAATTTTTTCTTGCTTTTTTTAAGTAGAGTATTACAATATCGTCTAAGAATACCCAATAAAATAAAAACTTTTTTAGGAAAAGGAGGAGCAGAATGAGAAAATTTACAAGTTTACTTCTTTGCTTATGTCTAATTTCTACCTTATGGGGTTGTTCTAAGAAGGAGAAGACACTTGAACAAATGCAACAACCTATGTCTCCTGAGGACCTAAATCGCCTAAAAACAGCTACTAGTAACCTCACCAGGGGTTCTGCAAAAGTTGTTTCAACGACAGAGCAGCCTATTACAGAAACTCTGCCACCACCCGGCCCTTATGCGCCCACACCTACAGAAATTCAGACTGCTCTTGCTAATGCTGGTTATTATAAAGGCGCTATTGATGGTAAAATCGGTCCTAAAACACAGGCAGCAATTGAAGCCTTTCAGCGGGATAATGGTCTTGCTGTTGACGGTAAAGTCGGCCCAAAGACGTGGGCAGTATTAAGTAAATATCTTGTTACTTCTACTTCTTCTAAGAACTAATAGTTTCTGCTAATCACTTGAAAAAGTACAAGGTGTATGATATAATTTGAGTAGCCGATAAAGGCAAACCCCGAGAAATCGGGGGACGTCCTGGCGACATATTACTCGGATGAGACCAATACGCCAGGACCCCAACCTGTGCGTGTCGACGCGCAGTTTCGGGGCAAAGCCACAGACCTGTGTCAGGTGCTTCAATATTGGGTTTCGCTGCGCCGGGAGCGTAGGCTATCCTACGAGGTGCTTGATATGGTGGCTGGGTTGCCGGATAAGGGCTATCCTACCTTTATCGGCTTTTTGTTCCCAACAGAGATGTTGGGATTTTCTTTTTTCAATGTTATAATATACGCATGAATGATTTTCCATCTGATTTTCTTTGGGGCGCAGCTACTTCTGCTTATCAGGTAGAAGGCAATAATACCAATGCCGATTGGTGGCATTGGGAGCTAAAAAACCCTCGTATTACTGCCTCAGGAAATGCTTGTCTGCATTATCAGAAATACAAAGAGGATTTTGACATTGCCAAACAACTAAATCATAATTGTCACCGTTTCTCTATAGAATGGAGTAGAGTAAATCCCCAACCTGAGAAGTTTTCTGACCAACAGATACAGCACTATTATGACTGCGTGTCCTACTTACGTACGTTAAATATTGAACCAATTATAACCCTGCATCATTTTACCAATCCTTTGTGGTTTAGCCAACAAGGAGGGTGGAATTGCTCAGATAGCGTAAGATACTACCTGTTATATGTAGAGAAGATTCTTCAGGCATTAGCAGAGAAAGTTCGTTATTGGGTTACGATTAATGAGCCAATGGTTTATGTATATTACGCCTTTATTGCTGGTCGTTGGCCACCACAGCAGCGCTCTGTTATTAAAGCAAATAAGGTATTGTCTAATCTAATAAAAGCCCACATTAAGGCATACGAGTTTATTCATAATTACTATCGTCAGAAAAAATTACCAAGTCCTTTAGTAAGTATTGCACATAACATGGTAGCTTTTGTGCCTTGTAATAATAACCTTAGAAATAAATTTATGAGTGCTTTTCGGCATTATATGTTTAATTTAAAAATACTTAATGAATTAGTAGGAAGAAAAAAACTTGATTTTCTTGGTCTTAATTACTATACTCGCCACTTGATTGATGTGCAGAGTTGGTCTATTAAGGAGTGGCTAAATAATCAATGCGCACAAGGACACAATACCTTAGAGAAAAACTCAATGGGTTGGGAGATATACCCGCAGGGTTTATTAAACATATTACTTAGTTTAAAAAGATATAATCTGCCAATTATTATTTTAGAAAACGGCATTTGTACTTTAGATGATCGTCAACGTTGGCGGTATATTTATAATCATCTGAAACAAGTCTCCGAAGCAATTAAGCGAGCTGTTCCAGTAAAAGGGTATTTGTATTGGTCACTAATAGATAATTTTGAATGGGACTATGGTTTTGAACCACGTTTCGGTTTATGTGCAGTTGATTATTCAAGTTATCAGCGAACTATACGTGAAAGTGCGTATGCTTATGCTCGCATATGTAAGACAGGTCTTTTAATTGATGAGGCAGGATAGTTACGAATACATTCTTAAGGAAATTCCGCTTTTCGCTAAACTCAACAGTCGTCAATGGCAGATTTTATGTTCAGTTGCCCAATTTGAGGAATATAGAAAGGGTCAGATTATTTATAAAGAGAATCAACCCCCAACAGGCTTTTATTGTGTCCTTCGGGGAAGGGTAGTTATCTCAACGACTGACCCGCTAGGCAGAACTAATATTTTAGAATACCTGCATCGTGGACAATATTTTGGTATTATCTCTGTATTAACTGGAGAGCCACACTCTGTTACTGCCCAGGCGCTTAATGATTGTGTCTTACTTAGCATTCCCCGACAAGATTTCTTACGCCTGTTGCAGCGTATCCCTCAATTGGGTATTGACCTAAGCACCACCTTATCTCGTCGTCTGAAACGTAAAGACCTGCACCCAAAAACTATTTTTGAAAGTACGGTTATTGCAGTTTTAAGTTCTTATTCCTATACAGGAAAAACTGTTTATGCTGCTAATCTTTCCTTTGGTATCGCACAACAGACTAATAAGAAGGTAATTATTGTAGATATTTGTCAAAAGGATAAATACCATCGCATGCCCAGATTATTAAAAATAAGCAGCCACTGCCGTATGTGTAACTTATCTAAGGTAGTAATTGACCAAAAGAGATTAGAACACTGTATTATTTCAGATAAGGCGGGTATAGATAGTGTTTACTTTTACTATCAAAAAAACGACTCACGCTGGCCAAATATGTTAGTAGATGTGCTAAGCCGCCTCGTCAATGACTACCATTTTATTATTCTTGATTTACCCAGTTCAAGAGATAAAACTATTTTAAGGATACTTAACCAAGCAGATATAATTCATCTATTAACAAATAGCACTTTAGCTAATCTAAGAAGGACGGAAAAACTTATTAAGGTATTAAAAGAAGAATTTGCCTTTCCTATCTCTAAAATAAAAGTGATTATTAACCAATCAAATAAATTCAGACTTAAAGCTGAAGAGATAAAAAATATATTGCATCAAGATATCTATGCTACTTTGCCTCATATTAGAAAAAAAGTTTCTGCTCGTGTTGTTTTAGAACGGCCCCAGGAAGATTATTCACGAATAATACGGCGTATTGCCCGTCAGGAAGGAAACTGTCTTGTTGGTCTTGCTTTAGGTGTGGGTGTGGCATATGGTTTCTGTCACATCGGCGTGCTAAAGGTTTTAGAAGAAGAAAATATCCCTATAGATGTTATCTCAGGGTCAAGTATTGGTTCTTTTATTGCCAGTCTTTGGGCATTAGGTTATTCTTCTGGGGATATCCTGTCAATAGTAAAAAAATTTCGTCAGCCCAAATACATTTTAAATCTTTTAGATTTTACTTTTCCCCTTCTTGGTTTTATTAAAGGTAACAAAATTTATAATGTTTTTAAACAGTATATTGGAGAAAAAACTTTTTATGATGTAAAGATACCACTTAAAATTGTAGCTACCGATGTAAAGAAAAAACAGCCAATTGTATTTGATAGAGGGCTTATTATTGATGCTATTATGGCCAGTTGCTCTATGCCTGGGGTATTTGCACCTTTTACCAAAAAAGGAGAAATGCTTTTTGACGGAGGAGTAATGTGTCCTGTTCCTACAGAAGTTTTGGTGGAGATGGGTGTATCTAAAATTATCGCAGTAAATCTTACTCCAGACAGAGAAGATATCCTAAAGCGTATTGAAAAATCAAAACAAGATTTTACGGAGGGGGTCCAAACTATTAAAAAGAGACAGTGGTTTAGCCTAAAAGAATACTTGCGTAAGCAACTGAGCACTAATATACTTGATTTTATCTTTTCTAGTTTTGAGATTATGCAATCAGAGGTTGCCAAAAAAGAAACACAGCTAGCGGATGTGGTGCTACATCCTGATACAACTGGGTTGCATTGGATGGAGCTTCACCGCGCAGAGGATTTTGCTATTCGTGGACAGCAGGAGGCACAAAGGCACATTGCAGAAATAAAAAATTTAATTGCACAGTAAAAAAGTTACTAAGGTATATTTTTTATTGCACAGTAAAAGAGGAGGAGATATGCAATTTCTTAATAGAAAAAATATAAGTTTTGTAATCTTTATTTTTTTATTTTTTATAATGGGATGTGCTTCGGTAAAGGAGGCAAGTAGAGGTTTAGCTGGTATTTCTACCCAGGCATTAGAAGAACGTTTCCCCGGGGGACGAACTATAAAAGTTAAGATGGACTATGACAATTGTGTTAACCAGACCCGTATTCTTCTAAAACAGGCAGGGGCATATATTTACAAAGATAGTCCTCAACGTAAACTTATTGCTGTATATGTTTCAGAGACCGATACAACGCCTGTGGGTTTATTTTTTGAGTCAATAGATGAAAAAAATACATATATAACTTTTACCTCACAGAGTGATTATGCCAGAGATTACATTGCAGAAAAAGTAGAGGCAGCCTTTAATAAACGTTAATCTTATGATGAGAAATTTTTTTACTGCAAGGCAATCAAGACAGTGGGACGAGTATGTCCAAAAGGTATTGGGAATACCTGCACTTTTACTTATGGAAAATGCAGGTAGGGCAGTAGCTGAGACAGTAATCAATCATTTTTCTCCAAAGTGTGTAGCAGTTTTTTGTGGTAAAGGCAATAATGGGGCAGATGGTTTTGTGGCTGCCAGACACCTTATTACTGCGGGTATAAAAACAGATGTGTTTATTGCCGCAGCCAAGAAACAAATTCTTAAAGAAGCGGGAAAAAATTTACGGATACTGCAGAAAATCACTAAAAATATTTGGAGAATTAATGAGAAAAATCTTTATAACATAGATTCTAAAAAATATCAGTGCATTATTGATGGTCTTCTAGGAACAGGATTAAATAGTGCTGTCAAAGGTCTTTATGCCGAAGTTATAAGGTGGATTAATACTGCCAACAAACCCGTTGTTTCTATTGATATCCCTTCAGGATTAGATGCTACAAGTGGCAAGGTCTGGGGTGTTTGTGTGCAGGCGGATTTAACCGTGACTTTTGTCTTACCTAAAAAGGGTATGTTGAGTAAGTCGGGAAAAAGTCTATGTGGCAAGATCGTAGTTGCAGATTTAGGTGTGCCTTTGTAATGTGTTAAGGTAAAACAAAGCTTTTTGACAATTGACGACATTTATGTATCAGAGTATAATAAAAATCAAAATTTATTAAAAAATTTTTATAACTTTTACTGTTACGTTGATAGCGTGATGTATTCGGAGGTTGCAATTAAATGAGAAAGACAAGAGATAGTTGGGGTTCACGTTTGGGTATTATAATGGCTGTTGCTGGTTCTGCAGTGGGTTTAGGCAATTTTTTGCGTTTTCCTGCTAAGGCCGCTGCAAATGGCGGCGGTGCTTTTATGATACCGTATTTTGTCTCTCTTCTTCTTCTGGGTATTCCCTTGATGTGGATTGAGTGGACTTTGGGTAGGTTTGGAGGTGGCTTTGGCCATTCTACTGCTCCAGGGATTTTTCATAGTCTCCACCAGAAAAATCGCTTCATTAAATATTTTGGTGTCATTGGAATTTTCGGCCCGCTAGTTATCTTCACTTATTATTGCTACATTGCTTCTTGGACGTTGGCGTATAGTTTCTTTGCAATTACTGGTAAATATACCGCCATACAGGACCAGGCTACCATGCGCAGTTTCTTAGCAGGTTTCCAGGGATTAGAACATAACAATTTCTTTCAAGGAATAGGCACAGCATATGTATTTTTCTTGATTACTTTTCTACTTAATATTTGGGTAATCTATCACGGTATTAAAGGGGGTATTGAGCGGCTATGTAAATTTGCTATGCCGCTTTTATTTTTGTTTGGATTCATTCTTTTTGTGCGGGTTTTGACACTTGGTGCACCTAATCCTACAAAGCCTGATTGGAATGTTCTGAATGGTTTTGGTTTCTTATGGAATCCAGACTTTTCTAGTCTATCAAATCCTAAAGTTTGGCTTGAGGCAGCAGGGCAGGTCTTCTTTACCTTAAGTGTGGGGATAGGGGTAATTCTTACTTATTCAAGTTATCTCTCCCGAGGGGATGATGTAGTTCTTTCAGGGTTGACCAGTGTTGCTACCAATGAATTCGCCGAGGTTATTCTCGGCAGTTCAATTGTTATTCCGGCAGCATTTGTTTTCTTTGGTCCTGAACAGATGCGACAAATTGTTTCAGGGGGTCTTTTTAATTTAGGATTTGTCACGATTCCGCTTGTGTTAAACAAACTTCCTTTGGCACAAGTTTTTGGTTTTGTATGGTTTAGTTTATTGTTTTTGGCAGCAGTAACTTCTTCAGTATCTCTTATCCAGCCTGCGGTAGCGTTTTTAGAAGATGAGTTTAATCTTAATCGGAAAAAAGCAGTCATTATTTTTTCTATGGTTTCTTTTCTTATGTGTCAGGCGCCTGTATTTTTCTTAAAGAATGGGGTAGTAGATGAACTAGATTTCTGGGGTGGGACATTTTTCTTGGTAGTTTTTGCTACTATTGAGACAATTCTTTTTGCTTGGGTATTTGGTATGGAGCGTGCTTGGGATGAGATTCATCACGGAGCAGATATGCGGTTGCCAGGAATTTACAAGTGGATAATTAGATTTATTACACCACTTTTCTTGTTATTAATTTTAGGGGGTTGGTTATTTGACCGTCAAGGGTTCTGGGCAATGTTATTAATGCAGAATGTTTCAAAAGAAGATAAACCCTTTGTTTTAGGGGCACGTATTGGGGTGTTTGGTCTGCTTACGGTTTTAGCTGTTTTAGTTAAAATTGCTTGGATAAGAAAGAGACAAGTTATAGCAAAGAAGATATGAATCCAGCGGGTTGGTTATTTTTAGCAATATCTTGGTTTTTCATTATTGGCTTACTTGTTTTTTGTTTTAGCCGTATCTTTTCTCGAAAGGAGATGCGATGAAAAAGCTATTGGCAATATTTCTGTGTCTTTACCTATTTTTTATCACTTGCGGATGCACTCCTATTTTAGTCGGCGCAGCAGTGGGTGGAGTAGCAATGTATGCAGTGGGAAAAGATACCATTCAAGGTGATTCAGAGACACCTTATGATTCTTTATGGGAGGCAGCTTTACAGGTAGCAAAAGTCCGTGGGGCAGTACTTCAGCAAGATGTAAATCGCGGATATATTCTAACTGATGTCGGTGGAGGAAAATTAAGGATTTATCTGTTACGTGTTACCTCAACAGTGACAAAAGTAAGAGTTAGTGCACGAAACAAACTAAAGATGCCAGATTTGGCCTTAGCAGAACAAGTCTTTACTAAGATTATTGAGATTGCTCATAACGCAAATCTATAAATAAATTTCTTGAATGTGTTTTTAATAGACTTGCTTTTTGGATATTTTGTGTTAATATTATAAAGTAATTTTTAAAATTTAGCGATTTTATCTTGCCGAGGTAGCTCAGTGGTAGAGCGCGGCCCTGAAAAGGCCGGCGTGGGGGGTTCGATTCCCTCTCTCGGCATTTTTATTTTTCAGAAAATCTGCTGCTTAAGAGTAGATTAATTTATTTTGTTTCTACTTTTCATACTTATGGTTAGGCTTGGTTAGGCCTATTCCTTGGACTAGAGCCAATTTATATTTCAAAAGTTTGAGTTGGTTGAGGAGTTTTATCTCTAAAAATATAATTGGTGATTATAACTACTTTAAAAGTTGCTCAATTTCTTGTTTAAGTGAGTTAATATCTCGCGCTCTAGTTTTGCGGCCGTTGATATAATAAGTAGGAGTTCCCATCACTGCCACAGAAGTTCCGAGTTGAAAGTCACTTTCAATAAGATTATCCCATTCAGTGTCATAGGTTGATAAATCTTTTTTAAAACGGCGGATATTAAGTTTAAGTTCCTTGGCGAGCTTAAGAAACTTTTCTTCAGAAAGCGAGCGATTATTTTTCAAGATAGCCTCTTGCATCTGGAAATACTTACCTTGTTTTCCTGCAGCTAGGACAACTTTTGCTGCTAGGCGTGCGTTTGGGTGAAAAGGAAGAGGAAAGTGTTTTGCTACAAAGCGCACCTTATCAGGATAGGTCTTAAGCAACTGGTCGATAATTGGTTGAAAACGTGCGCTGTAAGGACACTCAAGATCAAGAAAACCGACAATAGTTATTGGTGCATCTTGAGGGCCTTTTACTGCTGAAGAACCAACAGGAATATCGTAAATTTTTGTAAAGTCTTCTTGCGGTTGATTCATCTGAAGGTCTTCGGTTAATATTTTTTTGAGGTTAGAGATTTCTTCTTTTAGTTTGGTAATCTCAAGACGCTGCTTATAGATGTTATTTATCATTGTGGTATTGCCATATAATACAAGAAACACTATTACAACAAGAATAATAGTTGATAAAATTATAAAGTGAGAAGGAAGTTTTTCGAGAAGATATTTTTTCATTTCTTGATTATTTATGTTTTAGTTAACAAGAAGAATAAATTTTTAATTTGATAGAGGTATCTTTAATTATATATTGAATTAAATTTTTTATCAAATAAAAAATAAAAAGCCGTTATAACATTACGCTACAACGGCTTTTTTACAGTGCGAAAGTTTAAGAAGTCTTTGTTACATTGGTTGCCTGGTCGCCTTTGGGACCTTGGGTAACCTCAAACTCTACTTCTTGTCCTTCCTCTAAAGTTTTATAGCCATCACCTTTTATTGCGCTATAGTGAACGAAAATATCTTTTCCGTTTTCTGCGGTGATAAAGCCATAACCCTTTTGGTTGCTAAACCATTTTACTTTACCACGTGCCATGGGTCTTCTTTCACCTCCCTTCAGATAAAAAAACCGTAAAGCTTTATTTTAAAGTTTAAAGCTTTACGGTTAATAAACAAATCCAATTACTTAAACTCCTTGCTCATTACAAAATCAGTATAACAGTTTTATATTTTTTGTCAAGGATTTTATTACAATTTTTTCGTTTTTGTTTGCAGAAGGGGTATAATTTTGTTATAATAATTCCTCTACCAAGGAGAAAATATGATACCACGTTATAGTCTTCCGCAAATGACCAGTATTTGGCAAGACGAAAACAAATTCCGCATTATGCTCCAGATAGAACTACTTGTCTGCCAGGCACATAGTAAGTTAGGCCTTGTGCCTGCTGAGGCAGTAGAGCGTATTTGTAAGAAAGCAAGATTTTCTGTAAAAAGAATTCAGGAAATAGAGAAAAAGACTCAACATGATATAGTTGCCTTTGTTACCGATGTAGCCAACTCTCTTGGTAAAGATGCGCAGTATTTGCACATTGGGCTTACTTCATCGGATCTCCTAGATACTACGCTTAATGTACAGTTAGTACAAGCTTCAGATATTTTGTTAGAAGATTTAAAGAAACTGTCAAATGTCTTAGCCAAGAAGGCACGTCAGTATAGAGATACGGTATGTATAGGTCGTACACACGGCGTGCATGCTGAGCCCACTACTTTTGGTCTTAAGCTTGCTCTCTGGTACGATGAGATAAAACGTCACATAGAACGTCTTAAGCGTGCAAAAGAAGAAGTCTGTTGTGGAAAACTTTCGGGTGCGGTAGGTACCTATTCTAATATTGATCCTAAAGTAGAAATATATGTGTGTAAGAAATTAGGATTGCGTCCTGTAAATATCGCTACACAGGTAATTCAACGGGATATTTATGCGTATTATCTGTCTACCCTTGCTGGTATAGGTGCCTCTTTAGAAAAATTTGCTCAAGAGATAAGGCATCTACAGCGCACAGAGGTGCTAGAGGTAGAAGAGCCGTTTGCCAAAGGGCAAAAAGGTTCTTCTGCAATGCCTCACAAACGCAATCCAGTAATCTGTGAACGTATTTGTGGTCTAAGTCGAATCTTGCGTGCAAATGCCTTAACTGCTTTTGAAAACATTGCCCTATGGCATGAACGCGATATTAGCCATTCCTCTGTGGAAAGGATTACTCTGCCTGATTCTACTATTGTCTTGGATTATATGTTGCATAAATGCATTGAAGTAATAGAAGGTTTAATTGTCTATCCGCAAAATATGGCAGCAAATCTGATTAAGACGAAAGGACTGATTTTCTCCCAGAGAGTTCTGATTGCACTTATGGAAAAAGGTTTAAGCCGACCTGCTGCTTATGATATTGTTCAACGTTGTGCAATGAAGACTTGGCAGGGACAAGGAGATTTCCGCACTAATTTACTGGCTGATCCAGTTTTTGCCCGGTATATTACTGCTGAGCAGTTAGATAAACTGATGGACTTAAACTTTTATCTACGCCACGTAAAGACCATTTTCCGCAAGGTAGGTTTATAAGACATCTTAAATGGCCTTCCTCGGAGTTTTTCATGTTTTGGAAAATTGAAATTAGAGAAAAAGAAGGGATTTTTGACGCAGTTGGAGAAGGGATAAGAAAAGATATTTTAGACCTGGGTATAAAAAAGGTTAAATCCGTTTCCTTCGTACAGGTCTATAACATTTATGGTGAATTGAATCACAATGATATTCAGAAGATAACCGACGAACTTCTGGTTGACCCCATTGTTCAGGAAGCACACATTGTATCAAATAAAGATAGTATAAGGTCTGCTAAGAATATCCATGTTATAGAAGTCGCTTATAATCCTGGTGTGATGGACCCTGTTGAAGATTCGGTATTAAAAGGAATAAGTGACTTAGGGATAAAAGGGGTTTCGGCAGTTAAGACCGCTAAAAAATATATTATACGTGGTAACTTAAGTGCCAAAGAAATAAATCTCGTCCAAGAAAAACTTCTTTATAACAAACTTATCCAGCATATCGTAACAGAAGACAATAAGGGATCTTTGCCAATCGGTAAGATTGATTACCATTTTAATTTGGTAACAGTGGATTTGTTGGGCGCGTCTGATAGAAAACTGCAGCAAATAAGTAAGGATGGACAACTTTTTCTAAGTTTAATAGAGATGCGCCAGATTAAAAAGTATTTTCAAAGTCTTGGACGTAATCCCACAGACTGCGAACTAGAGACTATTGCGCAGACTTGGTCTGAGCATTGCGCGCATAAAACGTTTCGGGGAAAAATCCGCTATGAAGAGAAATTAATAGGAAACAAGAGAGTTCGTCGTCTAAAGATAGATAATTTGTTAAAAACCACCATTATGAAAGTTACCCAGGAACTTAATAAGCCTTGGTGTGTTTCAGTATTTCGGGACAATGCTGGCGTAATTAGTTTTGACGAGAAAAATAATATTTGTTTCAAAGTCGAGACACATAATCATCCGTCGGCACTAGAGCCATTTGGGGGAGCAAATACGGGTATTGGTGGTGTAATTCGTGACCCTTTAGGTACAGGGCTAGGCGCAAAGCCAATTTTTAATACCGATGTTTTTTGTTTTGGTCCTCCAGATTATTCATTTTCTAAACTTCCACCTGGGACACTGCATCCCAAACGTATTGCCAAAGGGGTGGTGGCAGGAGTGCGCGATTATGGTAACAAAATGGGTATACCAACAGTAAATGGTGCTGTTCTTTTTGATGAAGGTTTTGTTTGTAATCCTTTAGTTTATTGTGGCACTGCAGGAGTTCTGCCGCGCGATAAAGCATTTAAGAAGGCCTCTAAAGGTGAGTTAATTGTTTTGGTGGGTGGCAAGACTGGTCGCGATGGCATACACGGAGCAACTTTCTCTTCTGGAGAATTAACTCATGAGTCAGAGACAATTTCAAGTGGCGCTGTTCAGATAGGTAATCCCATTCAAGAAAAGAAAATGGTAGATGCTATTTTACAAGCACGCGATGCAGGGTTATATACTTGCATTACTGATTGTGGAGCAGGTGGTTTGTCTTCGGCAGTAGGGGAGATGGCTCAAGCTTTGGGTTGCAGAGTAGATTTAGAAAAAGTTCCCCTTAAGTATTCAGGGCTTTCTTATACGGAAATCTGGATTTCTGAGTCGCAGGAGCGAATGGTTTTATCTGTGCCTAAAGAAAATTGGTTACGTTTAGAAGAAATCTTTAAGAATGAAAACGTAGAAGCAACGGTTATTGGTGAGTTTACGAATACCAAGCGATTACAACTTTACTACCAAGGAAATCTTGTTTGTGACCTTGATATGACCTTCTTACACGAAGGTCTTCCTAAACCAGAAAAAAAAGCAAGGTTTATACAGCCACGGTTTCCTGAACCAAAGATACCACCAAAGAAAGATTTCACAAAAATCCTTGAAAAGCTTTTATCAGATTATTCTATCTGTTCTAAGGAGTGGGTGATACGGCAATATGACCACGAAGTTCAGGGCGGTTCAGTATTAAAACCACTGGTAGGTGTATTTAATGATGGTCCGTCAGATGCAGCTATAGTTCGCCCATTTTTGGATTCAGAGAAAGCAGTGATTGTCTCTTGTGGCATCAATTTTCGTTATGGCCTTATTGACCCTTATTGGATGGCTGCTTCCTGTATTGACGAGGCACTTCGCCAGATTATTGCTGTAGGTGGTTCGTTGGACCAGGTTGCGCTCTTAGACAATTTCTGCTGGGGTAATCCGGATAAACCTGACCGTTTGGGAACACTAGTGCGTGCTGCTTTAGGTTGTTATGACACAGCTAAGGGTTTTGGAACACCATTTATTTCAGGTAAAGATTCTTTAAATAACGAATATTCAACAAAAGGTGTTTCAAAACCAATTCCTGGAACCTTACTTATTTCAGCAATAGCAGTGATGGATGATATAAAGCATGCGATTTCTATGTATACCAAGAATGTTGATGATTTGATTTATATTGTTGGTAATACCTATGAGGAGTTAGCAGGTTCCTACTATTACAAGTTATTGGGGGCGGTGGGCAACTCCGTTCCGCGGGTGCGAGTAGAGAGTGCAAAAAAAACATTTGTGGCGCTCAGCAAAGCAGTTCGCGCAGGGCTAATTTCTGCAATGCATGATTGTTCAGAGGGTGGTTTAGCGGTTGCCTGTGCAGAGATGGCTTTTGCAGGTAATAAGGGAATGACAATATTTTTAAAAGAGGTGCCTTTTGTTAGTGATGGTGGTAACAGCATTAATAAGAAGAAAAAGTCATTAACTAAACGTATATCTAATGACACTATTTTGTTCTCTGAATCCAATTCGCGTTTTATTGTAGAGGTGCCACGGCGACATAAAGAGGCGTTTGAGCGTATGTTAGAAGGTATAAGCTTTGGATGTATTGGTTGTGTCTGTCAGAAAAAAGATTTTGTGGTTTTTGGTTTAGATGGTAAACCATGTATTCGTGCAGATATCGGGTTATTACGAGATGCGTGGAAGAGACCTTTGGCGTGGTAATAATTAGTATATCACCGGTAAGATAAAAAGAAAGCCCATTAGAAAAGGAGCGGCAATGGTAAACAAGAAAACTAATAACCCTTTGTTCCAGAAGCATGAGTTTGATACCGAAGAGCCGTGGCGTATATTTCGTATTATGGCTGAGTTTGTAGACGGTTTTGAGACCCTTGCCGATGTAAAAAAAGGTGTTTCTATTTTTGGGTCAAGCCGATTACCACCAACTCACCCATATTATAAATTAGCAGAAGAAGTTGCTTATCTTTTAGCAAAGCAAGGTTACACAATCATTACAGGAAGTGGTCCAAGTTTAATGGAAGCAGCCAATAAAGGTGCAAAGCGTGCCAAAGGTCGTTCTATTGGTTTAAATATACAACTTCCTCTACAACAGCATCCTAATCCTTACGTAGATACTTTGTTAGATTTTAGATACTTTTTTATTCGTAAAGTAATGTTTGTCAAATACGCTAAGGCATTTGTAATTATGCCTGGTGGTTGGGGGACATTAGATGAATTTACTGAGGCCATTAATCTTATTGCTACACTTCGTATTCCACGCTTTCCCGTGGTAGTAGTAGGAAGCCAATATTGGCAAGGTCTGGTGCACTGGTTAGAAGATACTCCTTATAAGAGCGGTTGTATAACTAAAGAAGAATTACAGCTATTTAAAGTAGTAGATGAACCAAAGGATGTGGTAAAGATTATTGATTGTTTTTATCGTCGGCATCGTGATATTTGTTAAGTTAAACTATGCGTAAACCAAGAGTATGCGTCTTAAGAACAGCAGGAACAAACTGCGATTACGAAACTGCCTTTGCTTTCAAACGTGCACAGGCAGAGGTAGAATTGGTTCACATTAATACTTTATTAAAAGCTGAGCGCAATTTGTTACAATATCATATTCTGGCGTTACCCGGTGGTTTTACCTATGGCGATGATATAGCCGCAGGAAAGGTTTTCGCTAATGAGTTACGTTGTCGTCTCCGCCAAAGCCTTACTGAGTTTGTTTTGAATGGTCGCCTAATTATTGGTATCTGTAATGGTTTTCAGATTCTTGTTAAAAGTGGTTTATTACCTGGTAATACCCAGTGGACTCAGGAAGCAAGTTTAATTATTAATGACAGTGGTCTTTTTCGTGATGAATGGGTTTATTTAAGACACCAGCCTCAGTCAAGTGAGTGTGTTTGGACACGCAATATTCCTACAACCATTTATCTGCCCATTGCTCACGGAGAAGGAAAGTTTGTGGTGAAAAACAAGGAAGTTTTAGAAAGGATAAAAGCCAATAGGCAAATTGTCTTTCGTTACGTAAACAATCCTAATGGCTCAGTAGAAGATATTGCTGGTATTTGCGACAAAACTGGAAGAATATTGGGGTTAATGCCTCATCCTGAGCGTCACATTGATGTTTATCAACACCCTCACTGGCATAAGACAGCCAGTAATAATGATGGACATGGATTATTGATATTTAGAAATGGAGTTGAATATGCCAAGAGACATTTGGTTTGACCAACCCCGTGAGTATTGCGGAATATTTGGTATTTGGGGACATTCAAAGGCATCTTGGCTGGCCTATCTTGGACTTTTTGCGTTGCAACATCGAGGACAAGAAGCAGCAGGGATTGTAGTTAATAACTCAGGTATACTAAACGGATATAAAGCAACGGGATTGGTAAACGATGTTTTTCAAGAAGAGATTCTGCAACGATTAAAAGGAAAGGCTGCAGTTGGCCATGTGCGTTATTCCACCACAGGTGCAAGTGTTTTAAAAAATGCTCAGCCGTTACTTATTGATGATGCCTATGGGTCTGTTTGTATTGCCCACAATGGAAATCTTGTGAATTCTTTAATGTTACGTAAAGAATTAGAACAGCAGGGATCTATTTTCCAGACCACTACTGATTCTGAAATAATTATTCACTTAATGGCTAAAGTCCGTTCTCAGGACATAATTAAACGCCTCAGTTCTGCTTTACAGAAGACGCAAGGTGCTTATTCACTTGTACTTATGAATGAAAATAATCTTATCGGTGTGCGTGATCCTTTGGGTTTTCGCCCACTATGTCTGGGTAAGCTAAATAGGGCGTATTGTCTTGCTTCAGAGACCTGTGCTTTTGATTTAATTGGTGCGCGTTTTATCCGGGAAGTTTCACCAGGAGAAATTGTAGTGATTAACGATAAAGGAATTAAGTCTTATCAAATGCCAAGCCCTCCACAAAGACATGCTTTTTGTATTTTCGAACATGTATATTTTGCACGGCCTGATTCTTTTATATTTGGAGAGAATGTTCACCAATTGAGGCGTAAATTGGGGATACAATTGGCACGTGAACATCCTGTAAAAGCAGACTGTGTGATTCCTGTACCAGACTCTGGTTATTCCGCGGCATTGGGTTATGCACAAGAAGCAGGTTTACCGATTGAGATGGGTATTATTCGCAATCATTATGTAGGCAGAACCTTTATCCAACCATTTCAGGGGGAACGCCAGTTAAGCGTGCGTATAAAATTTAATCTTTTAAAAGAAGTTTTAAGAGGCAAACGTATTGTAGTAGTAGACGATTCCATTGTGCGGGGAACAACTTCTAAGATTAGAATGCGCACTCTGCGTCAGGCAGGGGTAAAAGAGGTACATTTACGTATCTCTTGTCCTCCTCATCGCTTTGCCTGTTTTTATGGAATAGACTTTCATAGACCTGAAGAGTTAATCGCTAATCGTTTGGATACAATAGAAAAAATTCGTCAATATCTGGAAGTAGATAGTTTAGGATACTTAAGTCTAGAGGGTATGCTTAAGTGTCTAGTTTATGAAAAGAAGCATTACTGTACTGCTTGTTGGAGCGGACAGTATCCTGTAAAACAATATTGTTTTGATAAATTTGCATTAGAACGGAATAAAAATTTAAGCTGTTAGAGATAGCCAAATTTATAACCGACGCTTATGAGTGGGATTTTTGGTGTGGTTTCTCAAGGTGATTGTCGTAGTGAGCTTTTCTTTGGAACTGATTACCATTCACATTTAGGCACAGAGTTTGCAGGGCTTGCGGTTTGGAATAAGACACTTATACGAAAGATTCATAATATAAGTGACAGCCAGTTTAAATCTAAGTTTTTTTGTGAGTACGAAAATATGCCAGGTAACAAAGGAATAGGAGTGATTAGCTCTAAGGATGAACAACCTATTTTTGTAAAATCCAAATTTGGTCCTTTTGCCATTGTTACCAATGGTTTCATTGACAATGCCCAACAACTTACTGAACTATTATACCAACAAGGACAATCTTTTGGCGAGGTTGCGGATGGTAGTGTCAATCATACCGAACTGGTGGCAAAACTTATTTTAGGTGGTAAGGATATTGTTGATGGGATACAACTTATGTTTAGAAAAATTCAAGGTTCCTGTTCTTTATTAATTTTGGCTGAAGAAGGTATTTATGCAGCGCGTGACCGCTACGGTTATTTTCCTCTTGTAATAGGCGAAAAAAAAGGCAGTTTAGCAGTTACTACTGAGACGGCAGCGTTTCACAATCTTGGTTACAAAATCAAAAGATATCTTGCTCCTGCTGAAATAATTTTACTTACTGCCGAAGGGATAAAAGTTAAACAAAAAGGTAATGGTGTTAATCAGACCTGCGCCTTTTTATGGATTTATACGGGATTTCCTGCGTCTTGTTACGAGGGAGTGAACACTGAGATTGTTCGCGAGAATTGTGGAAGGGCTTTAGCCCGAAGAGAAACAGTAGCAGCAGATTTGGTAAGTGGTATTCCTGATTCAGGCACAGCCCATGCCCTCGGTTATGCTATGGAGTCAGGAATTCCTTACCGACGAATTTTAGTAAAATACACACCAGGTTACGGGCGTAGTTACACACCACCGTCACAAAAGACAAGGGACCTTGTAGCAAAGATGAAACTTATTCCCATTGAGGAGATTATTAAAGGTAAACGAGTAATTATTTGCGATGATTCCATTGTACGCGGGACCCAGTTTAAAAATTTTACTATAACAAAACTAAAACAGTGCGCAGTAAAAGAAATACATTTGCGTATTGCTTGCCCACCGCTTATGTTTCCTTGCAAATTTAATTTCTCTACACGCACCACGCAAGAGTTAGCTGCCCGCAAAGCCATACGCGCCTTAGAGGGTAGGGATATTCAAGATGTTACCGAGTATGTAGATGAAAATTCTTCAAAACACAGGGCAATGGTTGATTGGATACGAAAAGATTTGGAAGTCACAACGCTTGTTTATCAACGGCTTAATGATATGGTAGAGGCAATTGGTTTACCAAGGGAAAAACTGTGCACTTATTGTTGGACAGGAAAAACTCTATGAAAAAGCTTACCTATAAAAAAGCAGGAGTAGATATTCAGGCAGCTACGCTTTTTAAACAAAGAATAGCCAAGTTAGTTAGCTGTTCTTATGGGAGAGAGGTATTAAAAGGTATTGGAGGATTTGGTAGTTTATTTGAGTTTGAAAAGGATAAATGGCACAAACCGGTTTTGGTCTCTTCTGCTGACGGAGTAGGGACAAAACTGGCGATTGCGCGTTTAGTAAATAAACACGATACAATAGGAATTGATTGTGTAGCAATGAATGTGAACGATATCCTTTGTGTAGGAGCTAAACCAATTTTTTTTCTAGACTACCTTGCCTATTCCAAAATAGAACAAGACATATTGCAAGAAGTAGTAAAAGGTATAACCAAAGGTTGTCAAGACGCAGGATGTGCCCTGGTTGGTGGAGAAACAGCACAGATGCCTGGGATGTATAAAGAGGGAGAATATGATATCGCTGGGTTTTGTGTTGGAGTGGTGGAAAAAGATTTCATTATTGATGGCACAAAAATAGACATAAAAGACAGAATAATTGGTTTGGCTTCCACGGGTTTGCATTCTAATGGTTTTTCATTGGTTCGTAAAGTTTTAACTACGGTTGAGCAAAAAAGAATGAGTAATGAATTGTTAAAATCTACTCGGATTTATGTTAAACCCGTTTTAGAGACTATCAGGCAATTTAAACAGGCAGTGCATGGGATTGCACACATAACTGGAGGAGCATTTTATGACAAGATAGCCAGGATATTGCCTGTTAATTTAAGTGCACAAATTGAAAAATCTTCTTGGACAGTTCCGGAAATTTTTCGTTTTATTCAGTTAAAAGGCAATATCCCTGAAAAAGAAATGTATCATACTTTTAATATGGGTATAGGGATGGTGCTGATTGTATCTGCAGAAAAAAGCCAACAGATTATGCACTTTTTAGCACAATTTAAAATTCCCTGTTGGGAGATTGGCAGAATAATAAAAGGTAAGAAAACAGTAGACATTGTTTAATTCTAAAAGGATATTTTTATGCGAGTTCTGGTACTTGGCTCAGGGGCAAGAGAACATGCTTTAGTGTGGAAATTGTCTCATTCAAAACTATGCTCTAAGATTTTTTGCATCCCTGGAAATGGCGGCATTACCGAACAGGCAGAGTGTATTAATCTTTCTTTAGACAATTTTGAAGAACTAGTTACTTTTGCTCGAAAAGAAAAAATCACCTTGACGATAGTTGGACCAGAAGCACCACTTGCTGCAGGTATAGTAGATATTTTTAAACAGCACAAGTTAGCTATTTTTGGTCCTAATAAAAAAGCTGCACAGCTTGAGGCAAGTAAGGTTTTTGCTAAGTTTTTAATGAAGAAATATAACATCCCTACTGCATCATTTGAGGTATTTGATAACCCTGAAGAGGCAAAGAAGTATATTGACAAATTTGGTGCCCCATGTGTAGTTAAAGCCGATGGTCTTGCCAGCGGTAAAGGTGTAGTAGTTGCCAAAACTAAAGAAGAAGCTATTGAGGCAGTAACCGCAATGATGGAAAAAAAGATTTTCGGTAATGCCGCCAATAAGGTAATTATTGAGGAATGTTTATCTGGTCAAGAGGCATCTATTTTGGTATTCACAGATTCACGGGAAGTTATTCCGCTTGCTTCCAGCCAAGACCACAAAAGGGTCTTTGATAATGACCAAGGACCTAATACTGGTGGGATGGGAGCTTATTCTCCTACGCCTTTGGTTAGCCATAAACTTTTTCAGGAGATATTAGAAAAAATTATCTATAGAACAATAGACGGAATTATTAAAGAGGGGATTGTCTATCAAGGTGTACTTTATGCTGGGATAATGATTACCAAAGACGGGCCTAAGGTTTTAGAATTTAATGTTCGTTTTGGTGATCCTGAGACACAGGCGATTATTCCACGGCTTAGGTCAGATTTATTAGAGACCATGTTAGCTACCGCTTTCGGGACATTGAGTAAAGTAAAACGCTCGGGGGGGCTTAACTGGGATAGCCGTTATTGTAGCTGTGTAGTTTGTGCTTCTGGAGGTTACCCTGGTGTTTTTGAAAAGGGGAAGATAATTACCGGATTGGAAGAAGCACAGCATATAAAGGATGTTTTAGTTTTTCATGCGGGGACCTGTATAGGGCAACAACAGTCAGATGGTAAGAAGGTATTTTTAACTTCTGGTGGTAGAGTTTTATCTATATCTGGGCTTGGGCGTAGTTTGAGAGAGGCGTTACAAAAAACTTACCAAGCAGTAGAAAAAATTCATTTTGAAGGTATACATTATCGTCGGGATATAGGTGCAAAGGCACTGGCAATGACAAGCTAATTTCGCCATTTATGCAGTAGAAATTTTCTGGAATATACGATAAGAGTATTCCTTAAAGGTTAAAGACAATATAAGGCAAGACAGACAAACAAAGTCAAGTCGTTTAATCTTTATTTATGAGCAAGACCGAAGTAGTGAAAGTTGACCCACAATGTCCTGATGAGAAAAAACTTGTATATGCAAGTGAGATTATTCGTCAAGGAGGTTTAGTAATTATTCCCACAGAGACAGTCTATGGTATTGCTGCAGATAATTCTAATCCCCAAACCATTAAAAGGTTAATTAAGGTAAAAAAAAGTCCTGCAAAGAAACATTTTTCCTTACATATTGCTGAAATTGATACGTTGTTTAGTATTAGTACTAATATTCCAACAGCTGTGTTTAAACTAGCTGAACGTTTCTGGCCAGGTCCATTAACAATGATTATTCCTACAGATACCCAAGAAACAGTAGGTGTGCGTATGCCAGATAACCTGATTGCACAAAAAATTATTCATCTAGCAGGTGTGCCTGTGGTTTGTCCTTCTGCTAATATATCAGGAAAACCTGCCCCACGGACTTGTCAAGAAGCTCTTCGGGATTTAAACGGCCATGTAGATATGGCTTTAGACAGCGGACCAACACAATTGGGAGTATCTTCTACAGTGTTAGATTTAAGTAGAAAACCCTATCAAATAGTTCGTGAAGGTGTTCTAAATAGTCAAGAAGTTATTTTTATTGCTCAGAAGAAGCTTATTTTATTTGTTTGTACGGGTAACTCTTGTCGTTCAGTTATGGCGGAGGCATTACTGCGACAGGAATTGAATAGACTAGGTCGTTTAGATGTAGAAGTAATCTCTGCAGGCACAATGTTTATTTCTGGTATAGGAGCAAGTGCAGCTACCATTGAGGTTCTTCGTCGTGATGGGATAGATGTGTCTGCGCATCGTTCGCGACATCTCACAAGACAGCTTCTGCAGAAAGCTGACCTTATTTTGGTTATGGAGAAATCTCACGAGCGCTATATTCTTGAGACAGCTCCTTGGGTGAAAAATAGGTTATTTTTACTTAAAGAATTTGCTAATGTCAGAGACAATGGTTTAGAAATACCTGATCCTATTGGTCATAGTGAAGAATTTTATCAAAGGGTTTACCAGGTTATCAAAACAGCAGTTAAGCGTGTTGCGGAATTGGTGTGAGGAAAATATGAAGATAATTGCTATTGGTTCTGACCACGGTGGTTTTCGCCTAAAAGAGAATTTAAAAGTGTATCTAAAGAAAAAGGGATTTAAGATAATTGACGTGGGGACTTTCTCTGAAGAGTCCTGCGACTATCCAGTATATGCCTATGCGGTGGCGAAAAAA
This sequence comes from Candidatus Omnitrophota bacterium, assembly GCA_026416665.1. GTDB lineage: Bacteria > Omnitrophota > Gorgyraeia > Gygaellales > Profunditerraquicolaceae > JAQTMD01. Next base: position 6,104 of record JAOAET010000040.1, on the reverse strand, counting down.
GTGGCAGAGGGAAAAGCAGGTTGCGGTATTGTTATCTGTAAAACAGGCATAGGAGTTTCAATAGTAGCGAACAAAGTGCACGGGATACGCGCTGCCTTATGTTATAATGTAAAGGCAGCTATTTTGTCCCGTCAGCATAATAATGCGAATGTTTTGTCTTTAGGGGCTTTGTTTGTAAGTAAGAAAAAAGCACAGGCTATAGTAGATGCTTGGTTGGAAACAAATTTTGAGGGTGGCAGACATAAACGTAGGATTAAACTAATTGAAGAAATTGAGCGCAGAAGCAGAATAAGATGAAAATGAAACACTTATCAAAAATTGATCCGCAAATATACGCAGCAATAAAGTCAGAAGTAAAACGCCAGCAGAATAATATTGAATTAATTGCCTCTGAGAATTTTGCTTCTTTAGCAGTGCTTGAAGCACAAGGCTCTGTGTTAACTAATAAATATGCAGAAGGTTACCCCGGCAGACGTTGGTATGGTGGTTGTGAATTTGTGGATGTGGTGGAACAGCTTTGTATAGAGCGTGCTAAAAAACTTTTTGGTGCAGCTTATGCAAATGTTCAGCCACACTCTGGTACCCAAGCAAACATGGCTATTTTTTATGTTGCTTTAAAACCAGGTGATACGTATCTTGCTATGGATCTTGCTTGCGGAGGGCATCTTTCACACGGTTTAAAACATAACTTCTCTGGTATGTTTTACCACGTTGTGCCTTATGGTGTTGACCCGAATACCGAGATGATTGACTACGAAAATATACGTAAACTTGCTCATCAGCACAAGCCAAAGATGATCCTTGCTGGGGCATCAGCATACTCAAGAGAAATTGATTTTAAACTTTTACGTCAGATTGCTGACGAAGTGGGGTGTTTTTTGTTTGTAGATATGGCACATATTGCTGGATTAGTTGCGGCAGGGGTTCATCCCTCTCCTGTGCCTTACGCTGATTTTGTAACTTCTACAACTCATAAGACCTTACGTGGACCTCGTGGTGGCTTTATCTTAGCACAAGAAAAGTATGCGAAGGCGTTGGACTCAAATGTATTTCCTGGTATGCAGGGAGGTCCGTTAATGCATGTAATTGCGGCTAAGGCAGTTGCCTTTACTGAAGCAATGACAGAAGAGTTTAAACAATATCAGAGGCAGATTGTTTTAAATAGTAAGGCATTTGCAAAAAGTATGCAAGAACTGGGATTTCGTATTGTTTCTGGTGGTACAGATAACCATCTATTCTTAGTAGACTTAACCCCAAAAAAGATTACGGGAAAACAGGCACAGATTTTGCTTGAGCAAGTAAATATCACTGTCAATAAAAACCTTATTCCATTTGACCCTCTGCCGCCAGCGGAGGCAAGTGGTATTCGGATTGGCACACCGGCAGTGACCACACGGGGGATGAAGGAAAAAGAAATGGTTCAGATTGCTGAATGGATTAATGATACGCTACGATATCGGGATAACCCCAGAAAATTATCTTTGATTAAAAAAGCAGTATTAAAATTGACCGAAAGGTTTCCTCTTTATTCAGAACTACAAGGAGTTATTAAATAGATGGCTATCTCTAAGAAGAAGCACAAAGATAGAATAAGTTGGGATGAGTATTTTATGCAGATTGCTGGTCTTGTCTCGCAACGTTCTACTTGTTTGAGGCGCAGTGTTGGTGCAGTTATTGTAAAAGATAAACGGATGCTTTCTACGGGTTACAATGGAGCACCCCGTGGACTTGCCCATTGTCTAGATGTTGGTTGTATTCGTGAAAAACTTAAGATTCCTTCGGGCCAGCGCCATGAATTATGTCGAGGTTTACACGCTGAACAAAATGCAATTATTCAAGCAGCCCTTTATGGTATTAGTGTGCGTGACAGCACCATTTATATTACCAATCATCCTTGTATTATCTGTGCGAAGATGTTGATTAATGCTGGTATCAAAGAGATAGTAATTAAAGAGGGATATCCCGATGAACTGTCATCTCGATTGCTTAAGGAAGCTAAGATTACCTTACGGAAAATGAAGGATTAAATTTTTTATATAAATTTTTCTTAAGCGGAGAAGAAAATGCGTTGTGCTGCCTGCGGACATAAGGAGGATAAAGTTGTAGATTCCCGTTCTATCCAGGACGACCGAGCAATCCGTCGTAGAAGAGAGTGTCTTCGCTGTGGCAGGCGTTTTACTACCTATGAATATATTGAAGAACCAGCTTTAATGGTGATTAAACGTGATGGCAGGCGCCAGCCTTTTGACCGTAAAAAGATTCTTGCTGGGATTATGAAGGCTTGTGAGAAGCGTTCGATTAGTATGGAGCAGATGGAGGATATTGTTATTCAGGTTGAACGCACCTTACAAAAAAAACCTTTACGCGAGGTTACTTCAACCAGAATAGGTGAGTTGGTAATGGAGAAACTTAAAGAACTAGATGAGGTTGCTTATGTTCGCTTTGCCTCAGTATACAGAAGCTTTCGCGATGTTGAACAGTTTATGGAGGAACTTAAAGCAATGCTTGATAAAGAACGCAAAAATAATAAATCCAAAAAAGATAAAAGATATAAGAGAGGTTAGCTATGATAGAAATGGAACTTAATAAGTTAGTAATCGATGAGAAACGCCACGAGCAGCTAATTGTTCTAAAGGAGAAAAAAGGAGAACGGTTACTGCCTATAGTTATAGGTTTAAATGAAATTGCCGCAATTAAGTCTAAGATTTCGGGGGTAAAGCCTCCTAGACCAATTACCCATGACTTATTATTTTCTTGTATTCAGGCACTGGGTGCTAAGTTAGAGCGTGTTCTTATTGATAAATTAGAAAATAACATATTTTTTGCAAAACTGGTTTTAAGCACCGCCGATGGCAAAACAGTAATAGTAGATGCCCGTCCTTCCGATAGCATTGCCTTAAGTGTGCGCGCACACGCACCTATTTTCGTAGAAGAAGAGGTTTTGAAACAGATGGAATTATTTAAATAATTAAGATGCTTATCGGAATCCTTTCTGACACACACGATAATCTTCCTCAAATTAAGAAAGCAGTATCTGTATTTAATGAGAAAAAGACAGACCTTTGTCTTCACGCGGGAGATTTTATCGCCCCTTTTGTTTTGGATGTTTTGATGCTTCTTAATTGTCCTTGGCAAGGTGTATTTGGGAACAATGATGGAGAAAAAAAAGGACTTTTAAAAAAATCTGAAGGTAAAATTTGTGAACCACCTTTTTACGGGCAGTTTGAAGGGAGGCGTTTATGTTTGGTGCATGATATTGAGACAGTAGATGTAGATAATAATGATGCTAATATAATTGTCTGTGGACATACCCATAAACTCCTGATAAAAGAATTACCTGATAAACTTATTATTAATCCTGGAGAATGCTGTGGCTGGTTATCTGGAAAATCCACCATTGCTTTGCTTGACACTTATAGTTTAAAAGCCCAGATTATTAATCTTTAATTAATTTATGGAGCCATTCAACAGTTGGCGTGTAAAGTATGAAAAAATTCTTAAGCCTATTCTTAATTTTAGTATTAGCCTACCTGTGCCTCTTTATCTAGTTGGGGGTAGTATCCGTGATATACTCTTAAATCAAGAGAAGACCAACCCTGATTTTGATTTTTGTCTTCCTTCTGGTGCAATAAATTTTGCAAAACGTCTAAGTAAGATACTTAATGCAGGTTTTGTTGTCTTGGATAAACAACACGGTTGTGCTCGGTTAGTTAAGAGAATTGATAACAAACAGTTTACCTTTGATTTTTCTGACTTTAGAGATAAAGATATTTTAAAAGACCTCGCCAAACGTGATTTTACCATCAATTCTATGGCAATTAATATAGAAGAAAATTTTTTTAATTCGCCATTAAAGCAAATACTTATTGACCCTTATGGTGGATACAATGACCTTAAAAAACGTATAGTGCGTTGTATCAATCCTTTCGCTTTTGATGATGACCCTTTAAGGATTCTTCGTGCATTCAGTTTTGTTGCACTGTTTAACTTTTCCTTAGAGAAAAATACCCTTGCTACTATGAAGCAAAAAAAAGCCTTACTGCAAAAAGTTAGTCCAGAAAGATTAAGGGACGAGTTATTTAAGATATTAAATTGCAATTTTTCCTATAGGGTAATCAAAATGATGCACAGTTATGGCATTTTAGAAATTCTGTTTCCTGAGCTTAAAAAACTAAAACTATTTGAAGAACGTTATCGTAAAGATAGGTTATTAGTTTTCAGCCACAGTATAAAAACTTATCAAAAACTTGAAGAATTAATTGCTCGCAAGAAAAATAATTCTTGTTTGACTGAGTATCTTCAAGAAGAATTATCAGGTTCTCATAATCGTATGCAACTGCTTAAACTTTCTGCGCTATTACATGATGTAGGTAAACCCTTTACCTTTACTGTAAGAAAAGGTAAAGTGCGTTTTTATGGTCATGAACGTAAGGGTGCACAAATTGTTTATGAAACAGGTAAACGTCTTCGTTTATCCAATGAGGAATTGCGTATTTTAACCAAGTTGATTTTGCTTCATTTAAGACCAGGGTATCTGGTAACTAATTATCCTATTACACCGCGGGCAAAATTTCGTTTTTTTCGTGATGCAGGGCCACAGTTACCCCTTATTATCTTGCTTGCTTTAGCTGATGAACGGGCTACCTCTGATTATTTGTTACTAGAGAAGATTCGTAAAAGGTATGAGTATGTCTTACCTAAGCTTATGGACGATTATTTTAAAAAACAAAAGGAAATGCCCGTGCAGAAGTTGGTAGATGGTTATGATATTATGAAAGAATTATCTATTGGTCCTTCAAAACTAGTAGGTGTGGTCTTGCGTAAACTAGAAGAATTACGGGCTATAGGCAAAATAAAAACTAAGGAGGAGGCATTAAGGCAGGCACATTTAATAAAGAAAAAATATGAGAAAAGTTCGTAGAGTAGATATATAATAAGATAAAAGGAGTATACTATGGCAAAAAAACAGCCACTTATTCTTACCGATGCTGAGCGTGATATATTGACAGAAATTGGAAATATGTGCGCAGGTAATGCTACGACTGCGCTTGCCCAGATTTTAGGTAAGCGTATTGAGTTAGATTTACCTTCAGCAACTGTAGTTTCATCTTCTAAGCTTTCTAAGTTTCTTAAGGTAGACCCAGAAGAGCCAATTATTGGAATTCATGTGCAGATATGGGGAGGTGCGCGAGGTAATGCCTTAATGATTTTACCTAAGAAGGATTCGGCCATACTTATTGATTTACTTATCGGAACAGCTCAAGATAAACCATCAGCATTTACAGAGATTGGTATATCGGCTCTTAAAGAGGTAGGAAACATTATAGTTAGTTCTTACTTATCTGCTCTTTCGGCATTTACGGGAATATCAGCATTTCCTTCTACAGTAACCTTAACTAGCGGAGCAGTGAAATCGTTAGCTGTATTAGCTTTTTCAGGTATTGATAGGGATCAGTACTTTGAGACAATGATAGTAGAAGCGCGTTTTTGTGAGAAAAAAAAGAATTAGAAGGAACATTTTTCATTATCTTTGATGCCGAAACAATTGCAAACATACTTAAAAAAGCTAAAAATTTACTGCGACAACAGAAAGAATAAATAAGGAGAGACCCGTGGCTTTATGTTTTGATTACTCATGGATGAGTCTAAATAAGGCGTCTAAGTTTTTAGGTGCTCAGTTAGATATAGCCAATGCAGTTTATAATATGCTAAAGGATGCAAAAGATGTAAAGTTAGCCAAGAAATTTACTGTTCTATTGTGGGATACAGCAAAGAAGCAATTTGTTGTAGAAGTATCTTTAGACAGAAAGGTAAAAGTTGTTCCTCCGCTGAAAAAAAGTTTACGAAAAATCTGGCAGTTAAATAAACCACTTATATTGAAAGATAAAGTGATACTTCCTCTTAAGGAGACGGCTACTACTTTTGGTGCGTTAGTAATTAGGAGCAAAACAGTTTATACAAGACGTTCAGAAGAAATAATTACTTTTGCACAAGCGCTTACTACTGCTATTGCTAATTTAAAAGTATTTATTGATTCAGAACGCAGGTCGCAGGATATGTTTCGTTTTAATGTGTTAAGTAGGGCACTTAATCCCACTGTGCAT
>JAOAET010000039.1 GCA_026416665.1 Candidatus Omnitrophota bacterium | reverse complement strand
GAATAAATCTTCATAATATGCCAAAGAATAGGTTTGCCACCTATTTGAATCATTGGTTTAGGCACAATCTCTGTCTCTTCACTGATTCTTGTACCTCTTCCACCAGCTAATATTACTACCTTCATTCTCTTTGCTTAAAGTTAAATTACTTGCTTTTGTAATAAATTATATAACTCTTTTTTCAGATTTCAATTTTATGATTATTCCGTCAATTACTATCAATAGAATAAACAGAATAAGTATTAATATATTTAATATCATCCCTATACTAATATCGCTATAGCCTGAATCCGAGATAAAGGACTTAAAAAGATAATAGTCCTTAGGTATTAATAATAAACCAAAACAGATTAAATAAAAAATTTCAAAACGGTTTTTTTTCTCAGTGCTAAAGAATAAAAACATCGGTAAAAAAATATGAAGCAACTTATAATCACCCGAAATTTGAGGGAAAAGCAACATTATTGAGACTAAAAGCATAACTTTTCTCCAAAGTTCACGCTCTATAAAAACAATAAAGAAAAATAAAAGCAAAGAAAACAAAATTGCAAATAAAAAATACATATTCATACTCTTGCTAAATAATGTAATTTTATTAGCAATTATAAAATACATTTTAATGAGACAGAACAAACTTACCCCTTTTATTATCAAGTTATTATCTTCTAAAACCGCATTCTTATAGTGAAATCCTGAGAGAACGAATTTCAGATTATTCCAAAATCCACCTTTGAATAAAAGAAGACTCAAAGAAGTAATTAAAATTATTATAACACAAGTTGTCAACAAAGATTTATATTTTCTCTCACTAAATAATAAAATTAAAAATATCACTGGATATCCCTTAAGAGCAGTAGCTAAAGAAAGAAAAAATGCTGACCAAAAAAGCTTATGTTTTTGGTAAAAGAAAATAAATAGAAATAAAAATAGGTATAGGTACATCTCTAAATTAGCTCTATCTATACTAAATAAAAATGGATAAGTAAGAAAGGAATAAATAAAAAGATATTTATAGTATTCGGCTTTATTATTTAAACTAAGATATTGAGAATTAGACCATAAAAACAAGATAATAAAAATACCTAACCATAGAACAAGAGAGCACAGAGGTGAAAAAAAGCCCATAAAATAAAAAAGAATATTAGCAAATGGAAAATAAGTACTCCAATAGGGTTGTTTGTCTAAATAATATGTATAACTATCTATCGCGTAAGGGTCAAGATTTCTAACGCATCTAATAAAATGAAAAAAATCATTAAATCTATCATGGGGTAAAAAAAGAAAGATATTATGAGGGTAGCGCCATCCCAAAAAAATACTTTTTATTATATGATATAAAAAGGAAACTATAAACCCCCATAGAATAATGTTTCCAACAAATTTTATTCTTTTTTCCTTTAGATCTGTAGCAAATTTATCATTTCTTATTATAATTAGCGATAAAATTATAAAAGCATTAACAAGAAAAATAAAAATAAAGTAACCTTCCCAAAAAACAATTTTCGGTATAACTATTTTACTTAGATTACTTAATTTATTGTAAATAATAATTAAAAGAAAAAATAAAAAAAATGTACCAGTGCCCCAGAGAATAATTCTACGAAGCAACTTGGTTTTATAAAAAGTTAAAAGAAAAAAATTCAATAGAAAAGATAAGAAAAAAATTATAGTTAAACCTACACTTATTTTCTTTTTACCCGATTCTAAATGAGATGAATCGCTAAACAACAAATATATTGAATCATAAAAACTATAGTAATAATTTGATAATCTTATTTGTACTTCTTGTGGATATGACTTTTCAAAATCAATCTCTAATAAATTAACTCCTTCTTTCACCTTGTTCTTAGGCAAGAAAATATAACTTACATCCAATCCTACTTTTTTTCTTTTACTTATTTTAATAGGAAAAATTTCTTCATTATTAAAGTAAAACTTCTTTAAAAAATTTACATTTAACGAATGTTTAATCCGCAGAAAGTAACCTTCTTTTTCTAAACAATATTCTATTTTTAGTTTTTTATCGTTTAGCGTGTAATTCTCTTTTAATTTAATAAACGATTTTGTTGATGCGGAAATTGTATAGTTGGAATAAATATAGGAAAGTGTGAGAGAAAAGAAAAAAAAGTAGATAAAGTGGTAACGTTTAATTGAAAATTTTTTAAAACTATCTAATGTCATTATTAAAAACTAACTAATTCTTATAAAAAAATTTCACTTGTCTTAATTCTATGACCACATAAAAATTCACAGATGTTCATCCTTCTTCTACCTTCTAGCTGAATTTCATGCAATCTTACTATCCCTCTACCACAGGCGACACAAATTCCTTCACTTGTAACTTCAGTAACTGTTCCGGGACAGACATCAGGGACAACTGACGAAGATAAAACTGAAGAACGGTAAATTAAAAGACGCTTTTTTCTAAAATAGGTGTAAGCCGCCTGCCAAGACAACGCTCCGCGAATAAGATTATGTACTTGCTCAGCAGTTTTATCCCATTTTATTCTTATATCTTGCTCTTTTAGTCTAGGGGCAAAACTTACCTGACTTTTATCTTGTCCAGTAAGTGTGACAGAGCCATCTTTTATTTTATCCAGTGCCTGAACCATCAGCTCTGCTGCATTTTTAGAAAGTTTTTCTTCCATTGTTAAAGAATCATCTTCAGGCAAAATCTTAATTCGGCTTTGTAAAATAATAGGACCTGCATCCATCTGGGGAATAACTTTCATAATAGTGTTACCTGTCTCTTTTTCTCCATTAATAATTGCCCAATTAATTGGTGCAGCACCCCGATATTTTGGTAAAAGTGAAGCATGACAATTAATCGGCATAATAGCTGGTATATCTAAACATTCTTTTGAAAACTTCTGTCCATACGCAAGGATAACAAAGATATCAGGCTTTTTACCTCTCAGGTAAGATAAAGAGTCATAACTGTTTATATCTTCGGGCTGAAAAACATCTAACCCCAATTTTCTTGCTATGACCTTAACCGGTGTCATTCCAACTTTCAGGCCTCTTCCTTTTTGTCTATCTGGTTGAGTAACTACTGCTAAAATAGAAAATCCTTTGTTGTAAAGGTTCTCTAAAGTTGGCACAGAAAATCTGCTACTACCAAAGAAAATAATTTTCATATTTCATTCAGGATCAACATCAATAGTTTTAGTAATGCCTGAGGTAGTAAACTGTAAAATTTTTTTTCGTAACCAGCAAGATATTTTAATAGGATCCTTACAGCTAAGCAAAATTACCCAGTAAAAATTACCTCTTAATTTTGGCGGTTGTCCTGCTGTTAAACTAAGAAGATTTACTTGTTTCGTCGGCAAACTTTGACTGAGTAGATTAAATAACTTTTCTGCTTGAGTTTTTACTTTGCTTTCATTTTTTCCTCTTAATTTTACCATAACAAAATGTTGAAGTGGTGGAAATTGTAATTGACGTCGGATTTTAAGTTCTTTTTTATAGAACTTAAGGGGATTTTTCTCTTTAAGTGCAGAAAAAATTTCATAATGAGCAAAATTTGTTTGAATAAAAACTTTATCTTTGGTACTTTGAACAACCATAAGTAACAAGCGCATTGTCTGCTCCGCTGCACGGAAATCTATTCGAGTAAATAAATTATCTATTCCAATACAGATACTAATATCAAAACAAAAAGGAAAATGGAAAATATCCTGGCCAGCAATTACCATATCTGCTTGTTTACACTTGTCTAGATTTCTTCTATTAAACCTTTCAATTTTTGCAGATGGAAACAAACGCGCAAATTCTGATTCTACCCTTTCTACCCCTAACCCTTTAAGTTTAAGATAACCTGCCTTACATGAAGGACAAATTTTAGGAAGCTCTTGTGAAAAATTGCAGTATCTACACTTTACGCTTTTTGTAGAAAGAAAATAAGCTAAATTAGTAGCACAACGTTGACACTTCAAAGATTGCTTACAATTTGAGCAAATAACACTGTTAGCGAAACCTTGGCGAGGAATAAGTAATAATATTTTCCTTTTTTGAGTAAGCGAAAACACTATCTCGTCTTGAATGACCCTTGAGATTATTAAAGTATGTCTTTTACTGACTACAGGCAGTTTCTTCATATCTATTATATTGATTTCAGGGCCTAATCTGTTAGGTGGAATTTCTTCAACTTGAGTTTGTCTTGTCTTTGTCATTAAACGTGCCTCTAAAGAAAGAACACGGCTGGCAAGAATTACTTTGCAGTTTTCTATCTGCCCCCGCATTAAAGAAACGGTTCGGCTGTGGTAATGTGGAACTTGGTCTTGCTTATGGCCAGGGTCACTTTCTTGATCAACGATGATTAAACCTAAATTAGAAACTGGTGCAAAGATGGCACTGCGAGTTCCTACCACAAATGAAGTCTTTGCCTTGTAAATCTTTTGCCATATTTCTATTTCTTTAGGTTGATTACGATATAGTGAAATAATCTGAGTTTGTAAAAAAACAGGCATAAACTGTTTAAATTCTTCAATGGAGTAAGTATCAGGCACCACCACAATAACTGACTGTTCTTGAGCAAGCGTTTTCTGGATAATATCTGCAAAGACCTTAAATCGACCAAATCCCTCTCGGTCCTCTATTATTATTCTTTCAAACTTATTAGGTGCTTTGACTTGGTCTTGTCTTTTGGGAACACTAATAATTTTGCCTTTTCGCAATTCTTCGGGTAAAGTCGTCTCAATTGCCTCACCCCAACTACAACAATAATATTCTGCAACTTTTTTTCCTAATAATAAAAGTGATGGATTTAATATCGGCTCATCATCAATAAGAGAAATAATTGGCTTTATTTTATTAATTGAAATATCAGATTTCCCACTTATTTCAACAATATATCCTATACACCGACGATGACAAAAATTTATCCAACATCGCATACCTATTTCAATCTTATTTTGATAAGATTCTGGTATGCTGTAATCAAAAGTGTCTTCAATGGGCAGACCTACGGCGACTTTAGCGAATAACATGATAAATCTCCTCGCAGGCCTTGGGCCTTTTTAACTGGCGAATTTTTTGTCTGATAACTTCTAATTTCTCTGGCTGACGCAGGTAAGTTAAAACTTTTTGTCTTACTGCCTGCGCTACTACCTTGGCTTTCTTTATTCCTATTTTAGTAGCCTCTGACCAGATTGAACGTCTTGAAGGCAAAGACACAATACCATACTCTGCCAATACCCTGATGTTCTCCATTTCCTGACCAGGGATAGCAGAAATAAAAATAGGCGGTAATTCCATTGCCAATAACTCTGCAATGGTTAACCCACCAGGCTTGGTTACAATACAATCCGAAGCAGCCATCAACTCAGCAATATTGTTCACATAACCAAATATCTTTGCAGAAGTATAGTTTTTTGCTTTAAGACGTTTAAACAGGTGTTTATTCTGAGCACAAACTACAATCAGTTGCACATTTGTATGCAATGCATCGGTTATCTGCTCTAAAGGTCCAATTCCAAAAGAACCTGTCATCAATAAAACAGTAAACTTATTGGGCTCAATCCCAATTTTTAAACGCATCTTCTCCTTGTTCAACTTCTGGGTAAATTTATCATCAATCGGTATTCCTGTTACAAGAATTTTGTTTTTTCTCACACCTAATTGTTCTAATTGATTTTTTGTCTTTTCAGTAGCAACACAATAATAATCAGTGTAGTCATATACCCAGAAAGGATGAACTCCAAAATCGGTAACAATACTTATAAGTTTACTTGAAATTTTATACTCCTCTTTCAGATAACTAGTTATCGCTGCAGGAAGAAAATGAGTAGCAACAACTACGTCAGGCTGTTCTTCTAAGAGATATTTAATAAACCCACGTAGACGAACGGCGTTGTGTATTGACCTTACCTTGCTAAGAGGTGGTTGGAGATGTCTTTGGGCAGTAATATAATATAGAATTTTCCATAACCATTGGGCGTGCTTCACCATAAAAGAATATCCAAAACTATAAAACTTGCGAAAAATCAAATCACTTTGTTCTAAGACATCCAAAAGTTGCACTTCACACCGCCTGCCATGACGTCTAATGTAGTAGTAAAGTGCTTCTGCGGTCTTGGCATGTCCTGCACCCGTAGAAGTATAAACAATAGAGATTTTCATTGTTTCACAATTATTCTTACTGCCTCAGCAAGGTTTTGGGCAGTAAAATCTGGCTGGACAGGCAATGAAAGAAGATTTTTTTTCTGTTCCTTTCCCGAAAAAACCAAGATACTTTTTACTTTTGCCTTTCTTGCTGTCTCTATATCAACTAAAGAATCGCCTATGAAAAAACTATTCTTTCTATCCATAATTTCCCTTTTTTTCTTAAGAAAACACCTTGCTCGGTTAATCAAACCTAATTTGGGCTTACGACAAATACAATTCTGTTCTTTGGTGTGCGTGCAGTAATAAATTTCGTCAATTGATGTATTTACCTTTTTTAATTCTTCTTTCAATAAATTATCCATTTTTCTTAGGTCATCTTTAGAATAAAGACCCTTAGCAACCCCTGCTTGATTAGAAATCACAAATAGACGATATCCTGCATCTTTAAGAATTTTTATTGCCCGAACCACTCCTTTAATAAGTCGAAATTCCTTTGCAGAAGTTACATATTTTCCATGACCTGGATACTTATTAATTACCCCATCCCTATCTAAAAAAACTACTTTTACTCTTTTCATTATTCTCCATATAAATTGTTTTTATTCTTCTCAAAGAGAATTTGGCGATATTTTGCATAACTTAAAATCTGATAGTAACTGTCAAAATAAGCTACCATAAATCCTATCAAACCATCTTTATAACCCTTTTTAATAATAAATTTTCTAAAAAATCGGTCAAAGGCACGCCAAAAAGCATGAATTGTTGACATCTTCCGATTTGTATTAATCCACTTCTGAGCCTCCCATGTTGTCTGTCTGTTTACCTTATCCGCAAAATGTTCAAAATCACGCCAAGAATAATGAATAATATCACTTTTTAAGTGTCCACAACTGCCATCCAAAAATGCACGCGGATGCACTTCTACTTCTTCGTATTTAAACTTATCCTTACGAAACAGCCGTAGTTGAGCTGCGGGATATTGTCCTGCATATCGTATCCAATATGAACCTATGTAGTTTTTTCGAGGTATACTAAATCCCGCATGAGTTGTTCCTTTACTAAGAATACTGTCAATTTCCTGTTTCAATTCTTCAGTAAGGCGCTCGTCAGCATCAATGCTTAAAACCCACAGATTCCGACTTTGTTGATAAGCCCAGTTACGGTGTCTGCCTTCATTATCCATTTTCTTAACTATAACTTTATCCGCTAATTCTTTGGCAATACGCACGGTGTCATCTGTGCTTTCATCATCTACTACGATTATTTCATCTGCCCAACCTTTTATGCTTTTTAAACAATCTTTAATACGTTGGGATTCATTTTTGGTAATAACAACACAAGATACTTTTGGTTTTTCCATAATAACCTCTTCTTTATGTTTTATTATCATTGATTAAACTTAAAGTTTCTTGAAATACCTCTTCGGGACTAATACTTGCTAAACAAGCATAGTTATTTTGGCATTTTCCCAAAATACAAGGAGAACAAGGATATCTTTTATATAAAATAATATTTTTTTCGCCAAGGGGCCCGCTTTTAATTGGGCTGGTGGGACCGTATAGGCCTATAACTGGAGTCCCTACCAAGGTAGCCAAATGTAACCCACCACAATCATTACCAACGACACAGCAGGCCTTTTCGAATAAAGCAGCAGAATACAATGGCTCTTCACCAAAAAGACTATCTTCTTCAATAGCAATAATAGGTTTGGTCTGCATAACAGAACGAATCTTATTAAAGATTTCTTTTTCAGAAGCATCTCCTACAAAAACAGAAGTTACACCTTGTTGCTGAAGCAAATCAGCTAGTTTTGCAAAGTTCTCAACTGGCCATGCCTTTGCTGGATGTCCAGCCCCTGCCAATAAACAAACAAAAGGTCTTCCAATTTTCTCTAATAAATTCTTAGCAAACTTTTTATATTTTTCGGGTATTTTAACTGTCGGGTTGTAATCACAACTTTCTAATCCTAAGATTTTTAATAAAGCCATCATCTTTGCTATAACGTGAACTCTTAATTTTGAATTTGCCAAAAATACTATGTTTGAAAAAATAGGTATCCTGGAAATAAAATATCGTGGTGCTAATAACCAAAGATATATTGACAAGGCGGGTTTTGCTTGGGTATCCAAAATAAGGTCAAAGTAGCGAAAATATTTCTTTAAAAAAGCAAAATACTTCTTCCAACCGCTTCTCTGCGGCGGAATATACTCAATATATTCATCTATATATGGAATGATTTTAAATAACTGGTTACAACGTGGCCGCTGATACAGCCCTATATAATATATTTTTGCCTCAGGGAACATCTGACGCACACCTTTAAAAAAAACAATACTTTGAACCAAATCGCCTAAACCACCACCTGATTTATAAACACCAATTTTTTTCACATTGGCACGCATAGAAAGGAAAATTTTCTTTTTTCTTGCGTTTCTAAAAATTGAATCAGGATAATCCACTAATTTGAAATACGCCATAACTTATACTTTATCAATGGCCTCTTTTAGTTTCTGAGCAACAAAGATAACCTGTTTTTTAGTAAGGAAAGGATGCATCGGAAGAGAAAGAATACTTTGAGAAATCTTTTCTGCTACAGGAAAATCTCCTTTCTTATAACCTAAAAATTTATATGCTGGCTGAAGATGTAATGGTATAGGATAGTGTATGGCAGTACCAATTTGACACGAAGAAAGGAACTCTGCTACCTTGTCTCGTTTAGGAACTCGCACAGCAAAAATGTGATATACGTGGCTTGAATAATCAGCACAACAAGGTAAAATTACTTTTGAGTCCTTTAACAAATCAAAATACCAACTGGCAATTTGTTTTCTCCTTCTATTCCATTCGTCTAAATAATTTAATTTAACCAGTAAACCTGCTGCCTGCAAAGTATCTAATCGAGAATTGTATCCTATTATTGCGTGTTTATAACGTGATATACGACCGCAGTCGCGTAATTGCAGAAGTCTTCGGTATAAAGTTCTTTTATTAGTTACAGCCATTCCACCATCCCCAAATCCACCAAGATTTTTCGTCGGATAAAAACTAAAACAACCAACGTCTCCAATTGCCCCTGCCTTTACTGTCTTAATCTTTCTGCCGTTTCTAAAATAATACTGTGCGCCGTGTGCTTGACAGGCATCTTCAATAACGTGTAACCTATATTTCTTGGCTATCTTCATTATCACAGACATGTTTGCACATTGACCAAACAAATGAACAGGTATAATGGCTTTGGTTTTTTTAGTTATAGCTTTTTCTATTTTTTCTGAATCAATAGTATAAGTTTTCTCATCGATATCAACAAAAACGGGTCGTGCCCCTGTGTAACTAACAGCATTCGCAGTAGCAATAAATGTAAAAACAGGAACAATCACCTCATCACCTTCACCTATGTCTAGTGCCTTTAAAGATAAAAACAAGGCATCAGTTCCGGAATTAAGCCCTACTGCAAAAGAATAGCCACAGTACCTAGAAAAACATCTTTCAAATTCAAATACATCTTCTCCCAAGATGAAGTCATTCCTTTTAAAAACTTCCAAGAGAACTTTCTTAATGCTAAAAAATATTTTATTTAAATGCTGTTGGACATCTAAAAAATTAACCTTCAAGTATTTTAATTTTTCCATTGTGACAGCTTTCTAGTTCGTCTATAGTTTTTAAGATATATTTATTCTGGTTAAAAAATTTTATTTTTAACAATGGCTTGACCAAATTACTATCTTGACAAATAACAAAATCAAAATGCTTAGATTCTGACCCAATTCTGTTTCTTATCAGTTGCCCGTATAAAAAGAATAAAATTATAAATTGTGGCACTCTTATTATTTTGCAATTGGTATGCCGTAAATCAAAATTTTTGAGCGAAGTGATAATAAAAATTCTGGTTTGTCTTCTCAAAATTCTAAAGCAAGATTCTTTTATTTCATTAACTCTATTTTTTAAAGAATCATCTATCAAAAGAAAACATTTTTTGAATTGTCCCCATCTCTTTTCAAAAATTTCACGGTTTTTAATTAATAAATGATTTAGTCTGGTTTGGCCATAGGTGATATTTTTGTAATGCCACACGAAGCTTCCCAATGCTCTTACACAAAGGAAACCTTCTTGCAAAACACGTAGTGAAAAATCCCAGTCATCATAATAGCCAAAAGTAAAAACACTATCTAATCCTTTTAGCTTTGCTATGACTGCTCGCTTAGTCAAAAAACAAAAACCTCTTATCCAGTCTGTCTCTATATACTTTCCCCTATTTTTACAAATATATTTATTATAAAAATCTTCTTTTGTTCCACGAAAATGCTTAGGTAAATTCCATTCGGGATTAACAAGCCCTATCTGGGGATGCCTTTCTGCTATTAGAACCATTTCTTCTAGCCAATCTGGATAGACAACAGTATCATTATTCATTATACACAGATATTCAGCATTAGAAATATTTATCCCACGGTTCACAGAAACAATCCATCCCAAATTAACTCCATTATGTAGAATTGTGATTTCGGTATTGTGGGATAAAAAGTTCAAATATCTCTTAGTTTCCTCATTACTATTATCATCAACAATGATAAGATGGTAAGGAATCTTCGTATTTTTTCGGATGCTTTCAATACATTCTTTTGTAAAAGATAACTGATTATAAACAGGAATAATAATGTCAACTTTCATTTTAAAGTAACCATCTCAATATATAAACCATACGCCGGAAATATTCGGGCATACCTTTCCTCATAATGTAAGGGGTTAATATGGCTACTTAAAAATCTGTTTATTCCGCTAGTTGCCTTAAACTCTTTGCGGATTATCTTAAAACGCGTTTGGGTATATTTAGGATACATTGGATTA
>JAOAET010000043.1 GCA_026416665.1 Candidatus Omnitrophota bacterium | reverse complement strand
AAGGAGGAACAAAGATGATGAATATTATAAGTAGGTCCATTGGGCTTAAACTTACTGTTTGGCTTTCTTTAGGCCTTATTGTTATTCTTTCATTTATTACGGTCATGAACGTTGTTTCTCAAAATAAAACATTATTAAACTCTGAAGAAGACACAGCAAAAAAGTTAGCAGATACCGTTTATGCTGCTATTCGTTACCCAATGATGACTGGGGATCAAGATGTGATACAAAAGCAGTTTCAGGAATTTTTTGCAAAAGAAGAAGGCGTAGTTGAAATGGAGCTGCTTAATGAAAAAGGTATAATTAAACGAAGTACTGTTAAAGAAAACCTTGATAAGAAATTTGAAGATGTCAAAACCATCAAACAAAAAGTAGAAAATTTGCGTTTAGCCTTGGAGAGGGGAGAAGAGTTTAAAGGACTTGAAGAGCGCCAGGTAAAAGCAGATGGAGGCACTTCTACCAGCGTCTTTACCATTATTCGCCCTATTTTTAATGATAAGGGTTGCACCAACTGCCATCCTAAGAATCTCAAAATTTTAGGGGCATTGCGTATTGTGCTTGATTGGACACCTGTAGAAAAAGCTCAAAAAAGTACTAAATGGAGAAATATTACTTTATCACTAATAGGTCTGCTATTGATGGCAGGGCTTGTTTCAATTCTAATGAATTTTATGCTTACTAAACCTGTAGGAATTTTAATTGGTGGAACACTTCCTCTGGCAGCAGGAGATTTAACTCAAAAAATCAATATTAGGACCAAAGATGAACTTGGTCGTTTGGCAGAGGCATTTAATAAGATTGTTAATTCTCTGCATACGGTTGTTTCCCAAGTGCGTAGTAGTGCTGACCGTGTAGCAAGTTCTGCGCAAGAGATGTCTTCTTCTGCTCAAGAGATGAACGCAACTACACAGGAGGTCTCTGCAGCTATTCAAAGAGTAGCTAAGGGTGCAACAACCCAGGCAGAGCGCTTACAAGAAACTTTTGAGACATTAGAGCGCACAGCAGAAAGTATAAAACAGATGATTAGTAATGCCCAGGCAGCAAACCAGGCGGTAAGTGATACGAATGCCCAGGCCGAATCAAGTAAAATTCAAGCAAAAGAAGCAGTGGAAAAGATAGAGCGGTTAACTAACACAGTTGGTGATACCGCCAAGGTAATTCAGGCTTTAGGACAGATGTCACAACAGATAGGAGAGATTACTGTAACTATCACCTCCATTGCCGACCAGACAAACTTGCTTGCCTTAAACGCAGCTATTGAGGCAGCACGTGCTGGTGAGGCGGGAAGAGGTTTTGCGGTAGTTGCGGAAGAGGTGCGCAAACTTGCTGAAGGCTCGGCAGAAGCAGTGCGAAAGATAGGTGGTCTTATTCGTTCTATCCAAAGTGAGACTAACCGTGCAGTCAATGCTATTGAGATGAGTTCAAAAGAGGTGCAAGAAGGCATGGCGCAGGTAGCTAAGATTGCTGAGGTTTTGGCGGAAATTAGTAGGGTAGCACAGAATTCTTATCGTCTTACCAATGAAATTGCCGAAGCAGGTCAAAAGAGAATTGTAGAGTTAGAACGGGTAGTTAAAGCAGTCAACGAAGTAACGGATATAGCCAAAGAGTCAGCGTCTTCTGTACAAGAAGCTTCTTCGTCTACTGAAGAGCAAACCGCTTCTATGGAAGAAATGTCTGCTTCTGCTCAGGAACTGGCACGTTTGGCAATGGATTTAAAAGAAGCAGTAGGTAAATTCAAATTAGACGAGAAAAAGACAGCTAAGAAGGAAGAGGTATAAAGATTAGCTTTAAAAACTTTTAATTCTTTTCTTTCAAATAGGCCCTTGTTTGAAAGAGGGCCTATTTATTTTTTAAAACCCAAATAAATGTACTTATTAAGAAAAAAAGAGTAAATCCAGAAAGGCAGGTAAAAACTTATTCTAAGGGGATGGTGCTAATATCGGTGAATTTGATACCTATCTCATAACAAGCGTTTCTTAAGCCAGAGGGTTTAAGCCAAGTTACTATACCTTTGATGTAAAAAGGACGGCTGTTAGGAATAATGGAGAATTGTCCTTCAACAGACATTCCTAAAGCCAACTGGCGGCTACTTAAAATACGCATTCCTCCTAGACTTATATCTAACAGTTCTATTTTTTCTTTAATTGCTGAATTAAAAAAATGAGTATCTTGTCTGGTAGAAAGACGGGGATGTTTGCGTTTCTCTTGCATAATGACTCCTTTGATTTGGAATTTAAGAAAAGTTTTGCATTTTTATTTTATAGTTATTATATCTTAAGAAACTAAGATTCACAATCAAATCTTTGTTGACGAAACTGTTTTTTTATGATAAATGGATGATATAAAAAGGAGTATTATTTATGAAAAAGATTGTAGTAACAGGTGGAGCAGGATTTATTGGTAGCTGTATCATAGCGCGTCTTAATGCTTCTTCGGTTAAAGAGATAATTGTAGTAGACCATTTAGACGCCACACCAAAGTGGAAAAACTTGGTTGGGAAAGAAGTAGAGGATTTTGTTGATAAAGACGAATTTTTAGTTGCACTTGAGCGTAATAAGTTTCATAAAAAAATAGATGCAATTATCCATATGGGCGCCTGTACTTCTACTACTGAAACCAATGCCTCTTATTTAATGGAAAATAACTATCTTTATTCAAAGCGACTTTGCCAATGGGCAGTAGCGCATAAAGTTTTATTTTTATACGCTTCTTCGGCTGCCACTTATGGGGCAGGAGAATTAGGTTTTTCTGACGATGACCGTATTACAGTAAAACTTAAACCACTAAATATATATGGTTATTCTAAACAACTGTTTGATTTATGGGTAATTAAAAATCGTCTGATAAATAAGGTTGCTGGTTTTAAGTTTTTTAATGTCTTCGGACCTAATGAGTATCACAAGGGTGATATGCGTTCAGTCATTGCCAAAAGTTTTGATGAGGTAATACAACATAAGAAAATACGCCTGTTTAAATCATATCGTAAGGATTACGCCGATGGTGAACAAAAAAGGGATTTTATTTATGTCAAAGATGCAGCAGAAATTGTCTATTATTTCCTTACTCATCCTGCAAAGAAAGGAATCTATAATGTAGGAACAGGTAAGGCACGAACTTGGAACGACTTAGCGAGAGCTCTTTTTCGTGCTTTAAAGTCAAAGCCAGTAATTGAATATATTGATATGCCTACTGCTTTACGGGATAAGTACCAGTATTTTACCCAAGCTGATATAACCAAACTGAGGAAAGTTGGTTATAAAAGTAACTTTTACTCTTTAGAAGAGGCAGTAAAGGATTATGTTTCTTATTTAAAAACCCATTCTTATTGGTAAGTTATGCTTAATGGTATTCTTGTAGTTAATAAGCCCAAAGGGATTACTTCTCACGATGTAGTAGACATTGTGCGTAACAAACTGGGAATGCACAGGATAGGACACGCCGGCACACTTGACCCAGAGGCAACTGGTGTTTTGGTAGTTTTGGTGGGAAATGCTACTAAATTATTTGATAAATTCCTTTCTTTTGAAAAGGAGTATCTGGCTACTTTGACCCTAGGGATAAAGACTTCAAGTGGCGACGCTGCTGGCCAGATTTTGGAGAAAAAATCTTGGCAACATATAACAAGACAGATGGTGGAGGAAGTAATACCAAAATACATTGGCGAGATTTTTCAAATACCTCCTATGGTTTCAGCCATAAAATACAAAGGACAACGCCTTTATAAGTTGGCACGTAAAGGTAAAGATGTGCAACGAGCCGCACGCAGAGTGCTGGTAAAGGAATTGAGGTTATTAGAATTTTCTCCTCCTAACTTAGGGCTATATATTAAATGTTCTCGGGGAACATATGTGCGTAAGTTAGCTGAAGATATTGCTCAAGATTTAGGAACTGTGGGTTTTGTCTCCCACATACAACGAACAAAAGTAGGCCCTTTTAGTCTTGAATCTGCAGTAAACGTTAACGATATTGATACCAGTAAAGTCAAACCTTTAAATACCATCGATCAGTTACTCTCCAGTAGTTAAAAGTCAATTTCAAAAAGCAGCCATTTTAGCCATATTATTTAAATTTTTCGGTTAACTTGACAAAGTTGAAACTATATGTTAAATTTTAATTACTAAATTTTTAAAATATATTTTGCCACGGGTTCTTAATCGTAAACTTTGATTAAGAGATACGTGGCTTTTTATTTTGTATTAATACGAATACTAATAAAAATTTACGGCAATAAGTAGAAGGGATAAGACAATGTTTAGACGTATTATAGCAGTTAGTTTAGTGTTTTGTTTTTTAATTCAGCAGGCAGGATTTACCCAATTAAATAATAGTTTTGCTATACCTGATTATTTAGCAGGACTATTATTGCCTGAACGTTTCAGACCACTTAACTTACAGCTGCTTACCTTTGATAAAATAACTAATGAGGTAACCGCAGGATTTGATTTAGGAGATTTAATAGGCAAAGATAGTAAAGAGATAGAAAGTCAAATAGAGCAGGTCAAGGATTACTTTATGACAGCTTTGGTTTTACCCAATAGCACCTTTTGGGTAAATCTTAGACCCGATTCACCTTACCAGATTATGGATGAAGATATGGCTAAGACCCAGCTTGGTAAGGTATTGGTAGAAGCAGACCTTCAGCTTAAAAAAGACCTTGCGCAATTGACCTCTCCGCAACACTCCTTAGGCCGTAGATTTTGGTCTGAAATTTATGGAAAGATAAATACCTTATTTAATCCTGAAGAAGATATAGAAATTCCCACGATGACTCGTCCTTGGATTGTCCCTGGAGAGATAATTCTTGGTCAGAGTGATAATAGAGTATATATTTATAAAGCAACTTTAAAGGTATGCTTAGAAGAAGATTGGTTGGAGTGGTCAAATAAACATAAACAAGTGCCTATTTCTGATACGACAATATTATTAGATAAGAATGACAATCGTATAAAGGAATTAAATCGCTATGCCTCAGAACTTGTGCATCAGTTAATATTACCGCAATTAACTAGACAAGTAAACCAGTCCAGAAAGTATGCTTCTTTGCGCCAGGTTTACCATTGTTTGATTTTGGCAAATTGGGTTAAAGAGTATGTTAAAGCTAATAATCTATCAAAAAAATCAAAAATTTTCTCCAAGATAGATAGCAGAGATTTAACGAGTTTTACCTTGCCCAAACAGTGGTCTTTAGAGACATATTTTAATGAATACCGAAAATCTTTTTTCCAAGGTGAATATAACCTGCAGGAAGAGGTAGAAGGTAAGTTCGGTATAGAATTAAGGCAATATATAAGCGGTGGTTTTGATGCAAGAGACGGTGGTTTAAGTCAGGCGACCACTTCCTTTTTTACACGAATAGGCGATTTTGTTATTCGACTAGGCAATCTAGTTATTAAAAAACTAACTGAAGCTTCCTTTGACATAGAAGAGAAAAAAGATATGGAATATTATCTTAAACTTATAGAGGAATTAAAAGATGAAACAATTTTTTCTAAGCATCCCGAGCCTTTGCTTTTAGCAATGTTGGTTTTTGACCATGATGGGGAAATAGATAAGGTAAAATGCTTTTCCGGAAGTACCACCGAAGGAAAACTGCGTCGAGGAGAATTCGGAGTAACTGCCGATGGAAAGTTGGTACTAGTAAAAGAAGGTTGGGATATTTCAAACTTACCCAGTGATGAAATAAGAGAAAGGCAATTACCAGATGTAGTATTGTTAGAGGAAGGGAAGGATTATGTTTTAGTTAAAAAGACATTTCCGGAAGGAGAGATTTGGCTGTTCTTAAATAAAAAACGACTTAAGGGTGAACTATTCTCCAGTAAGTATGATGGAGGTCAACTGGCCCAGATAGAAAAACTTTATCTTTGGTATCAGAGAAATAACTTGCAAAGACCAACTGAAGAACAGAATAAGATAAACCAATTATTTGCTTCTGCACTTGCCTATTTAGACCAAAAAACTTCTCTGCCTGCTTTAACTAGAACAGATAATCCTTTCTTTGTTCTTAAACAAAGTCTGGAAGTTTTGGTAGAAAATAAAGAACGGTATAAACAACTCTTTAATGAGAAAGAAGTTAACATCGAGGAATTGTTGATTTATGAGACGATAGACACATTAGCCCAGAGCATTTTTAATCAAGTGGTATTCAGGATCAAAGAAACAGATAATACTTTTTCTGAAGAACAAGTGGATTCTTTAAAAGAAATTGTTAAAAAGCTTAATAACCTTGACCCACTCTTAGCAGAAAAGATATTACAGATAACAGAAGACCTAAAATCT
>JAOAET010000031.1 GCA_026416665.1 Candidatus Omnitrophota bacterium | reverse complement strand
ATACTAACGAGAGAAATAAGACCCGTTGAATAGGGGATTGAGACTACTACAGTTGAAACATCACCAAGTTTCAGCTTATTGAGAGAAATAAGACCCGTTGAATAGGGGATTGAGACATTCTATAACTCTTCTAATAAATCTACTTTTAATACGAGAGAAATAAGACCCGTTGAATAGGGGATTGAGACATAGAATAGTATTTTCACTGGGGAGATAAACAGACAGTTTAATATTATCCCAAATTTGCCTTCACAAAAAATTTCCTTCACAAACTTTTTACTATTTACCTTCTCTATAGTATAATAATAAAAATAAAACAATTGTGGCAAACAGTTAGTTCCGTGTATTTTTATGAAAATAAGTCAAACAAAGTTAAGGGAGCTGGTCGAAAGGTATCAAAAAAAGGTATTTCCTTTGGCGTTTTATCTTATTGGAGGCAATCCTGACCTGGCTTATGAGATTACTGCAGATAGTTTTGTTGAGACATTTATTACAACAAGTAATTTTGCCAATGAAGAGCAGATACTTATAAAACTTATCTTTTCAATTGTAGAAAGAAGCCGACAGACACGGGCAATGCCATCGGTTGAGGACTTTGGGCTTTTAGAAGTCCCCTCTAATAGAAAACCTGCTGTTACCATATTGCGGCAGGCTTTACAGAAAATGAGTTTTGATATGCGACTGCTTTTGTTATTGCGTGACCAGTTGCATCTTACATATAGTCAGATAGCTCGTATTGTTAATAAGTCGGAGAAGGAAACACGTCTTAATATGACACAGGCAAGATTATTGTTACGGCAAGAATTGGAACGCTTGCTTAATTCTGCACGTTAAATTATGAACTGTTCAGATGTAGAAAAGAAAGTTAAGAAATTTTTAGATGACCTTTTGGTAGAAGAGGAGTATCAAGAAATAGTCAGCCATCTTGATAGTTGTAGCCATTGTCGTAATTACGTAAGTTCTCTCGGTTCAATCTCAAATCAAATTTGGGAATTGGCGAATTTAAAAGTTCCACATGACCTTGTCCAAACAGTTCTGTTTAAGTTAAAAGAAAAAGAATATGTTTTGCCCACAGGCAAGAAAATTTTTTCCAAAAGGTTTTTATTTTGGACAATCGCAGGATTTTTTCTTTTAAGCTCAGCGGTTTTTTTAATTATGCGCTGGCAGACAAAAGAAAAATTATCTCAAGATGCGCCTGTAATTTATATGGAGCGTTTGCCTCAAACTGAACACTTCACAGAAAGGCCTACAGAAAGCGAAATTATTACTCAACAGAAACAGCAACCAAAAACGACAAATTTCTCCGAGGATAATGTTGAGCCGAATTTTTCAAGACTGAGCCAACCGGCCTTAAATGTAACTGAACAATTTTTGCCTTTGCATTGGCACTTTCGCTGTGAGCATGAACAAGCAAAGTCACAGGTGTTGGAAATTCTTTCCGATTTGGGAAGTCGCATAGATTTAATCGAAGGGGTATTGGTTTTCTACCGAGGCAAAAAAGAAAAATTTGAGCAGGTAATTGAGCGGTTAGTTTTGGCAACAGATATTGGTTGCCTGCGACAAGATTTTACCTCTACAATGCCAATATTTGCTAATGCTGAGAATAAGGTTTTAGTTTATTTTGAACCGAGAAAAAATACCAACGCCGACTATCTGCATTGGCACATAGGATTTGTTTCTTCTGGTCAGAAAGAGCTTTTTAGAACAGTTATAAAAAAAACTGGGGCAGTCATTGAAAAGGAAGAAGAATCTTTTATGATAATTTCTGTAAACCGTAGCGATTTGGTTGTCTTAAAACAAAGGATCTCCGCAACCAACGTAACTATGGTAGAATTTGGTGCTTTACAGCAGATAAAAAATCAATTAACCAGTGCACCAGTAAAGATTTCTATATATTTTTTGAATTAAAGGTAAAAATGATAAAAGTTTTAGTTGTTGATGATGAAGTGGCTGTGCGTGAGACACTGCGTAGCATTTTAACAGACAAAGGTTATGAGGTAGTTACTGTACCTTCAGCGCGACAGGCACTAGAAGCACTGTTTCAAGAGGCGTTTGATGCCTTAATTATTGAGTTTGCTTTACCTGATGCCTCGGGGTTATCAGTGATTGAAAAAATTAGACAGGCACGTAGCAGAATGCCCGTTATTGTTTTTTCAGAAGGGTTAACTGCTGAACGTGAAAGTTCTGCTCGTGCTGCCGGAGCAAATGAGGTAATAGCCAAAGATTTAGGCGAAAAAGAACTTTTGTCTCGGCTTGAAAAACTTATCAAGGCACAAAGCCATATCAACAGTAAGTCAGTTATCCGAAAGGCAAAACCCATCTTGGTGGTGGACGATGAACAAGACCTACGTTTTATGCTAAAAAGTTATTTAGAAACAAAAGGTTACTGTGTGCTAGAAGCAGAAAATGGCAGACGCGCATTAGAGATAATTAATAAAGAAGATGTTGGCATTGTTCTTTTGGATATTCAGATGCCAGAGATGGACGGATTAACTACTCTATCTGAGATTATGCGTATAAAACCAAATCTTGGAGTTATTATGGTTACTGCTGTTCAGCAGGACCAGCGAGTAAAAAAAGCGATTTCTTTAGGGGCATATAGTTATGTACTTAAACCGTTTGATTTTTTGTATCTTGATTTTGTGATTTTATCACGATTGGAAATAAACAATAATTAAAAAATATGGAAACTCCAGCCGTACAGAAAAATTTTATTCGGGAAATAATTGACCAAGATATAGCCACTAATAAATACGGTGGTAGAGTGCATACACGTTTTCCGCCAGAACCAAATGGTTATTTGCATATTGGACATGCCAAAAGTATCTGTCTTAACTTTGGAATTGCCCGTGACTATAATGGAAAGTGTAACTTGCGTTTTGACGATACAAATCCCCAGACTGAAGATATTGAGTATGTAGAGTCAATTAAGGAAGACGTGCGTTGGTTAGGTTTTGACTGGGAAGACCGTCTTTTTTTTGCCTCAGATTACTTTGAGCAACTGTATGAGTTTGCTGTGCAGTTAATTAAAAAAGGCAAAGCCTATGTTTGCGACCAGACTGTAGAAGAAATGCGGCGCGACAGAGGCACAATTACTGAGCCAGGGAAAGAAAGCCCATGGCGTAATCGCAGTGTTGAGGAGAATTTAGATTTGTTCCGTAGGATGCGTGAAGGCGAATTTCCTGATGGTTCAAAGACACTACGTGGGAAAATCGATATGGCACATCCCAATTTACTTATGCGCGACCCCGTATTTTATCGAATAAAAAGAGTTCGACATCATCATACTGGAGACAAATGGTGCATCTATCCAACTTATGACTTCTGTCACTGTCTTTGTGATTCTTTAGAAGGGATAACGCATTCAATATGTACCTTAGAATTTGAGGTGCATAGGCCTCTGTATGATTGGATCCTCGATGAGTTAGGAATTTACCATCCGCAACAAATTGAATTTGCCCGCCTTAATCTAAGCCACACGGTTTTAAGTAAACGTAAACTTCTTACTCTTGTTCAGCGAAAATTGGTTGATGGTTGGGATGACCCGCGTATGCCTACTCTTTCTGGCTTGCGTCGTCGAGGATATACCCCTTCATCTATTCGCAAATTCTGTGACCAGATCGGCGTGGCGAAGGCAAACACCATAGTGGATATGGTTGTCTTAGAAAATTGTATTCGCGAAGAATTAAATAAAACAGTGCCAAGGGTGATGGCGGTATTAAGACCTCTTAAAGTAATTATTGATAATTACCCTGAAGGCAAAACAGAAGAACTTGAGGCAATAAATAATCCTGAAGACTCTTCTTTTGGCACAAGGAAAATTCCGTTCAGTAGAGAAATTTATATTGAGCAAGACGATTTTCGTGAAGACCCACCTAAACAGTTTTATCGTCTTGCCCCCGGAAGAGAAGTCAGGTTGCGTTACGCTTATTTTATTAAATGCGTAAGAGTAGTAAAAGACCCCCTTACTGGCGAGATAAAAGAATTGCATTGCACCTATGACCCTACTACACGTGGTGGCGACGCACCGGATGGGAGAAAAGTCAAAGCGACTATTCATTGGGTTTCTGCTTCGCATGCAGTGAATGCGCAGGTCAGACTATACGATACACTTTTTAACGTAAGAAATCCTGATGATATTGCCGAGGGCGCTGATTTTACGATTAATCTTAATCCCAAGTCCTTAGAGGTATTAACAAATTGTAAATTAGAACCTTCTCTAAAAGATGCTCAACCAGGTCAACGTTATCAGTTTGAACGTCTGGGATATTTTATTGTGGATACACGTTATTCAACACCATCAGCACCAGTTTTCAATCGCATTGTAACTTTGCGTGATGAGTGGGCAAAGATTGCTAAAAAACTTTAAAATTTTTTTATAAATTTTTAGAGAATTATCCACCAAGAAAAATTTTTATAAAAAAAATTGATTTTTTTTTAGAATTTTATACAATAATTTAAAGAGGAAATTTTTTTAAAGGAATAAAAGAATGCCGACGAAGGAACTGCTAAATAAAGATATTATTCGCAAAGAGAATATCAGAGCAACCAAGTTGCATTCTGTTCACTTGATTGCGGATTTTATTTCACCAAAACATTTTGTAGAAGACCCTGAACAGTTAGAAGAAATACTTTATGAAGCAGCGTATGCTGCAAATAACACTCCTCTTAAGGCGTGTATCTACAAATTTCCGGGTCAAGGCATTACTGGGGTTTTGGTATTAGCTGAGTCGCACATATCTATTCACACTTGGCCTGAGCATGATTATATTGCTGTAGACCTTTTCACCTGTGGCCCACAGACCCAACCACATAAAGCATTAGAATATCTTAAGCGCAAATTTCTTCCTGCCAAGGTGCGTGTCCAAGAGATTGATAGAGGCTACTATGAGTAATGATAAAGGATTATTCTTGGATAAACGCGAGTGGTTTGTAGAAACCTCTTTTCCCGGTGTTCGGCGTTGTAAAACTGATGCCTTCCGAGTAACAGAACGGATTTTTTCTGGCAGGAGTCAATATCAGAACATAGAAGTTTTCAAAAGCCCCGGGTTCGGCCGAATGCTTGCCTTAGATGGAATTATACAACTTTCAGAGAAAGACGAATTTATTTATCACGAAATGATTACACATCCACCTCTCCTTAGCCATCCTAATCCGCAAAGGATGCTGGTTATTGGTGGTGGCGACGGCGGGGTATTGCGTGAAGCGCTTAAACATCCTCTTAAGGAAATCTATTTTGTAGATATTGATAAGGAGGTTGTGGGCATTGCTAAAAGGCATCTTAATTTTATTGCGCAAAATAGTTTTTCCAACAAGCGGGTAAAAGTCTTTATAGAAGATGGTAGAAAATTTATCAAAGAATACAAAAACTTTTTTGATATTATTGTAGTTGATTCAACTGACCCAGTTGGCCCAGGAAAAGTTTTATTTGAGGCGCCTTTCTATAAACTGGTCTATGAGGCGCTAACTGAAAATGGAATTGCGATGTTTCAATTAGGGCCTTTTTTAGATTTTGACCTTATTATAAAGCCAACCGCAAAAAAATTACAGAAGTTGTTTAAGTATGTAAAACCAGTTCGTTTGGCTATGCCTTCTTATAGTTGCGGTTGTGAATATTGTTTTATGATGGCATCCAAAAAAATTAACCCCACCTCTCTTAAAGAATTAGTCATCAAACAACGCCTCTGTCAACGTCTGGGCAAAAAGGCTAAAGGGCTTAAGTACTATACACCTGCCATACATCTGGCGAGTATGGTTATGCCCAAACTTTGGCAAATTTAAACAACTAATATGGCAAAAAATTTTGTGGTAGGTATTATGGGTTGTGGCAGGATTGCCCAAGCAGTAAAATTTTACTTGGACAGAAATAAGATAATCAAAAAAGTTTTCTTTATCTGTAAAGACAGCCAGGCAAAATATTGCGATTTGTTAATCGGGGCCTTACCATCTGCTTTGGGGCAGAAGTGTTTAAGATTAGCACTGTTTTATAAAAAACATCTAATTGATATCTCGGATATTGACCCGCCGTTTTACCTAAAGCACCGCGATAAAATTAATAAATCAGATATTATGGTTATCCCAGGCTGTGGTTTCTCGCCAGGATTAGTCAATTGCATTTTGGGTAGAGAATTTAATAAGCATCCCCAGATAGAAGAAGTAGAAGTAAAAGCGGGGTCACTTTCCCCAAGAAGATTTTACTATCCGTTCTTGTGGTGTTTTGAGGATATCGTTGCTGAACATGGGTTGTCTTCTTGGCAGGTTGTTGGGGCAAAGAAAAAACTTTTTCCTGCTTTTGGAGGATATCAACCAGAGAGGTTTTTTGGTATAGATGCGGAAAGTTACTATGTAGCAAGCGGTTTTGAAAATATTTTAGATAAATTTAAACTAAAAAACTGCACAGTTCGGGTTGTGCGGCCGAAAGGATTTAGAGAATTTTTTCTTTTTTTAAAAAATTATGGTTTGTTATCAGGCAAGAATTTGTTTTATACAAAATTCTTGTTAGAAAGAAAGATGTTCACTAATATAACTTTCGCAGAAATTATTTTCAAAAACAGCAAAATTACTTGGCGCTGGTTAATAAAGGCAAAAAGTTCAGCAAAAGAGAAACTTAATTCTATGCAAAAAATTACTGCCAGTGTCCCAGCAGTGGTTGCAGAATTATTTTTAAGAGGAGATATTAATAAGCGAGGACTTTTGTTTATGGAAGACCTTGGGCAAGATAAGATATTTTTTAGTCAACTTCTGCAGGGAGTAAGAGAAAAGAAAATTATAGTAAAAAATGATTAGACATTCCTATCTTAGTCCGAAAGTAGAGGTACGCAGGTCAGGGATTGACCGAAGAGGGGTGTTTGCTAAATCTACTATTAAAAAAGATGAGATAATTGCCATCTGGGGTGGTCATATTATTACAGAAGGACAATTTCGACAATTAAAGAAAAAAGAGTTTCCTGATATTGATGATTATGCCACCAAGATTGCTAAAGGATTTTATTTGGTTTCTTCGCCAAAAGGGGTATTGGAGGATGACGATTTTTTTAACCATAGTTGTCAGCCGAATGCGGGTATCAAAGGCCACATTATGATGGTGGCAATGAGAAGAATTAAGCCAGGAGAAGAAATTACCTATGATTATTGTATGACTGACGCGGATTTCAATTACTCTTTTCGCTGTCAATGCGGATTGCCGAATTGTCGGAAAATTATTACTACCCGCGATTGGCAAAACCCTTCATTGCAGAGAAAATACCGAGGGTATTTTTCTTGGTATGTGCAGCACAAGATAGACCAGCAAAGAAAAAAGAGAAGTCAAAGATAAAACATCTTTTTGAATTCTTCC
The DNA here is from genome assembly GCA_026416665.1 of Candidatus Omnitrophota bacterium. GTDB lineage: Bacteria > Omnitrophota > Gorgyraeia > Gygaellales > Profunditerraquicolaceae > JAQTMD01. The sequence goes on along the minus strand of JAOAET010000031.1, from coordinate 39,136 downwards.
GCTCTCTTAAAACGTGATGAAACGGGAATCTTGCCATTTTTAAATCCCGATAGACCTACATTCCAAACTTGATGTAATAGGTCAAATATTTCTTGCCAAGAAGCACCTTCTTTTAGATAAAATTTTAACTGCCCCAGTAACCAGTCAGCATATGCTTGATTAGCCAGTTCGTAGAGTTGAGAAGATTCCAGAATCTGTTGCCAACAGATATTTCGAAAGAAGGGATAAAGTCGTTGGACGTCTTCGTAAGCTTCAGGTGTAAATCCGTATGCACCGAACCCACATTTATCAGGATGAAGATATTTCGGGCTGGTTTCTTCAGGCGGTTTTAGTGGGTTGGGACTTTCCAAATAATTTAACCCCAACCGCAGATACTTCCAAAGGTTAGAACTGCAATATTTAAACTCAAAGTTTATTAATGGTATTGTTGACGTAAATGAAGTGTTTTCGCCAGCAATAGAAGTAAAACTTATTGTTATTAAAAAGGTTATAATTAAAAATATTTTGGATAGTTTGATTGTTTCCATAAAATTTCCATAAAAAACCCAGGGTTTGCCTTGAAAAAGACAAACCCTGGGTAAATTAAAAACCCCAAGCAGTTTGCTTAGGGTTAAGTCCTTCTGGCAGCCCCGCTGTCCTTATTAATAATGGACCGGTGGCTTTGCGCCCTAGCATTACTGCTAGTTTGCCTTTTTCAAAAGGTTAGAGCAAATTTTTTCTATCTAAAGTATGCCTAATAATTAATAATTTTGCAAATTTATTTTTTTATCTTTTTCATTTCTTTAGAAACGTTTTTAGATTAAACTCATTTTGCAATGAAGATTTAATTTCTAATACTTTTTTAATAAACGAAATTTAATTGTGTTTATCGTTCTTTTAACGACCCTACAAAACTCTTGCTTAAACACAACTTGCATATTAGAATAATTATGCTTGCTTAAACCAGATAAATTTGCGAGGATGGCGGAATTGGCAGACGCGACAGTTTGAGGGGCTGTTGGCTGCATAAGCTGTGAGGGTTCAACTCCCTCTCCTCGCACCATAATATAAATTTGACCCCCCAAAGGTTCTTAACTTCGGTTAAAGACGGAAATTTTGCAAGGCCTATTTTTTGACGAATTTTTCTTTTGGTAGTAGCATTAAAGTAAGTAGGTCATATGACAAGCAGCTTTTTGGTATTCATAAATTAATTCACACCAAACAAAGAAAACCTTTTTCTGGTAGGGCAAGGCCAAGAAACAAAACGACTGATTTTTTTAATAAACAATCAGTCCTGCCGTCGTTTGTCAATAACGTAATTACTCTTTTTCAAGCTTTTGGCGTAGGCTTTTAATTCTGCACCAATTTCTCCTATTTGGGCGACGTGTTCTATCTTGCGGAATTCATTAGTTACTACACCTATGGAGATAGAAAGTAAAGGAAATTGTCGTTCCACTCCTTGTCGGTCACGCGCAATAATATATCCATTTCTTCTATCCGTCTCGTTATAAAAAGAAGGAATAATCTCATCAAACTTTTTAATAATAAAAGAACAAATAGTCTCTGCTTTGTCAGGAGTAGTTACAATTACAAAATCATCTCCACCTATATGTCCAACAAAGTCATTAGGATTACCAAATTCTTTAGTGCAGGACAATAATATGCGGGCAGTTTCCTTAATTACTTCATCCCCATGACTAAATCCATAAGTATCGTTATAGGCTTTAAATTTATCTAAATCAAGGTAACAGACAGCAAAGAGTTGGCCACTTTTAAGCCGTGAATTTAATTCATTGGTTATAGAAACATTTCCTGGAAGGCGCGTTAAGGGATTTGCTTCTAAGTCAATTGAGGAACGCCTTAGCACCATTCGTATGCGAGCAAGCAATTCTTCAGGTTCAAAAGGTTTGACAATATAATCGTCTGCACCAGCATCAATACCTTCTACTCTGTCTACAATCTCACCTTTTCCCGTTACCATAATAACCGGCAGATGCCTAAGTAGAATATCTCTTTTAATGTAAGAACATACTTCTCTACCGTCCATCTTTGGCATTTTATAGTCCACCAGAACTAAATCAGGATTTTTCTCAGAGATCATTTTTATTCCTTCTTCGCCATTTTCTGCCTCAAATACCTCGTATTTTTCACTCTCAAGTGTAATCCTTAAGACATCACGGATATCTGGGTCGTCATCAACAACAAGTATTTTAAGTGTCATAAAATCACCTCTTTTTTATTTAGGCAACTGGTAGAGTAAAACTAAAGGTAGAGCCTTCACCAAGTTTACTTTTTACCCAAATTTTTCCTTTGTGTGCCTCAACAATATGTTTTACTAAAGCAAGACCAAGCCCTGTGCCTTTAACTTCTTGGTTAACCGCACTATCTACCCGATAGAATTCTACAAATAATTTGTTTAAAGCATATTCCGGGATACCACATCCTGTATCTTGAATATCTACTTGAACCATTGATTCCTGTAGGTATGCACGAACGGTAACGCTACCTTGGTTTGTATACTTAATTGCGTTATTTATCAGATTAATGAATACTCGCTTAATTTGACTGTGGTCAATAAGAACTAAAGGAAGTTGGTCAAATTCGGTTTTTAAAGTAATATTTTTTTCTTTGCACTGGGGTTGTAGAAGGTCAACTACTTCTTCAATGATACTTTTTAACTGATAAGGTGCTAATCTTAACTCTGCTTTTCCCGATTCGATTCGCGAAATGTCTAACAAATCATTTATAAAAGCAACCAGTTCATCTGAGTGCTTATTTATTTTTTCTAGGCGTTTTGATACTTCTTCTGGAAGCACACCTAGTTTACCGGATAAAAGTATAGAAGCATATCCCTTGATAGAGGTAAGAGGGGTTCTTAACTCGTGAGATACATTGGAAACAAATTCGCTTTTCCGTTGGTTAATAGTTTTTACCTGTTCCAAAGCTCGGGAAAGTTCTTTTGTTCTTTCTTCTACTCGCCGTTCAAGGGCTTGTTGTGCATGCCAGGTTTTTTCAAATAACCGAGCATTATCTACTGCTTGTCCTATCTGATGGGAAACAATGGTAATAATTTCTATATCAGCTTCAGAGAGTGAATTATTTTCTTTAACAGTTCCCCCAAAAAATATTCCTCCGGTTCCTTCTTTGGTGGGTATAGGGCTACAGATGAATTTCTTTACTCCAAAAACCTGACGCATTGTTTCGGCAAATATAATATTATCAGGTTTAAAAGAAGATAGTATTTTATGATTGCTTAACTGTTCAGTGAATATCGCAATATTTTGGTCAATAAATTTTTTTATATTCTCTATCTCTTCACCAGCATAACCAAAGACTGTACGCAAAATAATATTTGAGAAAGAAGGTGAAAAAAACGCAATGGCTGCTTTATCAAATCCTAAATTTTCTATATCTTGGAAGGATATTTTTTTAAAGATTTGCTCTTCTTCAAGCGTAGAACTTAAATTCTGGGAAAGACGATGGATGCTGTAAAGAACATTTATTTTACGCTCAATTTCTTCCTGGGCCTTGTTTAATTCAAGGTCGGTTCTTACTATAAGTTTTGCTTGTTCATCAAGTTCGTCAAGCGCTTGCTTTAAATAGGATACTTCATCTCTTAATGTTTTGATAAGTGAATCTTTTTTAATAACAAGGTATACTAAGACGAAGATTGCACTTAACAATAAAATAAAAAATAAATTAAAATAGAACATTTTACTAACCTTCCACTACCAGTAAAGCAAAATCATGATTGTAAAACTGTGTTTGTCCATAAGAAGTGCTTTGAAATGAGGAAACCATAAGTGTTTCGGTGCACAACCCGATAAAAGGCATTGAAGGTAGATATTTATTTATCAAGGTAACTTCTTTTTGAAAATCACCCTTTAGTATATGATAGCGGTTAAAAGCGCTAAATACAAGTCCAAAACGTGACGGTATACTTTTTTCCAAAGAAGAAGCACGACTTTTTATACTTTCCTGAATTTCTTGTATGGCAGACTCGGTTGCTTCAAGAAGAGTTTCTTTTGTCGCAATCATTAAACGGACAGTCATTCCTTTTTCAACATTTCTCTGACAAAGTAATGCTCCATTTTGGTCTGCCGAAATAACCGAACTCAACAGATAATTAGAGTCGTTATATCCGAATCTTAATGGATAGATGGCAGAAAACTTACGAATATTTTCAATTATTTTATTTCTGGATAAACCCAGATATTCCTCATACAGAGAAATAGCAGGTTTATCATCTATGGCAACAACTACTGTACCACTTGCGTCGGTAATCTGATGAGGTTTACCAATGGGTTTCCAACCGCAACCTATACCTAATCCAACAGATACTTTCCCACCCCATAATGTACCCACACAACTGTCTACCAAAGCCTCAGAGTTACAATAGATAGTTGTTTTAGAGCTATCGAAGGAAGAGTTTGCGGTTATACTTAAAGAAGGAAACCCTCTACCAAGATTTTCTTGTAGTCCCACAATAAAATTTCTTTTTTCTTCACCTAATAAATTAAAAAAGAATAATCCAAAAACTCGTTGAGAACTCTTAAAGCCATACAGTAGTTTTGTCGCCAATTCTTTACCAGATAGATGGGAGTTCTGAGTACGTAGGTTTTTTTCTACAGCAGAAGAACAATGCACGGTTTCAGGAAAACCAACAAGCATTATTACTATGCCATGTCTAAAAATGCCTTTTTCGTAAATAATTGCAGGGCCATTTGCACCAACAAGCTGAGTATAAGGTAAACTCTCAGTAATTGCTTTTGCAACAGCGCTAGCAGAAAAGTCTAGAGTATGAAAAACAATACCTAAATTTATACTCGAAGCATTCTTAAGAGACCTTTTTGCATTACGAATTGCTTCTTGAGCAGCAAAATATGAATTGTTTTCAGTACTTGACCCAATACCAATATCAAACATAAACTTATTCTAAAACTTTCTTTTCTTTGGCAATTATAAAGAGTATATCTTAGTGCAGTTCATAGGTCAATAAAATTATTGACTATATAAGTGTCTATTGTAAAATAGGAATAAATTAAAATATGGCCCCATCGTCTAGCCCGGTCTAGGACGCGTGGTTCTCAGCCACAAAACACCGGTTCAAATCCGGTTGGGGCTACTTAGTATAATAATAAGAAAAAACAAACTCAGAATGTTAGGAAAAGAAAAAAAGGCTATTTATCCTAAACGTTATTATAGAGCTATTATTTCGGTAATAGCTCTATTTTTTTTCTCTGTATCTTGCTTAGCTCAAAGTCTTTCTCAGCAAGCACGGCAAATACAAGCTCAAACATATTACCAGGAAGGCAAACGTTTAGTACACAGCGGTAATATAGAGGAAGCTTTGGGGTATTTTCAGAAGGCACTTTTATTTGACCCAACTTTTATCCCTCTTTATAACGAAATAGGCATCATTTATACTTTAAAGGGCTGGCCAGAGAGAGCAAAGGAGATGTATTTACAAGCAATTACCCTTGACCCAAATTATGCGCCGGCATATGCTAATCTTGCACTTCTCTATGAAGAAGAAGAAAATATCCCACAGGCATTACAATGTTGGAAGATACGCGCAAGTTTAGGGCAAGCTGATGACGTTTGGACAAAAGTAGCCCGACAACGAGTGCAGGAATTAGCAGAGGCTTATCCTGGTGTATATGAGAAAGTTCTTGCGGGCCAATATCCTTTAGAAAAACCCGGCGGACTATCTTGGCAACCTTCTCAAACTTCTCCAGAAGAGAATTATTCGTCAGAGGTTAAGTTTGTTAGACCCGAAAAGGTAACTTTATTTGCTGACGAAAAAAATAGCTCTTCTTCACTATCTTCGCCTAGCAGTGTAATAGATTATATTGCACGAGCAAAAGCTTACTATGAACAAGGAAAATATGTTGAGGCTTTACGTGAGGCAACTATTGCTGAATATTTTGACCCTACTAATCGTGAAATTGTGGTTTTAATTCAACAAATTCGTGAAGCTATTCTTGAGTAAATCTACTTTAAAAAGTTAACTCTTCTTTCCCAATAATTTTAACACGCGAGCCGTCTTTTATTTCTCCTTGTGCTTCCAGAACTACAAGGTCAGTAGTTGATAATCCTGAAATAATTTGGGCATAGTCGCTCGTTCGATAACCCACAGTTATTTGGCGTAGCATAACGGTTCCGATTTCAGCCTCATCCTCTGTCTTTCTTATAGTACTGGCAGGGATTACTGGTGCCAGAATTATGTCTTTTGAAGCGGCGACTAGACAAGTAGTAGGCACAATAATTGCCTCGGATAATTCAATTATCTCAATATCTGCTCTACTAAACATTCCAGGAAGTAAAGCTGCTGTAGGGTTTAAGACCTTAATTTTTGCAGTGAGAGTGCGCGATTTTCCTTCAACAACAGGATAGATTTTATCTACTACTCCTGGAAAGGCTACTCCTGGATAAGCATCTACATATACGTTTGCTTTTTGCCCTATTTTAACCTTTTCAATATCACGTTCCACCACGCCTACTTCAACATTTACTTCGCTTATTTCGTAGACCGTTGCGACTTTATCTTGAGGAGTTACAAATTCTCCTTCTTCTGCATCACGTGGTCCCATTACTCCATCAATAGGAGAAAATATTTTTATCTTCTTAGCTTCATTGGTGGCTAATTCCAATTCTGCCCGCGCAGTTTCTACCTGATATTTTGCACTTTCTGCTTCAAGTTGTACCTCTTCAAACTTGGCTTTGATTATTGCACCAGCTTCATAGAGTTTTTGATGGACTTCTAATTTTTTCTGGGCAGTAGCAGCTGCCGCTTTAGTTGCCTCGAATTTATTTTGGGCATACTGCAGGCGGTACTCCATATCTTTAGGGTCAAGTTCTACAATTAAATCTCCTTTTTTGATACGTTCTCCCTCGCGGAAATAGATTTTTTTAATCACACCGTTTACTTCAAATTTTAAAGGTATCTCTTTTTGCGCTTTAACTGTTCCCATTACAGGAAGGGTGTCTTTAAAGTCTCTCTTAGAGACGACAAAGGCTCTGACCAAGACAGCAGGGGGTTCAAGTCCAGTAGGTTGTTGGTCTTTTTTAGAAGCAGTCTCTTTCTTAGGTGGCTGTTTAAACCCAAGCCAGCTTTTTATTTTTTCCGCAACTTTTGTGTAAAGGTGGCTAAGTTGGTTTTTAGAATTTTCTGTTTGCTGGCTTAAGACGACGGGTTTACTACCTGAAGTTAACTGGGTGGCATTTTTGAAGAATCCCCAAATAATTAATCCTGCCCACAAGAAAGTAAATATAACCAGCACAAAAATGTGTGTTTTCTTAGAACGCATTTATTCCTCCTATTTTCTTATAAGACGAAAGTCTTTAAAAATTAAATAAATACAGGGTATTACAAATAAAGTCAAAACAGTAGCTACACTCATTCCGCCAATAACCGTAATTGCAAGTGGCGCCCAAAGATTAGCGGATTCGCTTTTATCCAAAGCCATAGGAATTAAACCTAATATAGTGGTAAGTGAAGTCATCATAATAGGACGCAATCTATCTAAAGAGGCTTCTAGTATAACAGAACGTTCTTGTTTAGCTGTTCCATAGTCATATCCCAAACTGTGGCGCAAGAAATTAATTCTATCAATAAGAACAATAGCATTATTGACCACAATACCTCCGAGCATAATGGCACCGATTAATACACCCATTCCTACGGCAGTATTAGTAATGCGTAACGCAAAAACAGTCCCTATAAACGCCAAAGGCACTGTGCCGAGTATAATAAAAGGTTGTGAGAATGACTCAAAAAGAGCAGCTAAAATCATATATACTAATAGAATACTTAATACTAATGCAAAACGCAACTCTTTTTCATTACGAATCATCTTATCGTAATTACCCCCAAATTGCCAAAAATAATCCTTGGGGAATTTGACATCTTTTATTGCATCTTTTACTCTTTCCGCTGCAGTTCCTAAAGCCATACCACCAATATTGGCACTGACCTGAACCATACGCGATTTATTTTTTCGCCATATTTCGCTTGGGCCGATATCGTATTTAAAGTCAGCAACTTGAGATAAAAAAACTTGTTGACCATCAGGTGTAACCAGTGTAATTTTACGCATATCATCAAAAGTACGACGATATTTTTCCTGAAGGCGCACAATGGTTTCCGCCTCTTCTGAGGTGATGTCTTGGTTTGCTTTAAGACGACTACGACGCTCAATGGTTTTCCTCATTTCGTCAGGCAAAAACTTATCCTCATTTTTAAAGGATTCGTCTTTGACTTTTAACATAGGCCCGCTACGTAGTCCCCGATAATGCGTTGCCACAAGACCACGCATATGGGTATGTAAAGCAAGGGCAATATTTTCTACACTGAGTCCAAATAAGGCAGCCTCTCTTTTGTTAATGAGCAAATGCATCTCAGGTCGGCCTTCTCGCATACGGATTTTTGTATCAGAAAAGTGTCTTCCTAATTTATCACTGGGAATAGCTTGTATACGTTGAGCTATCTCAATAGCTTTACTCTTTAATATTTCATAATCGTATCCATACAACTCTACAAAGATTTCTTTTGTACCAATTTCTTCTGGTTCTTCAAAATAGATAAAAGCAGGATCTAGTTTGTCTGTATGAGGTCGGATGGACTCAATGATTTCTTGGGTGGTGCGTTGCCGCTTTGAAAGAGGTAAAAGTTCAACGTAAATTTTACTGGACCAAGGTTCAATTTTAGCAGTAGCGGTTTTTACTTCAGGGACTTTTGTAACAATTTCCTCAACTTTTTTAACAATAGCATCAGAGACTTCTAGCTTTGTTCCTGTAGGCATTTCAATAAAAATAGTAAATTTGTTTTGTTCTGCTGGAGCAATGAATTCTTTTTCAAGAAGTTTTGCTTCATTAAATGCTTTTATAGCAAGAGCGATACATCCTAATAACACAAGATATCGTAAAGTTAAAATTACCGAGATCAATCCCTTATAGAAGTTCGCCAAGATTTCAGCAATAGTAAGTCGTTTTTTTTCAGGAGTAGGTAGTTCTGAGATTGAGTCTTGCTCGGCAGTTTGAGTAGAAGAGGTAACTTCTGCAGCTGGCGGTGTAGAAAGACGGAGACGAGATAGAAGCATAGGGGTTAAGGTTACCGAAGAGAAAAGAGAAGCAAGAAGTGAGAAGGTAATAGTTAGAGCCACTCCGGAATAGAGCATACGAATTTCAGGGTTAATAAAAAATAGCGGGAAAAAAACAATAATAGTGGTGAAGGTAGAAGCTAACAAAGCTAAAAACATCTCTTGTGCCCCTAAAATAGCGCTCTCAGTCTGAATTTTAAAAGCTTCCTCTGCTTTAAAACCTCGTTTTACCGCAGCATCGCGTTTTTTGAAAACATTGTCAAGAACTACAATAGAACAGTCAACTAGCATCCCCACTCCAAGGGCAAGACCGCTTAAAGTCATCACATTAATTGTAAGTTTAGAGAAAAACATTAGACTGAAAGTTAAAAGAATAGACAAAGGAATAGTCAGAGCAATAATTGAAACAAGGCGGATGTCCCAAGAGAAAAGCAATAGAATAATAGTAGCAAGATTAGCTCCATAAAAAAGACTTTGTTTTACCTGATCCACTGCTTGTTTGATGGCTTCAGCTTGATTAAAGGTTGCAGTAATACGAATATCTTTATCAAGAATTCGCTTTAAATTATCAATTTCCCGATTAATTAGGCGTGAAATCTTGACGGTGTTGCCCATAGATTCTTTTTGAATATAGAGAGTGACGACTTGTTCAAGATTTAAACGGGCAAAGGCAACAGGCTCTAAATACGAGTCTTTTACTTTTGCGATATCTTTTACCCGAATAACCGAACCTTGTTTAGTAGTAGCAATTGCTAAATTTTCTATATCTTCTAAATTTTCAAATTCACCTATGGTGCGCACTAAATATTTGTCTTTGGTTCTTTTAATATCACCTGCCAGAAGATTGGCGTTATTGGCGTTAATAGTATCAACGACATAATTTATAGATAATCCAAACGACTGAAGTTTATATTGGTCTATTTCCACAAGGATTTTTCCTTCTCGACCGCCAGCAACCTCTACTCGGGCAACACCTTCAATCCGCTGAATACGGTCCTTGATTTTTTCGTCTACTATTTTGCGCAGTTCTTCTGGAGGGCGTCTGTCACTTGTCACAGCTAAGATAAGAATAGGAACATCCATATATTCATACTTAGCGATAATTGGTTTCTCTATTTCGGAAGGAAGTTTATTACGTATTCGGTTAAATTTTTCTCTCACTTCTAATGCAGCAAAGTCCATATTTGTTCCTGGATGGAACTCTAAAATAGTAGTGGAATTTCCTTCTTTAGAAATAGTCAAGATATTCTTAAGATTAGAAACAGTTCCTACAGCTTCTTCTACAATTTTTGAGACACGAGTCTCTATCTCTGAGGCAGGAATACCACCACGCACATCAATACTAATAGTAATATCCCCAAAACTAATATTGGGCATCATCTCCACAGGTAGAAGCTGAAGAGTAATTAGTCCAATAAGCGCAATAGCTAAATACACCATTGAGGTGGTAATTGGTCTGTGCACAGCAATATAAGGCAAGGAAATTATGTTCATATTTAGTTAGTATAATTCATACCACCGACCAGGACCAAGTGGACCTCTGGCTCTTAGAATATGCTTGTCTACTAATTCCTTTAAGTCACGGCTTGCAGTAGGAATCGAGATAGAAAACATTTCAGCATATTCTTTGCGGGTTATTTTCTTAATTATCTTTAATTTCTCGATTAATTGCTGCTGGCGTGGATTTAGTTCTAGAGGTGTTGAACCCGAGCTATAAGACATAGAAGGGCTTTCAACAATTTTTTTTGCTTCGGATTCTTCTTTCAGAAGAGGCTCTTCTTTAGGTTGGTGGGCCAAAGGCGCTTGCTTTTGTTTGGGAAAGGAATCAGTTCCAGAAAAATCTTTTTCAGAAATTATCTCCTTATCTTTTATACTTGGAATAGATTCTAGTGATGATAATGGAGCTTTAGGAGAGGTTTCATCTTCAGAAGACATAGGTTTTATTTCAATAGTTTTAAGTTTTTCTTCGAATCTTTCAGTTATAAAAAGATAGAGGGCTGGTATAAACACCAGCGTCAAGAAGGTAGAAGAACTTAATCCTGACATTACCGTGATTGCCAAAGGTCTTTGGAGTTCCGAACCTTCGCCTATACCTAGAGAAAGAGGAAGAAGCCCCAAAATTGTGGTAAAAGAAGTCATCAGTATGGGCCGTAAACGGGTTACACTGGCAGTGATGACCGCTTCACGACAAGAATAGCCTTTCTTGCGTAGTTGATTTATACAGTCAATAAGAACAATCCCGTTATTTACAGCAATGCCTCCGAGCATAATAATTCCTAAGAAAGCCACTGAACTTAAGGGCGTGGCTGTTAAAAGTAAGCCAAAAGCTACACCTATAATTGACAGAGGAATAGTAAACATAATCAAAAAAGGTTGCCAAAGAGATTCAAATTCTGCAGCCATAATCATATAGACAAGAACAAAGGCTAAGATAAGTGCAAAAATAAGGCTTTGAAATGATTCCTGCATATATTTTTGTTCGCCTGCCAATTCTATACTATACTCTTTACCAGCTTTTTCCTGAAGTTGAGTAATTAGTGTTTTTGTTTCTGCAATTACCTTATTAAAACTTCGTTTATAAATATTAGCGGTAACCATGATGCTACGTTGTTGATCAATTCGTCTAATTTCAGTCGGACCAGTGCCTTGGGTAAAAAAGGCAACATCGGAAAGATAAACATCAAAACCTAATGGTGAATGTATAAGTAGACGTCGCAGATTACCCAAATTTGCTCGGTCTTCAGGACGCAAACGGACGCGTATATCTACCTCTTCTTCAGTAAGCTTTTCTTTATATTTAGTAGCCACATAACCTTTAAGAGCTACTTGGGCAGTTACTGCTATGTCGCGAACAGACAAACCGAAAAGAGAGGCCTTGTCTTTTCTTATATGTAATTTTGTCTCAGGGCTTGGAGAAGGTAAATTAGTTTTTACACCATAAACGCCAGGCAATTTTTTCAACGAACTTTGCAGCATAGATGAGATATCATTTAAGACAACCAGATTAGGTCCTTTGATAGCTATTGCTAAAGGTGCACCTTGTTCTACAGCTGATCCTAGTGATGTTTCCTGTGCAATATACTCAATGGTTCCCCCTGCTAAGTCTTCTTTTTCCATTTCAGACTTTATCAAATGTATTACGTCATCGGTAGAACGGTTTCTCCCCGACAGCCTGGATTTTGGTTTTAAATTAACTAAGAGCTGGGCCTGATGGCTTCCTAAAGTTTGTAACGCAGTCTCTTCAACAGAGGTTCGTTCTTCGCTTGAACCAATATTTACTGTTACGTCTTTGGTCTCAGGTAGTTTAAGAAGCAGATGCTCAATTTTTTTTACTACGCTGTCAGTAATCTCAAGTCGGGAACCAGGAGGCAAATCTACTTTTATAATAAATTGGCGTTGGTCTACACGGGGAAGAAACTGTTTTTCTATTAAAACAAGGGTTACCAATGCGATAATAAATAATATAGCTACTGTGTTTATAAGACGTTCTTTGTTATCAAGCAAGTTAGTTAACCAATCTCTAAAGCGGTCTCTATAACGGCTAGTAATTTCCTGAACTTTTTTAGTTGTTTGTTGTTTAGCTGCTGTCTTTCCAAACAAGGAGATTAATACCGGCGCAAGGGAGATAGCTACTACAATAGAGGTGATAAGAGAAAAAGAGATAGTAAAAGAAAGCTGTTTAAAAATCTGGCCAGCTATTCCTATAACAAAACCAAAGGGTAAAAATACAGCAATGGAGGTTAAGGTTGAACCAAAAATCGGTCCAACCATTTCGTTTGTGCCATCAATGATAGCTTCTAAGAACGGTTTATTCTCCTGATAGCGATGGCGAAAGATATTTTCAATAACAATGTTGGCGTTATCTACTACCATACCCACTCCCATAGCCATACCGCCTAAAGACATAATGTTTAAGTCAATTTTGGCAAAGTACATAAGCATAGCAGTAGCAGTAACACAGATAGGTATGGCAAAGGTAATGATAAGAGCGGATTTTATTTCCTGAAGAAATAAAAGCAACACAAACATTGCCAAAACCATACCTTGAATTCCTGCCCAGAAGAGATTATTTAAAGCTTCTTTAATGAACTTTGATTGGTCATAAGTAATTTGAATATTTACTCCTTTAGGTAATTTTTCTTCTAGGAGTTTTTTGATTTCTCTTTTAACAGCGTTTGCTACCATTAAAGAGTTACTTCCTGATTGTTTTCTAATTACCAAAGAAACACTGTCTTTACCATTATAACGGGAGATGCTGGTAATTTCTTTAGTAGTGTCTTTTACAACCGCAATATCTTTTAGATAGATAAGTCTACGACCTTTTTTTTCCTTTTGCTCTTTTTCTTTTTGAGTTTGAGCATCTAGTTCAGGAATTTCAAGGTCAGCGGGTGTTTCTTTAATTTCCTCAACTGTTTGGTATTCACCCATGGTGCGGATAAGATATTCATAAAAAGTCTCTTTGATTGTTCCTGCAGGATAATTGATATTAGCATTTTTTATACTATCCACTACAGCTACAATTGAGATTTGCGAAGCGCGTAAACGTGGTTGATTAATTTCTACAAGTATTTCTCGTTCATGGCCGCCAGTAATAGTCGCTGAAGCAACACCTTCAACTTTTTCTAAGGCATCTTTAATATGTTTTTTGCACATTTGTCGTAAGTCAAGAGGTTTCATTGGACCAGTTACCGCTAAATTCATCACTGGAAGGTCAAAGGGGTTATACTTCATTACTATAGGTTCTCCGGCCTCTCGAGGTAGTTTTTCCTTAATAAGGTCAATTTTTTCACGTACATTTAAGGCGGCAAAATCCATATTTGTGCCCCAGTTAAATTCCACCATCACCAGAGAAAGACCTTCTTTAGATATTGAGTTGATTCGTTTAACGTTATTTACAGTGCCACTTGTTTCTTCAATAACTTTAGTGATAAGATTCTCAATTTCTTCTGGGGCAGCATTAGGATAACTGGTGACCACGGTAATTTGAGGATAGTCAATATTAGGAAAGAGTGCCTGGGGTAGGCGCAACCAAGAGATTATCCCTAAGAGAATAATCCCAAAGAAAACCATAAGAGTAGATACAGGTTTTTGAACAGATAATTTAACTATATTCATGAGTATTTAAAAACTTTTAAAGAAAAAGAGGTCTTTTTCCTTCTTCGTTAAAGAAGATTGACCTCTTATCTATAATAATGATTAAATCAGTTCTGTTTTTTTTATTAGTAGAAAATTTTTTCAATTCAAGTTAACCACAACCATTTGTTAATTTAACATAAATCAACACTAAAGGCAAGCAAAAAGGTAAAATGAGGTAATATGCAAGAAAGTGTAAATTAAGTTACTTTTTTATAGGTAAAATAAATCTAATAATTACATTAGCCACCGAAATTACAAAATTTTTATAATTAAGAGGCAAAGTATTATATAGGGAACAAAAGAGATGCTTTAAAGTTAACAAAACACTTTATGTTATCGGTAAAGGAAAAATCCGAAGCAATTAATGGTTTCTTTAAAGACTCTATGCGTTGATTTACTTGCCTTAGTTTTTTCAAAGAGCGTTGGAAGATATTGAAAACAACCGACTACATTTGATTTATACTTCAATAATTTTACTTGTTTCTTATTTACGATTCTATTTTGTGAACAACGGCAAGCTTCAAATGCTGTTCTTTTCTTGGACATCCCTACTACTAGAATAGTAGGTGTCAAGGTTCTTGCTGGATAGATGGCTACTGGTATTTTCATTTGAAATCGCCATGTCATTTTATTAAATAATATATTTGCTTATAGCTAAACACAACATTTCTGATTTGGGGAAGGGCAGAGAGAACAAAATTACTCATTAGTAATGGTGATAAATTGGGCAATGTTTTTATTATCTTTCTTGAGATAGACAACAGTGATAAACTGCCCATCTTTTAGACCATCGATTCCTACAACTACACCGTCAATAGTTGGAGTCTTCTTATAAACCTTTGTTTGGTCGCTAAGAAAGAAAGATTCTGTAATCAACTGGCCATTTTTATCTTTAAATTCGATTTCAAAAGACTTTATGGGACCTTTTATATTTACTGAGCGTAATCGTCCTCGTCGCTCTGCAAGGAATTCAGGCATAGGAATGCCTTTCTGTAGACGTTCCTTGGCTAATTTTTCTTCCTCTAGGTCATGTTCTGGAGGGGGTATAATCTCGTCAGAGATCGTTACGTCTAATATCTCAGTGACCTCATAACCACGAAAGCGTAGACAGGTGCTTTCCGGAAAAAGCTGGCCTTCTTCATTTAACACCTGTTTATTTCTACATTCTACCTTACCTTTTCTATTATTAAATCCTTTAAGAGCAAAAAGATTTTTCTCGCCTAGCTGCTGACGGAGGGTATTAATTTTATCTAGAAGTTTTCCGTAAAGAAGGTAAGTTCGGCCATCTTTTCCATACAGCACAAGCCAACTCTGCCCTTGATGGGATTCTGCAACTACCCTACCTTCCACAATGAATTCTAAAGTTTCTGGTTTTATTTCTTGAGCAAAGCAAAAAGGAACTATCCAGCAAAAAGAAGTTACCAAAACCATTATGATTTTTTTATTACCCATGTTAAAAGTCTACTTTTCTCATTTTAAAATATCGCATTATCACTACAAGTCAATGAATTTGAGGAGAGGAAAGAATACAGCTGAAAAATGAAACTCTATATATTATATATATCCGACTTACTCTAAAGCACGAATAGATACTTAGTTAATTACTACATATTGGGTGGTACGATCCCATGTGCCACCCCACTGTGTGACCTTCTCCATTTTGTCATTTTTAAGATGATATTGTACTGCTGGGTCTTGGGGATGTGCAAGTATAATATAACCATCAAAACTGCTAGATGGAGTATCTTTTACATAATACTGCCACATGATATTTACTTCTTTGCCGACATGTGCTTCTAGTGCTTGTTGGGTAGCAGGGTCATCACATCTAATGCCAAAGACATAATTGCCGTTTTCATCGGGTTTTCCACCTGTAAGAAGGGCGGGATTCTTATTATAGAAATCCTTAGAAACATCTTTGTGGTTAACTATCAGAGCCAAATGATCGTCAACCTTTGTTAATGTGCCTTTGGTCCAAGGATCAAATCTATTCACTTCGTTCCACAGCATGTATTCGTCACTAATGTACCATCCTGTTTTCTCGCTAAATGACGCTTCCGCTTTATAGCCATCAAGTTGCATACGAGTAACCGCAGTTTTATCATTCTTTTGACCGAGATTGGTAACACGGAACGAAGAAGTTAGTGCGCGCTGGTTTATGCCAGTAATTGTGCCATTAGCATTATAGGAGTAGGTGGTTTTTGTGACGAGCAAGGATACGTTGTCAGTAATATTATTCTTTTTCTCTCCACCTGTACCATTAATAGCGTAATTGATAAGAGGATGAACATCCCCACTAAAATTAAAGTTTCCATTTGAGGTCTTTTCTACCTTCAAACCGTTACCCGGAGCAAAATTTTCAAGATTAATGTTACTTTTGTTGCCTCCTGCTTCGTTCCAGTCTAAGCTAATACTGTAAGCAGTCTGGGGAAGCCAGTTGCCATTAGCATAAATAAGATTTTTTGAATCCAAAGGAGTGTAGTTAATATTGGCAGAATAGCCGTAAGGATCGCCCTGCTTGAAAGTTCCATCTTGTGAGTCAGCTGTTGCCAAGGATCTACCTACCATTCCGGTGTAGCCAAATAACAGCTGACCACCGATGACAATATTATCTCCGCCTATATTGGTACCCTCTCGGGTAATAACACGGACTCTTGCTGTTATTTTATCATTGTATTTCATCCCCCCATTGTTATCAGAAACATACTCTGGGACTTCAATGCCAGAGCTATTCCGAGTCGAAATAGTCCACTGTGTAAATTCGTTATGCACCTCTTCTTTTTTCCCGTCTAGGTTATAGTCAATCATAGAACCATCTTCAAGATATTTACCGCCTATGAGTCTGCCGTTTTCGTTATACAAATGTTGTATTACATGTTTGTTGGTAGCGGAAAGTGTGATACCGTTCTTATTTAAGATATCTTTAAGATCTTCAGTATAGGAAAGATTGTTTAAACTATTTTCAACATTTGAAAATTTACTTTCTACATCGCGAGCCTCTTGGTCACTAGAGTTAGCCGAAACTGATGAATTAATAACAAAATCAGTTTTGACACTTCCAGCGTGCCAACTTCCATAAGTTTCCGAGACAGTTTCATCAACAGCCCATTCTTTTTCTCCCACTTCTACTTCTTTGTCATCAGAAGCGGTTCTAGGATCCTTGGAGTCAATTGCTGTTTTATTTCTCCATCTGAATTTTCTACTTTTTTGTTTAGAATAAACCGTTTGTTCGTCGCCATACTCGTCGTATTTCGTGTGGGTGTAAATGGTAGTTTTTTTAGCAGTTATTGTCCAATTATCATTTAGATTCTCATTTCCAGGCGTCACTTTTCCTGATACAGACGGAACTTCACAAAAGGCTTTCGGAGAAATGAAATTTAGTATGATTAGTATAAATAAGAATAGTAGTTTCTTCATGATTCTCTCCTTTTTAAATTTAAAACTTTCTTTTTACACTTTATACTTAGATACCTTAGAATATAACTATGGTAGTTCCTTATGTTCATCTTCAATATACTCTATTCTTAAAGGTAATCCAGTACCATCTTGAACAATATAATTTTCTTTAATATTTCTTCGATAATGACCAAAGAAATTATTTCCTGTTGATGTCATAGAAGTATTCCATCCTTCAATTGAGCCTGTAGAAGTGATACCATCAGCCCAGGCATCTGGGTCGTTGGAATCGCCTAAGATATTTAAATTATTATTATATTGATAAGAAGTGTTAATAGTTCGTATTGTAGCATATTTTCTTTCGGGATCTATAGATGGTTCCCAATTAGTTTCTATCTTTTTACTATTTATCAGCTTATAATTTTTATTCAATCGTTCTCCATCCGACTTATCCACCAACTCATACTTATACCAATTAGCTGTTTCATTTTGGGAAACAATGTTACCGGTAATTTTTTCATTAATTGATGTAGCATATTTGTCGTACTGTTTTGTAACTACGTTTTCTTTTTCAATCATTGGTTTGCCATCAAGAATAATAAACTCTAGGGAGCCTTCTTGCTCATACCAACCGCTTTTACCATCTTCTATAGTTAGAGAAGGCGTGGAGATTTTTTCATGCGTCTGAGTGATAATAAAGAAAGGTTTTCCTCCCTCATCCAGTTCCACAGCGATTTCAAATAGATTGCCATTAGCATCGCGATATTGATATTTTATTCCCTCCGCAGTGAGTGTTTTTATAATAGCAGGTTCTTTTGTTACATCAACATAGGTTTTCTGCATGTTTCCATTATAGAAAAAGAATCTCCATATTGGTTTGCCATTTTTATCACAACCAGCTTGTTCACTCAAGAGAGCCACAGTTCCTTTACCAGGTACTTCATACCAATAATCTTTATAATCCTGATTATGACCCTGACCAATTAAATTGCCTTCAGCATCTAACAACTTAAAACGCTCATCATAAATAAATTCAACTGTTTTAATCTGATTGCTGTGAGATCCGTCGGGAGAATAAGTAGAGATGTTCTGAGAAGTTTTGATGATACGGGCAGGATCGGGATCAACATCTTTACCAAATAAATGTGGTGCATCTTTATAAGTATTATCGATGATTGAAACGGTTTTTACGCATTTATCACTGAAGGCTTTTCCTTGTTCTTCGTCAAACCATTCTTGGAAGGTTAAAGGAACAGTTCCTAAGCTTGAGTGAGCATCCCAGCGAGTTTCTTTAGAATGTTCTATCTGGTCACGTTGATTATAGAGTATATCTTCAATATGTGCTACATAGTTTGCTTTTAACATCGTTCCGAGATTCTCTCCGTTGCGTAAAAGATGAGGTCTTTCACCAATTTCATCGTAAGACGTAGGATGTAGGGGATCTCGGTATTCAATATTTAGACGGTTATACCAACTAAATGATTTTTTATCATCTATCTGTTGGATCTGCCAAATTGTAAAAGCTTTCAGAAAATGCCATTCATATTTGTGAGCTTGCCATAGAATTTCTGTGGTTTGTAAAGAAGAATCAATAATTTTTTCACGATAGGATAAGATATTTTTGACGGCATTTGTTTCGTGTGTGGCATAAAATACAGAGTCAGGTGTATAGACAATATCATAACGGGAAATATAAGTTTTGTTACCCAGGTTATCTGTGGTTTCCGAATCATACGAAGTTAGGAGGCGATCATCATTATACTTCATATTATAGGTATTTCTCAGTTGGACATTACCGTATTCGTCAACAACTCGTTCCTTAAGTATTGTGGTGGCTAACCCATCAGTAAAATAAGTTATCTTGCCATCTGTGTTAGGTAAGTATATAAATTCACCCATTACACTTGCTACCTTTTCATTTTGTTGTCCTAATCGTAATATTTCTGCTCTAGCGGTATCACAGTTATACTTATGAAGCATATTAAGAAAATGAGTTACTTCGTCAGCTTCAAAATAAGCAGAATAAGAACCCGATACAATCTGTTCTGCCTGGTTACGCGCCTCTACTCGATTATGTAATCTTAAATCAATGTGAGTAAAAACCTCTGGGTCATAACCTTGCTGAATTTTATTGGTTGCATATTCTAAATATGCAATTGGAAGTTCTTCAGCAGTCGAACATTTAATGATCAGGCCGTTGTTCTGCGCTATTATAAAGAGAGAAGAGAAAAGAAAAAAAGAGGTTTTCCTAAAGGTTTTAGTTAATTTTTTTATGGTTAAAACTAAAATTTCTACCATTTTTCTCCTTAAAATTAAAAACCGAGTTACCTATCCTTCTTCGGCAACCCGGCCTTCGTGTTAATAAATTCTCTTTCCTCACTCGTCCGTGGCTTTCCCGCTTTAAAGCAGGCTTTATCGGTAAGGATTTACTCAAAGATTCTTTATATATCTATAAATTATATCTACTTCAAGTATAATAGGAAAACTTTAAGATTTCAAGGGGGAAAACTAAATTTTGTTTGAGTTAACAAACTTTTTTATTTTTTAGAGATCTACAGATAGAGAATAGCCTGTTGCTTTTTTTAGATTAGCTATAGATATAAAATAATTTGTAATAGCTTGATAATAAGTAGTTTGTGCTTCCGAAAAGCGGAAAAGTGATTCCATCGCAGAGGTAATGCTAATTTCTCCTACGAGAGCGCGGGTTTTAGTAACTTCAAACTCATGTCTTCTAAATTTCATCTCTGCCTCTGCTTCGTTAAGCTGTAAAATAGCTTTTTGATAGTTTAAAAAAGCATCTTGGACCTCAAAGGTAATTGTTTTAGAGGTTTCATTAAAATCACTTAACGCTCTTGCTAACTGTACATCTGCTTCTTTAGCCTCAGAAATACGCTTGAGATTATCTAAAATACCCAGTTCTCCACTAACCGTGGAAGCTTTAGTATCTTGGGTCTGACCGAGACGCTTTTGGACTCGTTCTGAAAAGACACTGGAAGTTAAGGTATTTGCACCAAGTGGTTTTGTAGCTTTTAATCCAACATTCCAAGTGCTAGAATTTCGCATTTTTTCGCTTTTATAACCGCCTTGATAAAGACCGCCGGCCGCAGTAACATCTATACTAAATTTATTTTTAGCTAATTCTATATTTTTTCCGTATTCTTTAAGTTTGACCATAAGCTGGCTTAAATACATTTCAGGACGATTATTTAACGCTAATTCTAAACAGTAATCAAAGTCAAGGTTTAGTCTTCTGACTTCAAGTACTTCTTTCTTCACCACAGGAGTCTCTTTAACGTTTAACACTTGTTTAAAGGTTAACTCCGACATATAATTGTCTTGTTTTATGCTGTCTAGTTGGAACTGTATTTTAGTTAGCCAAGATTCAGCAGTAAGTTTTTCTAAAGGAACAAGCATCCCTTTATCCGTTAGATGGGAAATTATGGTAAAGAGCTGTTCAGCTTCTTTTAAAAGATCCTGTTTTGCTCTATAATGCATTTTACCGCCCACTAAATAATAGAAAGCCGTTTCGGCCTTTTGAATAATATCATAGCAGACTCTATTATAATTTCTCTTGGTGATTTCTAAGTTTATTTGAGCTTGTTTAAGGGCATCCTGTAGTCTCCCACCATAATAAAGAGGATGCTCGATTGTTAATTTTACTTCTCGTTCTTCATAATCCACTTTAAAAGCAGTTCCTATTGAGTCGTAGGCTGAAATTTTAGCACTTGGTAAAAGGTTACGTTTTGCTTCTATTACTTTAAGCTCCGCAAGTTCAACCTCTTGCTTTGCAATTTGAGCAGGTTGAAAGTTCTTGAGAGCTATTTCAATAAATCCTTT
The DNA here is from genome assembly GCA_026416665.1 of Candidatus Omnitrophota bacterium. Taxonomy (GTDB): domain Bacteria; phylum Omnitrophota; class Gorgyraeia; order Gygaellales; family Profunditerraquicolaceae; genus JAQTMD01. The sequence continues at coordinate 17,687 of JAOAET010000031.1, read as the reverse complement.
TATTTCAGGATCCTTAGGCAGAATAAGTGAGTCGGAAGACGCAGTAGTTATCTTTTTAAAAGAGGTTTCTCTATCAATGTCTGAGTGTGATGGAGTATCTTTTTCGCTAGTTCCTTCTTTAGTAACAAGGGGGGGAGAGATATTTGGGGAGATAACTGATAACGGTTTAAGGCCAAAATATGTTTCTGGAGAAAAGTCCGTGGTTACCTCCGTGAGATTGCGAGAGTAGTTAACAGGCAAAAGTATTTCTAGTTCTTTATTCGTGTCAAAATCTTTGGGTAACGGATAAGGGCTGGCGTCTTTAATAGCTAATATCGCAGCAGCATCAAGCAGAGGATAGCCAGATGATTCAGCGATGTCTACTGTTTTTACTCGGCCATCAGTAGAGATAGTGAATCTGACCTTTACTACACCCTCCCAACCTTTTTGAAGGGCTTCCGTAGGATAAATGAGACAGGAAGAGATTTTCTGTAAAATACTTCCTACATACTCCTGAGTTATAAATAGCGTTTGTGCGTAAGAATAGTTTATTGCAAAAAAGATAATACCAAGTATAATATTATTAACTTTTTTTAACATATAATAGATTTATTTGTTTACATTTAATTACTATACAAAATTATAACCTATTTGTCAATAACAAGATTGTGTTTGGCAGTAATGTTAAAAAATTAATTCTTTTAAGGCAGTTTTAAATCTAAACCCTAACAAACGCCTTTATTTTTAAAAAACAAATATGAAATGTAGAATCTGTCAGAATGAGTTCACTCCCAATAAATACCACCCCAAACAACAAGTTTGTACCAATCCTGCTTGTCAAAGAGTCAGACAATTAGAAAATATGAAGATATGGCGGCAAAAAAATCCTGACTATTTTAAAAGCTTAGGTCAGGAAAAACAATGGCGGGAAGTAAAAGCACGTTATCACAAATTGTGGGGGGGAAAAAATAAGGAATACTTAAAAAAATACGCAGAAGCTCATCGGGCAGAAAGAAGTGAATACATGCGGAATTATATGCGGCGTTATAGGCAGAATAAAAAGCAAAAAGAAAAACAAGAAGTTGACACAGAAGGAAGTTAGTTTCTAAGTAATTTTATTAAAAGAGGCAGAAATTAGTTGTTTATAAGTAAATAACTCTTTTTTATATAGATTATCAAATGGCCCCGGCGACTATTGCCGAGTCTGCCTTACCTTCCGTGGCTGGTGGGAGGTGGATTATTTTGGGATATCGCCGGGGTTTTTGTAATAGGTAGTTCATAATAGAAAAAGATGCTTTTAGGATTTTATCTTCTTGCTCAACTCTGGTTTTTAATTCCTAAGCATTATTATACTTCTATAAAAGGATTTTCTGATTTCGAAATAATTTTTTACGCTTCTAATTTGACAAATTCTATAAAATTATGGTATATTTATTAAGAAATAATTTTTAAAACAATTTCTTTAGCATTTTAAAAACTTTTAAGGCCACGGTTTCTCAATTACCAGAGAAAAGTGGCTGTTTTTATTTTTATGCCAAATATCTTATGATTAGAGCAGGTTTAGTAGTTTTCTTAATACATATCATTAATTTATTGCATTTATCTCAAGTATGGGCTTATTTTTCTAATCTTAATCTACCCAGGGAACTGGGAATAGTCAAAGAAGTTGTTATTTCTTCTAATACTGCGGAAGAAAAAAATTTATTAGCAGTAATTCATATTCAAGATGCCCACTGTAATTACGAATCCCAAAAAAATATGGCGAAACTGTTAAGGTTACTTTTTAAAAGTTACAATGTTAAATTGATTTTAGTAGAAGGGGGATGGGGCAATATTAGTTTATCTTTTATGCAAAATTTTGGTAATTTTAATCTTCGGCATCAGGTAGCAGAAGATTTTTTAAGAAAAGGAAAGATTTCAGGTGAAGAATACTTTGCGCTTGTTTCCGATTACGACCCTACAATTTTAGGAATAGAGGATGAACAATTATATGAAAAAAATCGATTAGTTTTTCTAAATATGGAAAATTTTATAGACAAAGCTCAAGGCGAAATCGCTTTTTTAAATGAGATAGCAGATAGAATACAGGAGGTTGTTTACAGTCAAGAATTAAAAGAAGTTGAAAATAAGCTGAAGCAATGGAAACACAAGGAGATTACTTTAACAGAATACATCTCTTGGTTGATGCGTTTTGCGAAGGAGAAGGAAATAAGTATTTCAGAGTTTAACAATCTTAATTACTTTTTAGAGGCCACAGAATTAGAGAAGAATCTTGAAGCCACGAAAGTAGAAGAACAACGTAAACTGGTAATGCAAGAGTTAGCTCTGTTACTTGATAAAAAAGATAAAGAAGTGCTTTTAGAAAAAATTAGTTGTTTACAGAAAGGGGAAATTAATTCAGAAGAATTTTACACCTTTATCTTAGAGGTTACTGAAGATAAAGAATTTTTAGTTCCCAGATATCCTGATTTTTTCCGTTATGTTCGGTATATTTTGTTAGAAAGCAAAATAAAAATAGAGCAGTTAACATCAGAAATTAGAAACTTAAACGAACAACTGCAACAGAAGCTCAGTGTAAATGAAACTCAAAAGCGTCTTTTAAAAATCAAGTGTTACCTTGAATTAGCCAATAAACTTTTAGAGTTAGAACTTTCTCCCGAAGAATATCATTATTTTACCTGCCATCAAGAATATTTTTCCAGTTCTTATTGGCAAAAAGAATTAATTTCATTAACAGAAAGATACAATTTGAATTTAAGTATTCGCCCTTGCGAAGTTGTTGATTCGGTAATAAAACAAGCAGCGGAATTTTATCAGTTAGGCATAGAACGTGAGGAAGCTTTTATGACAAATATTAAAAAATATCTTAAAGAATATAAGCAGAATATAGCGGTTGTGATTACAGGTGGTTTTCATACGCCAGGACTTACCAGACGGTTTAAAAAAGAAAATATTAGTTACGCGGTAATCAGTCCAAATGTCTCACAAAAGACAGAACGGGAAAAATATGAATTACTACTAGATGGACAATATAACGGTTTAGAAGATGAATACGAAGAAGAGTAGATTCAGATAAAAAACAGAAAGTATTTCGCTAAAAGAGAGGAGTAGAAATGGGACAGAAGATAGCAAGAAAGATGAGAGAAAAAATAGTAGTGGCTGTTCTTTTTTTAAGCTTAATAACTCATGATTTAGCTTTTGTCTATGGTTTAGATATGTTAAGGCCACCCCGATTACAAACAGATGATCGTAGTTATGACCTAATGGAAAACTTACAGCCCGATAACCATTATGATGGAGGTGACTTTTCAGTTCGCACCATAGAAGAATTAAAACAGCAGGCTAAAAAAGTAAAAGCGGATACAGTTATTGTAGGGGTAGACTGGAATGTGGCACGTAAAAAAGATAAGATAACAGATGATAAACGCATTATTAATTCCCTTGCTACTCTAAAAGAATTATCCCAATTCCCCTACTTATTTATTCTAAGCCATTCTGGGCGTCCTCAAGGAAAAGGATTTGAAGAAGACCTTTCTATGAAGCCAATTGCAGCGCGGGCACAAGAATTAGTTAATCAAGAAAAAATGGATGTAGAAGTAGTTTATCTACCTTATACTGACGATCTGAAAGAAACTGCCAATTTAGTTAAGAAAATAAAAGAGAAAAAGCAAACAAAACAAATCTGGTTTGTTTTGGATAATGTGCGTTTCTGGGCACAAGAGAAATCAAAAGATAAGGCAGTGCGACTTGCATTTGAAAAAGAACTACTTGCAATTACAGGAAAAAATCCCCAGGAGCTTTTTTATGTAAACGAGGCATTTGACAAGATCCACCGTGGGCAAGAAGCTTCTATGGAATTAGTAAACCTAATTCCTGCTGAAAACCGTGCCGCAGGGCTTCAATTAGAAAAAGAAATTGCTAAAGTTTTGGCCTTTAAAAAGGATGTTACTGGTACACTCTCTGCTGTTTTTGGTGGTGCGAAATTCGATAAATACAAGAACATAGCGGGTCTGGCTAAAAAGGTTGCTCACAGTAATGGAAAAATCATAATTGTAGGGGCATTGGCCAATCCTTTTTTGAAAAAAGAAGGTATTGAAATAGGGAAGTCAAAAATGCCTACCAAAGGATCTGAGTACAAAGTAATAGAGCAAGCTATCACCAAAATAAAAGAAGCCAAAGCAGATGTTTTACTCCCGATTGATTTTAATGTCAAAGGTACAGTACAAAAGAGGTTAACCCAGGATATGGCGCAGATTGATATTGGGCCTGAAACAATACAAGCAATAACTTCATATATTGATTCTTTAAAGCCAGGCGATGGAATTATTCTTAATGGCGGAACAGGAATTTTTGAAAATGAACAGTCAAGAGAAGGGACTCGTCAATTAATCCTTGCTGCAGAACGAGCAGCCCAACGAGGAGTAATTGTATTTGCTGCCGGTGGGGATATGAATGCGGCAATGAATATTATTGAGAAAGAATTAAAAAGACCATTAAGCAGGGCAATACTTCGCTCTACAGGCGGAGGGGCACTATTAACTATGTTAGCCAATGAGATTGATGAGGTGCCAGCGTTTTCTGCCTTACTTAAAAACGATGGGGGTGTTCTTTCGGCCACTCCTCAGGTAGAAAGGCTTATTTCTGGAATTATTCAGCGATACAGGACACTTGCAGACAATGAGAGGCTTACTTTAACATTAGATGAGAAAAAAGCACTGCTTTGGAAATTGGCAAATTTAACAAAAAGTAAAGAGGACTATCAGGTATATAGCAATATTCGGCGCATAATTTCTTATTTAAGACCAAAAGAAATTGAGGATTTAAAGAATTTGTCAAGAACAGAAGAAATAATGGCATGGAATAGAAACCTTCCTCAAGCAGTAGAATTATGTGCCAAGCCAATAAACATATTTGTAAGTGCCGGCAATGCCTTAATTTTTCGCGCAGGTGCCTTAGGACTTTTTTACAATCAGAACTATCAACCTAATGTGAATATTGTGGCAATAAAAAGTTTAAGGGGAAGAAAAGAGCTTTCCGCAAAAGAATTTGTAGAGTTAAACAGCCACTATACGGGCGTATTTCAACCTTATCAAATTTCTGGTCTGCGGTTAGGCACACCAGTAGAGGTGAATGGTTTGCGCATAGATACGATTATTATTCCAGAGGACAAAAATATAGGAAGACCTGAACAGACCATTTACTATTTTGATGGTAAAGTTGATTGGGATCAGGCATTTGATGCGTTAAAAGCATTGGGGGTTGATATTGATATAATTGCGGAGTATGGTCCAGGTAGTGAAGAAGCAGGAAGAAATCAACCATCCAGAATTCGCAAGTTTATAGAAAGGGGTTTTCGTGTAGTCGCAGCTTCACCATTTAATACCAAGGGAACGCGCCAACAGCTTACGCAGTTTTTTATGGAGAAAGACCCATTTCTAAGTAAAGAGCAGGCTCTCCAAAAGGCACAAGAAGCAGTTAAAGAAGGATTATATGCAGTTAATCGTGCGGATATGGATGAATCTACACTAGTAGTGGATACTTTAACTTGTACCTCTAACGCCATGACCGCAGCCTTTGCTGCAGTACATGAAAATTTTAAAGTTGTTAAAGGTTCAGGAATTACTGTGCATTCAGCCACTGATTCTAACGAGACTTTTCCAGGTAAGAGTGGCCGTAGTCGTGAACCGATAGATCTACTGCGAGGTTTTTCTATTGTTAATAATATTCAGCCCGCCTCAACAGGTGCAGCAAAGAATATTTTTAAGATTTATCCAGAAATGGAAGGGAAATTAAATATCAGCGCTGTCCGTGTAGGAACCTGGGCAGGTTCATTTTTTAGTATGACACTTGAAGTAGAAAAAAAAGTAACCAAAGAGGAAGTTCGCGCAAAAATCAAAGAGTTTGTGGAAAAACAGGCTGATGGAGCAATGAAATTTTATGAGGGCATAGAAGACCAAACAGAGTCTCCACTTGAGACTAACTCTATTATTGGTTGGCCTGAGGTATCAATTATTGATGGTTTTCTTATTGATGTTGTAGGGGATGGCCACCTAGTTGTTATTCAGGGATTTTACGATAATCAATCCGCAGCGCCAAATCAGATTGTTTCATTGTGGGCGCCTTGGATGGTAGATGGAGACAGGTTCCGGAAAATAACCGAGACACACAGAGATGGAGGAACAATTGCCTATGGTCGTATTATATTCTCGGATAACCATGTAGATTTGGGAAGTGGACCAGTAACAGGTAGCCACAATATTAAGCATGCAATAGCAGAAGCAGCAGATGGAGTTTTGATTAATCATTCAGAAGCGCGCCTTTTCTTGGAGACAACGCTTGAAGCAAAAATACGCGCAATTTTAGCGCAGTTGCGTGCTGCTGAAGATAAAAAGCAAGCACAAAAAATGATAGAAAAAGATTTTAGTTCTTTCTTAAAAACCTTAACCAATCTCCCCGAGAAGGCTATTGAAGAAATACTAACCTGGTTACCCGAACTTTTTAGCGTTCAACCAGAAAAGGAAGACTTACTAGTTGAGCGTTTATATCGCAGGATAACCAATAAAGTAATGAATACCATTCTAAAAGAGATTATAAATGAAAGTTCAACCTATAGATTTAGAGAGGTGCAAGTCTGTGTGGGAGAGACCAAGGCACAATATGACGCCAAACGAACGCGGGAGGTTATCTTTGAGGATCTGGCAGAGATTTTAGATGAAGTTACTCCAGAGCAGGCAAAGAAAATCAACCTTATTTTTGCTTATGAACCACGTTGGGCAATCGGTACAGGACTTATTCCTGACCCTCAGAGTGAAATAGAACCAATTCATGAGTTTATTACTCAAACAGTAAAGATGCTTATAGGTATTCAGGCATTTGTTGATTACGGTGGTAGTTTAAATGAAGATAATATGGATGAGATTTTATCACTACCACATGTCAGTGGTGGTTTAATTGGAAGTGCTGCTAAGACTCCTCAAAGTATTCTCCCAATAATTGAAAAAGCTATAGAGGTAGGTAAAAAGAAAAAGATGATTATGCATATTGGAATGAATCATAAAGCTGAAACAACAGATACTGGGTTAAGTCCCTATCAAGAGTTTGCTGAGGCATTTAAATATCTTGATCTTTCGCGGGTCAATATCACTATAGGCACTCCTACAGTAAAAGCTACACGTGATGCCCTTTTAACTCCAATGGTAGACTGGCAACGTTCTTTGGAGATTTTAGCAGGCAAACTAAGGACCAATGTAGCTAGGTTACGGGCAATGTTAGCATTAGATAAAGATATTTATGATGTTACTGGAGGAAGGGCGTTAGATAAAATGATAAAAGAACTATTAAAACCGCAGTTTTTTGTAGAGAAGATTAAAGATTCTCGTGGAAAAGATACTGTGCGGGTTCGCCTTACTACCCTTAGTGGTTTGTCAGCTATCGGAGAAGTTCCTGCAGGAGCATCTACTGGTGCTGATGAAGCAAGGACAGTAGAGGTTGAACAGGCTTTAGCCAATATTATGGAAAAGATTATGCCTATGATTAATTCTGCGGGTCTTGATCTGCGTCGCCATCAGGATCTTCTTAAGGCAGAGGATATGATTATCGCTGCTGCTGGAGAAAATTTCGAAAGATTAGGTGCTAACGCGACTGTGCCTGTATCTTGGGCACTCTGGCAGTTAGCAGCACAATTGCATGGGATGAGTTTAGCAGAATATATACGGACTTTTGAGAAAGAGGCTGTTTACCATGACCCTGTCTATTTTTATTCCAATATTTATAATGGAGGATTACACGCCATCAAAGAAGGAGAAAAACTCGGTGTTGACCGTATTGACATTCAGGAGATTATGACAGTAGTGATAAAACCAGGTCTTTCTTATGCTCAACGTCTTGCAGCACAAGATAGGATTCAATTAGAACTTAGAAAACTTTTGGTGGATGAATATGGAGAAGAAGCCTTGGAAATAGGCGATGAAGCAGGTTTTACGGTAAAAGGACTAGGGTCAAGCGAAGAAGCATTCGCTTTAGTGGCACAGGCAATCATAAATGCAGGATTCCGTCCAGGTAAAGATGTAAAACTTGCCCTTGATCCTGCAGCTACTTCTTTTTATAACGAAAGAGAAAATGTCTATGAATTCCAAGGAAAAAAACTTACTTCCTCTGAGATGATTGAGTTCTATGTTAATTTAGCTAAAAAATATCCAGGTTTAATTCTCTCCATTGAAGACGGGCTTGCTGAGAACGATTGGCAGGCTTGGTCAGAGTTTACTCGTCAAATGGAAAAATACGGAATTATGACTATTGGCGACGATATTTTTGTTACCCAAATGCAACGACTAAGTAGAGGTGTAAGAGAAAAAGCAGCACATGCGATATTAATAAAGGTCAACCAAAATGGGTCATTACGTTCCACTTTAGAAGTAATTAAATACGCTAAGGCAAATGGGATGAAGATAATTATTTCACATCGTTCAGGTGAGACGCTGTATAGTGGCATTGCTGATTTAGCAGAAGCAGTTGGGGCGTTTGGAATTAAAACAGGTGCCACTCAACCAGAGAAAATATTCAATAAAAAGGATACGTGGGTACGTAGAAACAAGTATTTGCGTCTTGTAGAATTAGAGCAGAATAAAAAAATAGATTTAAAAAATGTAGCCCTGTTGGTAAGTACTACTTACTTAGAGAATCCTGCGGCCTTAAAGGCTTTGGAAAGTGTTTGTGGTATACCAAATATACATTTGGTTCTTATTGGTGAAAAAGCAGAAAGATATAAGATGCTTCTTGATGAAGAAAGCATTGTAGCAGTGGATACCTTTAACAAAGCTGCGCAATACTTAAAGAATTTAGCACAAAAACCAGAGAGAGTGGTATTGCTGACACAAAAAGGAGATGAACTCAATCAGCTTGAAGGTATTGATTGTGTAATCGTAGGCAGAGGTCAGACCGTAAGCTTAGAAGTGGCAAAGGCTTTAGTGACCTTGTTTCCCCATAAGAGTGTTCGGGATATCTTTGAAAATTTCTTAAAAGAACTTAGCCAGCAAGTAATTGTTGAACCGAACCAAAATACTTTTCAAGCGCTATTGGAAGAAATCAAACAAGGCACTTTTGAGCTTCCTTCGGATATCAGACTGCAAGAAAAAATTTCTCAGAAAGTAGAGAGGGCAAAACAACAGATGGAGATATTTGTTACAAATATCTAAATTTTTACTTAGAGCAAAAGCTTTTTCAAATAGCTTAAGATATAGCAGACAATTATCAAATTATTTAGCGAAAAAGTCTTTACACAAACTTAGAAATTGGTATAATATCAACATAAAGAAAAAGTCCTAATATTAAAAAGCTGTCTTCAAAGAGAGGGAGGAGCAAATGCAGATTCCGGAGTCAGAAGATAAAAGAATATTTGCGCGCTTTCCGGTGAATCTTTCTATTAGGTTTCTGGATCTGCTTACTAATCAAGAAGGTAAGGCACAAGCAGTGGATATAAGTGCAAAGGGTGTGGGGTTTACTACGGATACTGCTTTACGAGCTTTTACTCCACTTGAGATGTGGATACATGTGCCTGATAAAGGAGAACCGCTTTATACGCGGGGCGAGGTTGTCTGGTCTGAGATGATTGGTCCGCAGACTTATCGCACAGGTGTAAATTTAGAAAGAGCAGATTTAATGGGTATGTCCCGGCTTTTACGGAGTAAGCAGCAATAAATAGATCTAAACTTAAACTAAACGCCACCAAATTTCTTTAATAAACCTCCGTATAAAAATATACCGATTTTAATTACACGTGGCTGTAGTTATTCTTTCTGTCAAAAACAAGAAATTACTTTGGGCTTTTAAAAAAGAATTTTAAGGAGGGAAAATGTTTAAGCTAGTTTCTAAACAAATAATTATAGGGCTACTTATAATTTACTTAAGTAGCCTTTCTTTTTTGGGATGTTCACCAGCAAAGACATCCTTACCTAGTTCAGGAGTGACTGTTGTGGTTTGGCATTGGATGACTGATAGACAGCCTGCCTTTGAAGAACTGGCACAGCGTTATGAAAGACAAACAGGTACCAGAGTAAAATTTGAGCTCTATGCTCCTTCTGAAGCATATTCCCAAAAAGTTAGAGCTGCTGCTCAAGGCGAAAATCTTCCGGATATTTTTGGAATTTTGGCTAGTAAAAAGGATTTTGCTTCTTTTATTAAGGCAGGTCATGTGTTAGACTTAACTCCCTATATGGAAGAAAACAGTGGTTTTTGGCGAAAAAGTTTTTTTGAAAACGCACTTAAAACAAATGTCTTTGTTCAGGACGATGCTTATGGTGTAAAACCTGGGATTTATGGTGTGCCCATCGATACAATGGTGATTCAGATGCTTTACAATAAAAAACTTTATGCAGAACTTGGGTTTCAAGCAAATAACCCTCCAGCCACTTTTCAAGAACTCTTACAGGTTGGCCAGAAGTTAAAAGGCAAAGATTTACAAGGTTTTGTTTCTGGATGGGGTGAATATTGGATGTTAGATTGTTTTGCCAATAACTATGCCTTCAACATTATGGGTAAAGATAAAGTTTTGGCTACCATTAGAGGAGAAATACCTTATACTGATCCAGATTGGATAAAAGTTTTTTCTCTTTTTAAAGAATTGACTGATGCAGGGTTGGTTTCAAGTGGAACTATCACCATGGTCAACAAGACCGCAGAACAGTTATTTGCCAATGAGCGTGCGGTGTTTGCTTTTAATGGCTCTTGGTGTGTAAATGTCTATCGTTCAATGAATCCACAACTTGATTATGGAGCATTTATGCCACCGCCTATCTCCGATGTCTATCCTATGGCCATCTGGGGTGGGGCAGGGTCCTCTTTTATGGTTAACGCCCGCTCTAAAAATAAAGAGGAAGCAGTGCGTTTTTTACAGTGGCTTACCCAAAAAGAACAGCAGGTTTTTTTAGCCAAACACACACATAATTTACCTGCTAACCAACAGGCTATGCAAGATATTTCAGGTGTGCTTTCTGAATTTGCAAAAAATATGCCTTTTGTTACCCATCCAAACATTTGGGGAATCTCAGAGTTCTCTTCAGTTATTGAAACTTTTGACCGCGGTTTGCAGTCAATTATATTGGGACAAAAAAGCCCTCAGCAGGTTGCTTATGAGGTGCAAAAAGCTAAAGAAAAAGAACTAGCCAGAAAAAAGGCACAATGAGTTTTCAACGTTTACGTTCTACTTTAGAAAATTATCTCTTTATCCTACCAGCAGTAACTATTTTTACTATTTTTTATATTATTCCTTTCTTTTGGGTTTTTCAATTAAGTCTATTTAAATGGGATGGTATTGCCTTTACCAAGACTTTTGTAGGGTTGCGTAATTTTATGGATATCTTTAGCAGGGATTCTTCCGACCCTTTGTGGTGGCGGTCAATTGCCCAAGCTGGCTATATCACCTTATTTGCCTTAACATTTCAGAATGCCTTGGCTTTTCTGTTGGCTTTGGCTTGTGACCGTGAGATTAAATTAAAAAATTTTTATCGAGTAGTCTTTTTCATTCCTCCAGTTTTATCTGAGGTAGTAGTAGGGATGGTCTGGAGGCTTATATTAAATGATATTGATGGAGCTAATTTGTTAAATCGCGGGCTGATTGCCTTGGGGTTGGAGAATTTAACACGCCACTGGATTTATGACCAGCACATTGCTTTGACTACAGTTGCCATAGTGCACAGCTGGAAGGGATTTGGTTGGGGATTTTTAATCTTCCTGGCAGGGTTGCAGACTATTCCAAAGGAGTTATACGAGGCAGCAAGGGTAGACGGCGCAAATGCCTGGCAGCAGTTTCTGCGTATTACCTTGCCACTAATGGTGCCCGTTATAATCTTAGTAGGGATTCTAACAGTACTTGGAACAATGCAAGCGTTTGTGTTAGTAAAAACCTTAATTCAAAGTGAGGTAGCGGGAAGTATCTCTGTGCCGGTGTTACGCATCTTGAATTCAATGAATAATCAAGACTTAGGGTTTGGGTATGCCTGTGCCCAAGGTCTTACTTTTGGGATATTGTTAGTAATTATTTCTTTTGTGCAAAATCGTATTTCGAAAAAGTTTAGTTCACTTTAAAACTATGAAGTCACAAATCGTCTATAAAATACAACGAATTTTTACCAATACAATTATTCATCTTTTACTTTTAACGGTAGCAGTATCTTGTTTATATCCGATGCTCTGGGTGGCTGCTTCAAGTTTAAAAACACAAGAGACAGTTTTTAAAGATACTTCCTTGGTTCCTAGAGAATGGCGTTTTCAGAATTATGTTCAGGCTTGGCGTGAAGGTGGATTTGGGCGCCATTTTTTAAATAGTTTAGTGTACACCGTATTGGTAGTTATGGGAATTGTTTTGGTTTCTTCTTTAGCTGCTTATGGGTTCTCCCGTCTTGAGTTTCCTGGTAGAAATGCTATATTTTATATCTTTCTATTAGCGATGATGATACCTGTGCCAGGAAGTTTTGTTGCTCTTTATGCCTTGTTAAATAAATTAAGATTAAGAAATACTGAAGTTGGTTATATCCTAGCAATGATTAATGTGGGTTTGTCTACCAGTATTTTCTTGTTGAAGACTTTTTTTGATAAGACGCCCAAAGAATTAGAAGATGCTGCGCGTATTGATGGCTGTTCTAAATTTGGTATCTGGTGGAACGTAGCGCTTCCTTTGGCTAAACCAGTTTTAGCGGTGGTAGTAGTTTTTAATGCGCTCAATGTCTGGAATGAATATCTGCTTGCTTTATTGATATTTGACGATAGGCCAAAGATGCCTTTGCAGGTAGCTCTGCAGACATTTCAAGGAGAATTTCTTACTAATTATCCTTTGCTTATGGCAGGGTTAACTATTACTGCTGTGCCAATTATTATCCTATATTTATTGATGCAGAAATACATTGTCAAAGGAGTAACTCAGGGCGCAATTGTTGGATAGTTTTTTAACGGAGGGCATTTTGAAAAAGAGATTTTTTTCTTTTATTTTTCCCCAAATTTTTTTAGTTTCTTCTTTTTGTTTTCTTCGATTAAATTCTTTTGCCCAATCAGACGATATGCCTTCTTCAGGTGAGCTAATAAATAAGGCTTGGTTATTACACGGTCAAAGAAAAGTAGAAGAGACTTTTGCGGTTACTCAGCAGATTATTGAGCTTTATAAAGATCAGGCAGATAAACAACAAGCTTCTCTTTCTGCTTTACCCAAAGGTAAAGAAGAGATAGAGAAAGTGCAGATTTTAAATGATGTAGCAACTGCCTATTTTATTCAGGCAGAATCTTATATGCGGCAAGGCAAAATTGAAGAGGCAAAGAATATTTTTAAACTCATCATTGAACGCTACCCTTGTGCACAAGCCTGGGATCCGCGCGGTTGGTATTGGGTAATTGCTGAGGCAGCTGCAAAAAGTATAAAAAAATTAGAAAGTGGCTCTATTGAGATTGAGAAACCCAAGAAAAAAGTAAGTCAAAAACCAACTAAGATAGTGCTTTATGACCCGGGGAAAGAAGATATTGTAAATTACTCTAAATATGGCGAGTTTGTTAATGTGGGTACTGATCAGTATCGTTATATCATAAAAGATCAAGAAGGGTTGAGTATAGCAGTAGGTGAAGGTATTTATCCTAATACAAGTTCAGTACGTTGGGACCCTGCATTTAAGACAGCTCTAAAACAGAAACGTCTAGAGGGTGACCTTTGGGATTTTGTACATTCTGAGGATTTAGAAGCAGCTTTTTTTAAATGGGCAACTTCTTCTGAACCACAGGGGGTAAAGTTGTTTTACACTGCTCTTATTTTAGAAAAAGCTGGATTAATTAAACATGCTATTAAGTGTTATTACGCTATTATCGTGCATTTTCCTGGTGCATATGGTTGGACATATTTTAAGACCCCTTGGTATATAGGACAGGCAGCTATTGCTAAGATTCATTATCTTCTGCGTAAGAATCCGCAATTAGGATTAAAATTAGTAGATGCGCAGATTAAAATTATAAACGGTTTTGATAACAATGTAGCCAATGACATTGTAATTACTAATCCCGGTAGGTTTGTAAAAGTTAATCCGTTATTAGAGAAATTTAAACCAAAACCTTCAAAAGAATTACTAAGTATTAAAAAACGGTCAGGAAAAGGTAGAGTTTACGTGCAGCAATACGAAACAGGTGATTGGCAACTTATTGTAGATGAAAAACCGTTTGTTTTAAAAGGGATTACTTATGCACCAACCAAAGTTGGTCAATCTCCTGATGAGGGAACAATGACTAATTGGATGTATGATGACTTTAACAATAATGGCAAAATAGACGGTCCGTTTGATTCCTTTGTAGATAAGAATAAAAATAATCGGCAAGATCAAGATGAACCTGCAATCGGCGATTTTGAACTAATGCGTCAAATGGGCGTCAATGCTATTCGTATCTATCATCATCCACGAGTACCTTCCAAAGAACTTTTGCGTAGGCTATACCAAGAATACGGAATTATGACTATTATGGGAGATTTTTTAGGTAAGTATGCCTTAGGTTCTGGTGCGCCGTGGAATCCAGGTACAGATTATAATAACCCTCAGCATAAAGAGAATATGATGAATTCCGTACTATCTATGGTAAAAGAATATAAGGATGAACCTTTTATTTTATTCTGGCTTTTGGGTAACGAGAATGTCTATGGTTATGCTTGTAATGCAGATAAAGAACCAGATGCATTTTTTGCTTTTGCAAATGAGGTAGCAAGAAGAATTAAGGAAATAGACCCAAATCATCCGGTTGCAATTTGTTCTGGTGATGTGCTATACTTAGATAAGTTCGGAAAACACTGTCCAGATATTGATATTTTTGGAGCAAACTCCTACCGCGGCAATTATGGATTCGGGATGCTTTGGTATCAGGTTAAGGAGATAGCAGATAAACCAGCTATTATCACTGAATACGGATGTTCTGCATATTATGAAGGAAAATCTCTAGAAGAAGCAGAAGAATATCAGGCAGATTACCATAAAGGATGTTGGGAAGATATTAGGTTGAACATGGCGTTTCAAGATGGAGCAGGTAATGCCTTAGGTGGCATTGTTTTTGAATGGTTAGATGAGTGGTGGAAAGGTTATGAGCCTGCTATTCATGATACCAAGGGAACTTGGATTGGACCGTTTCCTGATGGAACTATGCACGAAGAATGGCTAGGGATTTGTGGTCAAGGTGATGGTAATATGAGTCCTTTTTTACGCCAATTAAGAAAGGCTTATACAGTATATAAACAAGAATGGAAAAATTAGATAGGAGGAAGAAAGGAGGCAGTAAAATAATAACGGGTTAGTTAAATACCATAAAATAAATTTAATTTAACAAGGAGGAGAAGGAAGATGAAAAAAATAATCGCGTTATTTCTTGCATTAGTTCTAGTAATTCCACTAGGTTATGCCCAGACTAAAGCTGCCAATGAGCAGGTAAAGGAATTTTGGATTTACAAAGATAAGGGCGCACGGGAAAATCATTATGCTCCTTCAGGATGGATGGGAGACTATGGTGATATTAAGATTAATGATCAATCTACAGATAATCCTTATTCGGGTACTACCTGCATTCAGTTTGTCTATACTGCCAAAAAATCTCAACAGCAGGGTTGGGCAGGTGTTTATTGGCAGAATCCACCAAATAACTGGGGAAGTAAAAAAGGTGGATTTGATTTAACAGGGATGACTAAGCTTACTTTCTGGGCACGAGGAGCTAAGGGAGGAGAGATTCTACAAAAGGTCGTAGTAGGAGGAATCGGAACCAAAATGGCTTATCCAGATTCAACGGTAGTAGAAGTTGGACCAATTGAATTGACGGATACCTGGAAGCAATACACTGTAAATTTAGCAGGTAAAGACCTTTCCTATATTAGTGGAGGTTTCTCCTGGGTAGCTACTGCTGATCAGAATCCCAATGGAGCAACTTTTTATCTCGATGACATCAAATTTGAAGCAGATCCTACCATTAAACCAGAAGGCAAAAGACAAGAATCAATGCCTTTTTATGTCTATGCTGATAGCGGGTCAATTAAGAATCATTTTGTACCTTCGGGTTGGATGGGAGATTACGGCGATATTAAGTATGATGGAGCTTGTAAAGAAGATCCTTACCTAGGAGATACCTGTATCAAGATTATTTATACAGGTAAAGTCTCAAATGGTGCGCGTTGGGCAGGTATATTTTGGCAACATCCTGCCAATAATTGGGGCACTATAGATAAAGGATATGACCTTTCTAAAGCACAGAAGCTTACTTTCTGGGCGCGTGGAGCCAAAGGAGGAGAGCGCATTGAAGAGTTTAAGGTCGGTGGGATTATGGGAGAATATTCTGATTCTGATTCTGCTTCCATTGGACCAGTTATTCTGACTAAAGAGTGGAAGCAATACACCATTGATTTAAAAGGCAAAGATATGTCCTATATCATCGGTGGATTTTGCTGGGCAACCAACGTAGATGTAAATCCTGATGGTGCAACCTTTTATCTGGATGAAATTAAATTTGAATAAAATTGAAATAAAAAAATACCAGTCTACAGGCTGCAGAATTATTCTTCTGGCAGCCTGTAGTCTGTTTTTATTCTCTTCTTTTCCCAGTTATGCTAAGAAGATTAAACCGAAAGTTTATATCAAATCTCTTAAAGCCAGCCGTTATCAATTAATTGTGGAAGGAAAGCCTTATATAGTTAAAGGTGTCTGCTATAATCCTATTCCTATTGGGCAAAACTATGACTACGACTGGTGGAGCGACCCGTATAAACCCTGGTTAGTAGATGGCAAATTAATGAAAGAAATGGGAGTAAATACTGTGCGTGTTTATAAACCAGGTGATAATCCTGAAGCAGTTAGACAAGTAATTCGCGATTTTTATGAGCAATTTGGTATCAGAACAATTTTGGGACACTGGTTAGGGTTTTGGGAATATCCTTGTCCCCTTTATGGTGATAAGGAATTTCACCAACGAGTTAAAAAAGAAGTTTTGGAAATGGTTAATAACTTTAAAGATGAACCTGGAGTTTTGTTATGGATACTTGGAAATGAGAATAATTATTCTTGTTTAGGCCATGTTAATCCCTGGTCAACACTTGAAATTGACCAAGAGCCTGATCCTCAAAAACAAAAATGTATGCGTGCACAGATTTACTATTCTTTTGTGAATGAGTTAGCAAAAGAAATTAAGCGTATAGACCCTAATCATCCGGTAGCTTTAGGAAACGGTGAATTAATTATGTTAGACATAGCGCAAAAATATTGTCCTGATGTCGATTTAATTGCCTGCATTATTTATCGGGGGAAAAGTTTTGGTAATTTCTTTAAATCCCTTAAAGCAACTTTTGATAGACCAGTTTTATTATCTGAATTTGGTGCAGATGCTTATGATGCCTTAAAGCAAAAAGAAGCACAGGACATGCAGGCCTTTTTCTTAGAGGCGCAGTGGCGTCAGATATTTGATAATTTGGCTAGTTCTAGAAAGGGTGAAGGTAACTGTTTGGGGGGTACAATGTTTGAATGGACCGATGAGTGGTGGAAACATAATCCAACGGATTATGAGGGATTATCGAAGCACGATACCGAGTCCAATTGGTCAAACGGCAGTTACTACTTTGATATAGAGGCACCGAGAAATATGAATATGAATGAAGAATGGTTCGGTATAGTTGCACTTTCGGATACAGAAAAAGAATTTGGACTAGATAAGCGCATACCGCG